>NMUI01000061.1 GCA_002221445.1 Phenylobacterium zucineum | reverse complement strand
CTGTTCCCTCTAGACGGAAACGTCTAGAGGGATAAAAAAGGCACTAATTCAAAAAAGTTGGATCATGTTTTGATCCGACAACAGGTTCGGACTGGAGGGGCGCATAATCGGCCTCGACTCTGGTAAGGACGGGACGAATTCAGGTTTCAGACCATGCCTGCCAAAGTTTTTCCCGGGCTTTAGCCGCTGTGACCATGCTCGCGGCCTTCACATGGCCGTAGCCTCGAATGTCCTGAGGGAGTTCGGCAATCTGTACGGCGAGCGCTTCCTTGACCGCCGACCACTGCCCCTGAATCCGATCCAGATCGGCCTGATAATCGCGCACTAGCCGACGTTCGGCCCGGCGTTCTTCTGTACCGCCGAACGGATCGAGCACTGTCGCCCGCAACCCCCTCAAGCGGGCTAATAGCGGCAGGGCATAGTCCAGCATCCAACCCCCGAAAGCCACTTTGCGCGGGCGGCCCTCGCTGTCCTTCAGGCCTAGAAACGGCGGCGCAAGCCAGATCTTGACCCGACCACCTCGGAAAGACCGGGCCCGCTGGTCTGCATAACGCCCATCGGTATAGAGGCGCGCCACCTCATACTCATCCTTATAGGCCATGAGTTTGTAGAGATTGACGGCAGCGGCTCGGGTCAGACGTTCAGACCCCAGCCCGGCGATCTTGGCCATGCGCGAGGCATAATCCTTCGCATAGGCCGCATTCTGATAGGCCTGCAGGTCTGTGGTACGATGCGCAATCAGATCGTCCAGGGCCATGGGTGCAGCATCCCTACTCGGCGGCATCTGGGCAAGATCGGGATCATGCGCAATTCTCCGGCCCAGTTCAAAGGCCTGAAGGTTCTGATCAGCGGCAACGCCGTTAAGACGGATCGCGCGATAAACGGCGCGGCTGGAGACCGGCACATGGCCCTTCTGCCAAGCAAAGCCCAGCATGATCATATTGGCATAGATGGCGTCACCGAAATGGGTTTCGGCGAGGCGGTGGGCGGGGACTTGATCGAAACGGCGGGTCGCAGCGGCAATGCGCCGGGCCATATTGTCAGCATCAAACCGGGCATCCCGATCGGTAACGAAGTCAGCGGTCGGCGCAAAATCAGCATTGGCCACTGCCATGGTCCGGTCCTTGGCATAGAGCGCCAGGGCATCGGGGCCGGCGGCCGACAAGATGTCGCAAGCGATCAGCACATGGGCGCAAGCGGCCGGGACACGACCGCCGACGACCTGGGTCGGCCCAGCACCTATCCGCACATGACTAAAGACAGCCCCACCCTTCTGGGCAAGGCCGGTCATATCGACCACGGAGGCCGCCAGCCCGTCCACATGGGCCGCCATGGCCAGGATCGAAGCTGTGGTGGTGACGCCGGTGCCGCCTATGCCCGTAAAGACGATATTGCGCAGATCGGTCAGGGGCTCGAAGATCGGAAGCGGCGTTGAGTCCGCTGTAAGCGCAGGAAGGGCCGCATCCTGAACCTTCTCCGCCCCTTCCAAAGTTACGAACGAGGGACAGAACCCTTCAAGGCAGGAATAGTCGGTATTGCAACTGGATGGGTTGATCTGCCGCTTGCGACCAAATTCAGTGTCTAAGGGTTCAATCGAAACACAGTTGGACGTCTTTGAACAATCGCCGCAGCCTTCGCACACCAGGGGATTGATAAATACCCGTTTGGTGGTGGCCTCCAGCGTTCCGCGCTTCGTGCGCCGACGTTTCTCCGTGGCGCAGATTTGATCATAGAGCAGGACCGTCACACCGGGGATTTCGCGAAGCCTGCGCTGAACTGCCATGAGCTCAGATCGGGGATAAACCTCCACACCAGGGGCCAGGTCGGTGACGCCGTCATACCGTTCGGGTTCAGCCGCCACGATCACCGTCCGCGCCACACCCTCGGCGGCCAGTTGGCGGGTGATCTGCGCTGGGGTGAAGCCGCTTTCGGCCCTCTGGCCGCCCGTCATAGCCACCGCATCGTTGAACAGTAATTTGTAGGTGACGTGGGAACCCGCAGCGACGGAAGCCCGGATCGCCAGGGAGCCTGAATGATTGTAGGTGCCGTCCCCCAAATTAACGAAGACATGCTTTTCCGTGGTGAAGGGTGCAGAGCCCACCCAGGTCAGACCCTCCCCGCCCATGTGACTGTTGAGGTCCGTCTGAGGATCAGAAAAGCTCGCCATATAATGGCACCCGATGCCGGCCAGGGCGCGGGAACCGTCGGGCAGACGGGTCGATGTATTATGCGGACAGCCCGAGCAAAAAAGGGTTTGCGCTGCTGCTCAGTCGCCAGGGTTACAGCCGCCATGGAGGCGGCGGAGACGCGGCTCAGATAATCATGAACCCGATCCATGTGCGCGCCTGAGGGTAGGCGGTCGGCAATGGCCAGGGCAATTTCGGCGACGGAAAGGGAACTTAATTCTGACAGCAGGGGATGGCCCTTTTCGTCGGTCTTGCCGATAATCCGGGGCCGGGCATGGGCGGGCAGATCATAGAGGGCGGCGCGGGCCTGAACTTCGATAAGCGGTCGCTTGTGCTCAATCACCATCAAGGTTTCGAGCCCCGCCGCAAAAGCCCTTAAGCCCTGAGGTTCCAGCGGCCAGGGCATACCCACCTTATAGATGGCAACCCCCAGATCGGCGGCTTCAGCAAAGGAAATCTGCATGGCCGCGAAGGCTTCGATAACGTCCTTATAGGCCTGACCCTGGCAGACAATGCCCAGACGGGGTCGGGGTGCCCCGAGAACCACCCGGTCAATCCTGTTGGCCCGAGCGAAAGCCAGGGCCGCCGGGATCTTCTGAGTTCGGAGCCGACGTTCTTTATCCAGGGGCTGGTCCTTCAGGCGGATGCCCAGACCACCGCTCGGTAGGGTGTGATTGGTCGGTGTGATGATCTGATGACGGTCCAGGGAGACATCAATGGTCACCCCAGAGTCCATAGTATCGGCCAGGGCAATGAGCCCGACCCACAACCCCGAAAATCGGGAGAGGCCGTAACCCAATAGGCCAAAGTCGAGAACTTCCTGCACATCAGCCGGGGACAGGACCGGCATTTCGAAGTCCTGGAAGGCATATTCAGACTGACTGGGCAGGGTGGAAGACTTGCAGGTGTGATCATCACCCGCCACCGCCAGAACCCCACCCATAGGATGGGTTCCCGCAAAATTGGCGTGTTTGAACGCGTCCCCTGTCCGATCCACCCCGGGGGCCTTGCCGTACCACATGCCGAAAACGCCGTCATAAAGCGCCCCGGGAAACAGATTGGCCTGCTGGCTGCCCCACACGGCCGTTGCTGCTAGGTCCTCGTTCAACCCTTCCTTGAAGACCACATGGACCGTATCGAGGTGTTTCCGGGCCCGGTGTGCCTGTTGGTCCAATCCGCCTAAGGGGGAACCACGATAGCCCGAAAGGAAGCCCGCCGTGTTACGCCCGGCAGCCTCGTCCAGGCGTTGCTGGTCGATCATGACCCGCAGGAGCGCCTGGACCCCGGTCATGAAGACCCGCCCCTCTTTTAGCAAAAATTTGTCGTCGAGCGTCACTTCCGCGTGCCGCATCGCAAATTCCTTCCTTCTGAGCCTGCCATAGCCCTTGCAAGATCATATAAGTTTGTCGCAATTACTTGCCAAAGGTATGCCCCTAACGACCGCGTTCCGGCACGATTGACGCGAATTTACCCCCAGTTTGCGAGTAAAACATGTCTGAACCCCTGGACGCTGTTGATACCAAGATTCTGGACCTTATCCAGCATGACGCCGCCCTTAGCGTCGCAGAGATCGCAGATCGGGTCGGATTGTCCTCCAGCCCGTGTTGGCGCCGGATCAAACGTCTGGAAGACTCCGGCATTATCCAGCGCCGGGTGACCATATTGGACCGTGATAAGCTGGGTCTCGGATTTGAAGTCTATTGCACGGTCAAGTTGTCCTTACCGACCAAGGACAATCTCACGGCTTTTGAAACGGCCATAGGCAAACTGCCCGAAGTGGTTCAGTGCGCCACGGTCACTGGCTCTGCCGACTATGAACTGCGGATCGTCACCCGCGACATGCACGCTTTCGACGATTTCCTGAGGGAAAAAATCCTTGGCCTGGGCCTCGTGTCGAATATCGAAAGCCGTATTGTGATCCGGTCTGTGAAAAACACCACCGCCGCGCCGTTGGGCCTGATTAGTGCTTATGTGAGCCCCCAGGGGTAGGATTTGCTCCTGTAGGCGTAAGATCCCCTGATATTTGGTCCTCAAGGGTCCGTCGGGTCTGAACCCAATACTGAAATCCGGTCACCAGGGTGATGGCGGTCGCGATCCAGAGCGTGATGTGTGTACATACGGCGATAACCGTAAGCCATGGGGTCGAGACGCTGAACGCCGCACCGCTGGCCCGCAAAAGCTCCCCCCCAGGGCGATGAGTTGCAGGGTGGTCTTCCACTTGGCCAGTCGCGTCACGGGAAGAATGACGCCCTTTCCCGCCCCAACCTCTCTCAAGGCGCTGACGGTAAACTCGCGAAACAGGATCAGGCCCGCCGGTAGCACCACCATGGGCTGGGGTCCTAGGGCCAGCAGGCCCAATATCGCGCCGCAGACCAGAACCTTGTCGCCGATCGGATCGAGAATAGCGCCCCAGACTGTGACCGCATCCAGCTTGCGAGCCAGCCAGCCGTCGAAAAAATCCGTCACCGCCGCAATCACAAAAGCCCAGAATGCAAACCGCAAAAGCGCCGGATAGATCTCTTGATCCACCATCACATAGGGCACACCACCCCCGACGACGGACAGGGCCACAAACATCAACAGGGTCAGGATCAGCCGCCCGGCGGAGAGAAGATTCGGGATCGCTTTCATACCTGACCCTATCCCTTCCGGAAGAAGCCGTGAATGCGCTCTGCCAGGGCGCTGCTGACGCCGTCCACCTTGGCTAAATCCTCCACCGAGGCCCGCGAAACCCCCCGGGCTGAACCAAAGGCGTGCAGAAGGGCGCGCTTGCGACCGGGGCCCACACCCTCAATCTCATCAAGCGGGTTTTTAAGCATGTCAGCGGCGCGTTTAATGCGATGGGTGCCAATGGCGAACCGGTGCGCTTCATCCCGCAGGCGTTGAAGATAATAGAGCACAGGGCTCTTGGGTTCGAGCATGAAGGGCGGCTTACCCGGTAGGAAGAACCGCTCCAAACCCGCATCCCGGTCCGGCCCTTTAGCGACGCCAACAATAGCGATGTCGTCTATGCCCAGCTCGTCAAAAATTTCCAGGGAGGCGGCCAGCTGACCCGCACCCCCGTCCACCAGGACCAGATCAGGACGAGTGGTGCTATCTCCGGACTCTTCGGCCTTCACCAGCCGGGCGAACCGCCGTCGAAACACCTCCTTCATCATACCATAGTCATCGCCGGGCGTAAGGTCTGTCCCCTTGATGTTGAACTTCCGATACTGACTTTTCTGGAAGCCGTCGCGGCCGGCGACAATCATACCGCCGACGGCATTGGTGCCCATTATGTGACTGTTGTCATAGACCTCGATCCGCTCGGGATCGGCGTCCAGGCCAAAGGCTTCGGCCACCCCGGCCAGCAGCCTGGACTGAGCTGAGCTTTCCGACACCTTGCGGCCCAGGGCTTCCCGGGCATTGGTCAGGGCATCGTCCACCAGCTGGCGTTTTTCACCTCTCTGGGGGCGCAAGATTTCAACCTTACGGTTTGCCTTCATGGCAAAGGCTTCGCCGAGCAGCTCGACCTCCGCCGGCTCTGCGCTGGTCAGGATCAGTTTGGGGATGGGTCTGTCGTCATAGAATTGGCCCAGAAAGGCCGCCATAACCTCGGCGTCGCCGTCGGTCTTATCCACCCGAGGAAAATAGGCGCGATTGCCCCAGTTCTGTCCTGCCCGGAAAAAAAGACCTGCATACAGGCCTGTCCACCGTCAGCATGAAGGGCGAAGACATCGGCCTCCTCAAGGGACTCCGGATTGATCTGGGTTTCCTGTGAGACCGAGGCCAGGGCGCGGATACGATCACGCAACCGAGCTGCCAGCTCAAATTCCATATCATCAGAGGCGGCCTGCATCTGCGATGACAGGGTCGCCAGCACCGCGCGACTTTTCCCGCGCAGGAAGTCTTCGGCCTGATCCACCAAGCGCGCATAGTCTTCCAAAGTGATTAGCCCCGTGCAGGGGGCCGCGCAGCGTTTGATCTGGTGCAGCATACAGGGCCGGGTTCGCCCCTCGTAGACACTGTCGGAACAGGACCGCAGTAGAAAGGCTTTCTGTAGGGTGTTCAGGGTTCTAGTCACCGAGTGAGCCGAGGCGAAGGGGCCGAAATAGTCGCCCTTTATGGTGTGCGCGCCCCGATGCTTACGCAGCTGAGCGGCGGGATGTTCCCGCCGGATGACGATTTCCGGAAAGCTCTTATCGTCCCGCAGCAGGACATTAAATCGTGGCTTCATCTGCTTGATAAGATTGATTTCAAGCAGCAGTGCGTCGGTTTCGGTGCGGGTGGTGACAAATTCCATGGACCGGGTCAGGTCCACCATCAGGGCGATGCGCTGGGTGTGGAACCGGCCCTGGGCATATTGAGTAACACGCTTTTTTAGCGACCGCGCCTTGCCTACATAAAGTACCTCGCCGTCCTCACCCATCATGCGATAGACCCCTGGTGAGTCCGGGAGCCGACGCACCTGATCCTTGATCAGGGCGGCACCTTGCAGGGTTTGATCGGTCAGGTCCGAGGTCATGGCCTACATATAGACGAGTCCGGATATAGGCGAGTCCGGCGGCGCGCTGCGGATTTCCGGCGACGTCACCCCAGCTGGGCCTTACGAATGGCGTTCTGCACCGGTCTCTCGAAGACTCGGAAGACCAGCCAAGAAAGAGCCAGAACAGCCGCCAGATACCCCAGAAACAAGCCGTCACTGTAAAATGGAACCGATACCTTAAGCGCGGCAAAAATCAGCACCGCCGACAACTGAAGCGGAAAGTGCAGGAGATAGCTGGCATAGGTCAGGTTGCCGAACCCTTCGATAATCGGGGCGAACGGCCGCAGCGCGGGCAGATCGCCGGACACCAGGATCAGCACCAGGGGTGTCAGCCAGAATAGGGTCAAATTAACCTTTTCTGTCTCCCATAGCCCATGAAGACCGGCGGCGGCTGAAATTCCTGCCAATAGGCAGATCAGGACCGCGAGCCTCATCCGGAACCATGCTTTGTGATCTGTAAAGCGGGCCTGAAAAATGGCCGCCAATCCCCCCGCATAGAAAAAGCCCAGGCCATTGACCAGGGCATTGTCCCGGCCCGACATCCTGGCCAGAAGAAACAGGCCGATCATGGTTAGAGTGACAAGATTAGAGCGCCCGAAAAGCCGAAGACAGGCATGGAAGACAAAATAGACTAGGATCTCTGTGGAGATCGACCAGATCGGACCGTTGAAGCTCAACCCCTGCTGAAGTCCCCAATAGGACGCCATAAAAAGCTGCAAAATGAAGTGTTTAAGATCGTTGTTCTCATAGACGAAGCTGAATCCGTGCTGGCGGGCGTAGAGCCCCTGCAACCCGGCGACAATCAGCAGGGTGACCAGATGCAGCGGATAAAGCCGTGAGAATCTCAATACAAAAAACGTGCGGCCACTCACCCTGCGCTCGGCCAGGCTGTCGCGGTATTTGTGGAAAAAGATGAAACCGCTAATGCACCAGAACACCTGAACGCCATTCAGGCCATATTCGAAAAAGGGCCTCAACACCCCGTAGAAGGGCTGATGGGTGCGAACAAGGCCGACAGCCGCGTTACCGACATAGGCGAAGTGCTGATAGTGCCAGACCAATATGGCAAAGGCCGTAATGAAACGCAGGACCTCTAACCCCAGCAGCTTGTTTTCCGCGCGGTCAGCAGGGATTGCTGAAGTCATAGTTTCGTCCGTTTGCGGTCTTGCTCGCCGTCATTGGTAGATTCCAACAGGGGCTTATTTGGCCTCGGCCAGGGTTTTCATCGCGGTCAGAGCCCCGGTAAACAGCACGCGACGACGGGCGATGTCGGCGTCTCTGGTCGCCTGATCAGGCAGGTTCGAGACGTCATACACCAGGGTATAATTCAGCACCGACGTATTGGCGGTAACCGCCTTGGCCTCCAGGAAGCCGTGGTAAAGATCATAGAACCTTCCTTCCGTGGCGGGCTGAACATAGCCGTAGGAAAGGTCGGTCTTACCCACCATCACTTCAGTGACCCGACCCCCGGCAATGCTGCGAACACTGCCAATGTCGCCCTCCCCGGAGGTGAGTTTGCAGTCGATTTTCATCCAAACCCCAAGGTCGCAAAAGCCGCCCACCTTGGCCCAGACCGCTGCCGCGGGACGATCCACGCTTTGGGTCATCCGAATGACCGCATAATCTGGTGCGGCCTGGGCACTGCCGGCCAGGATCAGCGAGCAGGCCACCGCCAGGGCGCAAGGTTTTAGGGACATGGATAGCTCCGACGTTTGAAGTTGGCTCAAGGTGCCAGGGAATTGAGGACCGCCAGGGTCATGGCTTCAACCCCATTGCGGATGGTGGGTTCCGGGACCGGGGCGAAATAGGGCGAATGGTTGGCGGCGAGCACCTGCCCCTTGGCGGTGGCCTCGGCGATCTTGGCCGGGTCATAACCACCGATCCCGAAGAACAAGGACGGCACGCCAGCCAGGATGAATTCCGAATAGTCCTCGCTCTGCGGCCCTGGGGCGGGCTGGAGTGCGGCCTTATTGCCGAAGGCCGCCTTGAAAACAGCTGCCGTCCTGGCCGTGACGGCTTCATCATTGACCACGGCCCGCCCGCCGACCACAAGATCCACATCGGGTGAGGGTGCGCCCGCCATGGCGGCGACCGCCGTCGCCGTGCGCCGGATGCCATCCAGCAACTTGGCCCGCACGCCGCCATCATAACTGCGGACCGTCCCCCGCAACAGGGCGGTATCAGGAATGATATTGCCGGCATTGCCGCTCTGGATGGCCCCTACCGTAATGACCCCAAAGGCGGCGGGGTCCTTTTCCCGACTGATCACGGTCTGCACGTCCATGGTAAAGCGCGCCGCCTCAATCACGGGATCAATGGTAAGGCTCGGGGTCGATCCGTGCCCGCCTCGCCCCTTGAATAAGATCTCCAGACTGTCAGAGTTTGAGCTATTAGCCCCTGGCCGATAGGTCACCTCGCCATAGGCAGCGGGTCCGACATGCAAGGCAAAGCCGACATCGGGTTTGGGAAACCTTGTGAAAATGCCGTCAGCAATCATGCCCCTGGCCCCGCCCGTGGTTTCCTCCGCTGGCTGAGCGACAAACATCAGAGTTCCATGCCACTTGGCCTTCATAGCCACCAGGGCCTGGGCCGTCCCGACCCAGGCGGCCATATGAATATCGTGCCCGCAGGCATGATCGACGGGGGTCTGCTTGCCATTCCAGGTGGCGATCACATGACTGGCATAGGCAAGACCGGTTTTTCCTCCATCGGCAGAGCGTCCATCTCGGTGCGCACCATAACCGTTGGTCCGGGGCCGTTTTTGTAAATCGCCACAAGCCCGGTACCCGCTATGTGTTCGGTCACCGAAAAGCCTAGGGCGCGCATTTCCACCGCCAGCTTTTTGGCAGTCTCGGTTTCTTGAAAGCCGAGTTCGGGATGAGCGTGTATATCTTTATAGAGCGCATCCAGATGCGGGTAGAAGGTGTTCAGCTGGGCATCTATAGCCGCCTTGTCCGTCGGAACATTGCGGGCTTCAGCCGATCCAGCGGCCACAAGCAGGGTCAAGGCCGATAGACCGGCGGCAACAGCAGAGCGCGACATGGAGGTCTCCTAAACAGGGGTCCATTTAGACAGGCCAGCCGCCAAACACACAACAGCTCGGTTCACAGTTTTATGCCTTCGTCCAAAATCCGGCGTCCTGCGACGATCTCCTGATAAGTGTGGTAGCACCGTAGGATGACACCTATGAGCCAACCTGCCCTTCGCCGCGCCATCCTGATCGTCGCCGTGGCCAATCTGGCCTATTTCGGTGTGGAGGTCTTTATGGCCCGACGCATAGGCTCGGTGTCACTGTTTGCTGACTCTGTGGATTTTCTGGAGGACGCTTCGGTCAATCTTCTGATCCTGGCGGCTCTGGGCTGGTCAGCCCGCCGTCGCGCGACCGTGGGCATGGGGTTGGCAGCCCTGTTGCTGGCGCCGGGTCTGGCTACCGTCTGGACCATTGTGTCAAAGTTTAACCACCCGCAGGTCCCCGACCCAGGCCTGCTGTCGATCACCGGTCTTGGGGCCCTAGGGGTAAATCTGGCCTGCGCTTTCCTGCTGGCACGCTACAGGGCGCACGCCGGAAGTCTGACCCGAGCCGCCTTTCTGTCGGCCCGCAATGACGCCCTGGCCAATATCGCCATTATTGGGGCCGGTCTCGTCACCGCCGCCACCCAGGCCTTCTGGCCTGACCTGATCGTGGGGCTCGTCATCGCCGCCATGAATATCGATGCGGCCAAGGAAGTCCGGCAGGCGGCGCGGCAGGAAGGCGTCGAGGCGCAGGCCTGAAACCGCGCACCTTCCAGCAGGGTATTCGACAGGGTAAAATCGTTTAAACGGCAATCTGTAAAGACGCTGTCGCTCAGATCAAGATCGGTGAAGTCGACCTCGGAAAAGTCGGTTCTCGAATAGGGCTGCCCTGCCTTGACTTGCATGGCGGCGGATCAGCCCTGAGTTTTGATATAGATTTCACCGCCCTCAGCCCGGAACTTCTCGGCCATCTCCGCCATGCCGCTAACCGCCACATCATTCTGTTTGGCGGCAGACTCGCGGATTTCCTGACTGATCTTCATGGAGCAAAACTTGGGTCCGCACATGGAGCAGAAGTGGGCCGTTTTGAAGGCTTCCTTGGGCAGGCTTTCATCGTGGTATTCCCGGGCGGTTTCCGGATCGAGGCCCAGATTGAACTGGTCTTCCCAGCGAAACTCGAACCGGGCCCGGCTGAGGGCATCGTCCCAGGCCCGGGCACCGGGATGGCCCTTGGCGAGGTCCGCCGCATGGGCAGCGATCTTATAGGTGATCACCCCTTGCTTCACATCCTCCCGGTCCGGCAGGCCCAGGTGCTCCTTCGGTGTGACATAGCAAAGCATGGCGCAGCCGAACCAACCAATCATGGCCGCGCCAATCCCGCTGGTAATGTGGTCATACCCAGGTGCGATGTCTGTGGTCAGCGGGCCCAAGGTGTAGAAGGGGGCCTCGCCGCAGGCCTTGAGTTGCTTATCCATATTGGCCTTGATCTTGTGCATGGGCACATGGCCAGGCCCTTCGATCATGGTCTGAACGCCGTGTTTCCAGGCCACCTGAGTCAACTCACCCAAGGTTTCCAGCTCGGCGAACTGGGCCGCATCATTGGCATCGGCAATGGATCCCGGCCGTAATCCGTCACCCAAGCTAAACGAAATGTCATAAGCGCGCATGATTTCGCAAATGTCTTCAAAGTGTTCGTAGAGAAAGTTCTCCTTGTGGTGTGCCAGACACCACTTGGCCATGATCGACCCGCCTCGGGAAACAATCCCTGTCACCCGCTTGGCGGTGAGGGGCACATAGGCCAGCCGGACCCCAGCATGGATGGTGAAGTAATCCACTCCCTGCTCGGCCTGTTCGATCAGGGTATCGCGGAACACCTCCCAGTTCAGGTCCTCTGCGACGCCATCGACCTTTTCCAGAGCCTGATAGATCGGCACCGTCCCGATGGGAACGGGACTATTGCGAATGATCCAGTCGCGGATGTTGTGGATGTTGCGGCCGGTGGACAGGTCCATGACCGTGTCGGCACCCCAGCGGGTCGCCCAAACCATCTTGTCCACTTCGTCGGAAATGGTGGAGAGGACCGCCGAATTGCCGATATTGGCATTGATCTTCACCAGGAAGTTTCGACCGATAATCATCGGCTCCAGCTCCGTGTGATTGATATTGGCCGGAATGATCGCCCGGCCTCGGGCGATTTCATCCCGGACAAATTCCGGTGTCACAAGGTCCGGAATCTCCGCCCCGAAATCCTCACCATCGCGGATAAAGGCATCGGTGGCCTTGCGGCGCAGGGTCTCACGGATGGCCACGTATTCCATTTCCGGCGTGATAATCCCGCGCCGGGCATAATCCAGCTGGGTCACCGATGTGCCGGCCTTGGCGCGATAGACCCGCCGTGGCGCAGTGAACTGCGGTGCCAGGTGCTTGCCTGAAGCTCCCCCGTTATCTTCGGGTTTCACGTCTCGGGGATGTTGAACAACCTCCACATCGCTGCGCGACACCACCCAAGGCTCCCGAGTGCGCGACAGGCCCTTGTGAATATCGATGACGGCCGTAGGGTCAGTATAAGGGCCCGAAGGATCATAAATGGTCACCGGCGGCTCATTGGCCGAGGGATGAACCGCAACCTCACGGAACGGCACGCGGATGTCGGGCCACAGGAGGCCCGACTCATAGACCTTGCGCGACCCGGGACGCTCACCGGTGGGAATGGTGTTGGCGCGTGGGGTCTGGATATTCATGGCGCAGCTCCTGGCGTTTGGAGGCCATGCACAAAAGGACGGTCCGTACGAACGGTCCGTTCCCTTCGCCGGCATGACCCGGATCAGGTTCTACGGGTCGCGGGCTTACCCGCCTCTCAGCCGCTCCAGCGCGGCCCCCCGAGGACAGACCAAAGTCTAGGCCTGATCTCACCTAAGGGGAAGGGTCCGAGACCACGCTGCCTCGAAATCTTCCCAATTCGATGTCAAGGTGAGAATGGTTGCCAATGGAGAGCCCCGTGCGCCTGAACACTCTGAACCTTGCCACCCTGATCGCTGTGACCTTCGCCGCCTCAGCAGCTGCAGCCGATTGCTTTAGGCTAAATGACGTCAATGCCCATTCCATCGGCGATAATAAGACCATGTACCTGGCTGTGGGTCGCCATGATATCTACCGGGTTTCCATGAAAGGAGCCTGTCTTGGCGGGGCCACGAGTAGCGACCCGATTATCACCGAAAGTTTCGGCAGCGGGCCGATCTGTCGCCCCATTGATCTGAATCTGAAAATTGCCTCCGGGGTGGGCGAGATCGCCTGCATCGTCGATAAGTTCGAGAAGCTGACACCAGAACAGATCGCGGCCATTCCAAAAAAGCAGCGCCCCTGACGATCGGCCACTGGGCGAGGGCTTTGCCCCTGTGGTAGAGCGTATCCTGGTAGGTGGGACCCGGTTGTCGGATTCGAAACACGCTCTAACCTTTTGAATTATAGCCTTTTAATTCCTTTAGACGATTCCGTCTGAAGGGAAAAAGCGATCGCCAGGACCTGACAGGAGACCTCCATGCACCTTGCCCGCTTTCCCCGCGCCCGGTTCGCCCATCTGCCGACGCCGTTGGAGCCCATGCCCAGACTGAGCGCCGCCCTTGGTGGCCCCAGCCTGTGGGTCAAGCGCGACGACTGCACCGGCTTGGCGGGCGGCGGCAACAAGACCCGAAAGCTGGAATTTTTGCTGGGTGAGGCCCTAGCCCAGAATGCCGACACCTTGGTGACCCAAGGAGCGGTCCAATCCAACCATGTGCGCCAGACGGCCGCGGCCGCCGCCCGCTACGGCATGGCCTGCGAGATCATTCTCGAAGAACGGGTGGCCACCCATGCCGCCGACTATAACGGCTCAGGTAATGTCCTGCTGGACCGGCTGATGGGCGGTAAGCTGCGGAATGTACCAGCTGGATCGGATATGAATGCCGCGCTGGACGCTGTGGCCGATGAGGTCCGCGCCAAGGGCGGCAGGCCCTATGTAATTCCAGGTGGCGGCTCTAACACCATTGGCGCCCTAGGCTATGTGGATTGCGCCATTGAGCTGGTGGCCCAGGCCAATGCGCAGGGATTGGTGATCGACCGGATCGTCACAGCAACAGGCAGTGCCGGAACCCATGCCGGTCTGGTGGCGGGCCTGGCCCTGGTGGGCGCAGATATTCCCGTCCTCGGGATCGGCGTCCGCGCGCCGAAGGACACGCAGGAAGCCAATGTGGATAGGCTGGCCGTCGCCACCGCCGAGTTGCTGGGCCACGGGGACCGGGTCACCCGGGACATGACCCTCGCCAATTGCGACTATGTGGGCGCAGGCTATGGTCTGGCCGACGAGGCCGTTATCGACGCCCTCAAACTCGCCGCCCGAACCGAGGCCCTATTGCTGGATCCGGTCTATACCGGCAAAGCTATGAAGGGGCTCATTGATCTGGCCCGGAAGGGTCACTTCAAGGACGAGACCGTGGTCTTCCTGCATACCGGCGGGGCCCAAGGATTGTCGGGCTATGCCAGCGTTCTGGAAGGACATCTGGCATGAGCAAGGTGCTCGGCGTTCTGGGGGGTATGGGTCCCGCCGCCACCCTGGATTTTCTCACCAAGCTCCAGGCCTTCACCCCGGCTAAGAAGGATCAGGATCACATCCGGGTTATTGTTGACATTAACCCGCAGGTTCCAGATCGCAACGACCCCTTTGCCAAGCCCGGCCCAGTGCTGGCGGAAATGGCCGGGGCCCTGCGCGGGGCAGGGGCTGATGTCCTGGCCATCGCCTGCAACACCGCCCATGTCTACGCCGGTCTGATCAGCCGTTCGTCAGGCCTGCCCCTGATCGACATGATCGCCACGGGTGCCCGGGCGGCTCGGGAGACCGGGGCCCGCCGGGCTGGAGTCCTCGGCACGAAGGATGCGATCAAGCTCTACCACGAATACCTGGCCGCTCAGGGTATGGGTCTGGTTGCCTTGCCCCAGGAAGCCCAGGCCGGATTCATGACCCTGCTGAACATGATCAAGGCGGGGGATCGCAGCGCCGCCGTCCGACAGGGCATGGCCGATCTGGCCCGAATTCTGGTCCGCGAAGGCGCTGAGGCGGTGATCGCCGGCTGCACCGAGGTTCCCCTGGTCCTGACTCCTGACGCGGTGTCCGTGCCCCTGCTGGATGCGGGCGAGCTATTGGCCCGACGTTGCGTAAATGTCTGCCTGGGGCTTGAACCTGTCCCGGCTCTGGAATCCTGAAGAGAACCCCGCCGAACCTTCAGCGTTGAGAGACTGAGAACCGCGTCAGCTCGGTCTTGGGCGCATCCCAGTCCGGTTTGATCTCCAGCGCCTTCTGATAGTCGAAATAAGCCGCCTTGACATTACCAAGGCCCTCATAAGCCATAGCCCGATTGAAATAGGCCTTGGCGGGTTCGTCGACGCCCAGCTCAATCGACCGATTGATGTCCGTCAGAGCCTGCGCGAACTGATGACGACCCACAGCGGCGGCCCCTCGGTTCACATAGGCCTCGCCCAGGTCGGGTGCCAGTCGCACAGCGTCGTTAAAGTCTTGGGTAGCTTCCTCATAACGAGCCCGGCGCAGGCGCAGGACCCCACGATTAACAAAAGTCCCCGCCCGATCCCTCGGGTCAAGGAATTCGGTTTGCAGGGACTCCGTACAGATTTTCTCGTATTGGACCTCAACCTCGCCACGGATTGCGGCCTTCGAACAGGCCTCCGCCATCCCACCGCCAAAAACCGTGGTGGCCGCAGACACAGTTTGCGGGGCCAGGATCACCGCCGCAAACCCAACCGCGATGCAGACCTTCGACATAATACCAACCTCCTCGGGTCCAATCATTTCATGTCAGCATATGAGGCTCGCCCCAATAGACCGGAGGTGTCAAATCACCGTTGCGGCAGGCGGAACCTGCGGGTTTCCCGTAGCAGGATGTAAACCCCGCTGCCGGCGACCACCAAGCACCGATCCAGGTGAAGACCTGGGGAATCTCATGCCAGATGAAAAAGCCGAACAATGTGGCCCAGACCATCTGGGTATAATCGAAGGGGGCCACCACGGCCACATTGGCCCGGCGCAGGGCCTCGGTCAGGAACAACTGCCCAACCCCACCTACCAGCCCGCCCAGGATCAACAGGCCAAGGGTTGGCAGGTCTGGAATCACGCGGGCGAAGGGAAGGCTGGCCAATCCCAGGACCGTGCCCGCCAGGGTGAAATAGAAGACGATGGTCGGCCCAGGCTCCGTCCGGCCAATTTCGCGTATGGTGATCTGGGCCCCCGCCGCCGACACCGCCGCGATCAGGGCAAAGACCACTCCCAGACCGGCAAAGCAACTCGGGTCTGGATGGATCATGATCAGAACCCCCACAAACCCTACCGCCACAGCCCCCCACCTATGCGCCCCCACCGGCTCGCGCAGGATCAGGGCCGATAAGGCGGTCATGAACAGGGGTGTGGAGAACGATAGGGCCGTAGACTGGGTCAGGGGCAGCAGACTAACCGCCGAAAACCCGAACACCATGCCCGACAGGCCGATCATGCTGCGCATGAGGTGCCCCATGGGCCGCGTGGTCTTCATCACCCCCAGCCCGGAGGTCCGGCTGACATAGAGCAGAACCGGAATGAAGGCGAAGGCATTGCGGAAAAACACGATCTCCAGGACCGGCACTCCCCGCCCCGAGGTCCACTTCACGATCGCCCCCAGCCCCGCCATGCAGCACATGGCCGCCACCCGGAAGATGATGCCAAGGCCCGTGTTTTGCACCTGGGCATGAGGGGCGGCGGATGCGGGATCAGACACAGGCAGACTCCAGGGGCCGAGGCCTTAACCCGACCGAGGCGGCAACACCAGACCCTGTCATAGAAAGCGCAGTGGACGCAGCCGGATACCGGCCTGCGCCGGTAAGACCGGAGAAGGATATCACCCCTTGAACCAGACCAACTGGTTGCTCACCGCCAGCAGTTCCCCATCATCGGACCACAGCTGGGCCGACTGGTCATTGAAGCCGTACTTGAAGGCGGCTCCGTCGCAGACCGCCAGCAAGGGACGGTCCCCCTGCCGCGCCAGGGCGGCCGCATCGGCCAGGAAATAGGTGCTCAAGGTCACTGTGGCCACCGGGGAGAAATCCCCCCGCACCATGAAAATCCGGGGCAGGAAGGCATCGCTGATCGCCGCCAAGGCCGGATAGTCCACGGGCCGTAAGGGCATGTCGCGCACCCACATCCGGGTGACGGGTGACATCACCGCGCCGTCCGGTGCCAGGGGCCGGGGTCCACCGGTCAAAAACCGCATGTCATAATTCTTACGCCAGGCCACCGGAACGGTGCCCTCTGCAACCGGGGTCTGGTCCCACCTTGCGACCTGCGGCATAGCGGCCATGGGGTGAGCCCAGGTGTGCCGCTCGGCACCGGTGACCACGCTGGCCGTGGTGGTGATGCCACCGCCCGCCTGGCTCTGCTCCACCGACCAATGCTGGGTGGAACGCCCGTCCCGGACCAGCCGCACGAAGACCTCGAAAGCCCCCTCCGCCACCGCCCCGCAATAATTGACGGTTAGGGCCGCCGGCCGTCCCCGACAGTCCGGATGATCCAACACGGCCCTCAGCATGACCGCCGCCGTCGCCCCGCCAAAGGGCCCGGCCATGTTCCAATAATCCGCCGTCGTCGCCCCTGCGAACCGGCCCTCTCCAAGGGGTGTTAGGGCGATGGCGGCGTCGAGGGGGTGGGGCATGGGGGAGCGCTCAGATGAGGATCGTTATTTCGAACCTGTCTCCAAGTCTAAGCCCTCGGCGTCAACTCCCGCTTTTTAGCGGTCATTCTTGCCTTGGAAAGATTATTATCTATACTCTTCCATAGAAAGGACGCCTTATGACGCTGACCCTGCATCGTGCCCTTGATCAAAAGGGACCGATCCTAACCAAGGCCGTGGTCCGGGCGGCGGACAAGCTCAACCTCAGCGGGGCCGTGGCGGCCTCGGCCCTGGGCCTGAGCGAGGCCTCATTCTCCCGCATGAGGCAGGACGCCTTCATCCTGACCCCAGATAGCAAGCCTTATGAACTGGGGGCCCATCTGGTACGGCTCTATCGCGCCCTGGACGCCATAGTCGGCGGCGATGACCGGGCGGCGGCGGTCTGGATGCACAGCCCCAACAGCGCCCTGGGCGCACGGCCCGTCGATCTGATCACCACAATCCGAGGCCTGTTCGATGTCATCGCCTATCTGGACGCCCGACGCGCTCGCCTCTGAGGCCTTACCCTATCGGGGCGCCGCCTGGCGATTGGTGGAGGCCCAGCACCAAGTCTCCACCTTGAAACTGGTGGACACCGCCGCCGAGCAGACCCTGCTGGAAGACGTTCTGGAGGATCACAAGCCCGCCTATCCTGCCGGGTGCGAGGGCCTGCACTATCTCTTAAAGACCCCCTTCCGCTATGGGGCGGCCTATCCCCATGGCTCCCGCTTTCGGCGGGCCGGGCGCACCCCCGGCGTCTTCTATGCCTCTGAACGCCCTCAGACGGCGGTGGCGGAAATGGCCTTTTACCGCCTGCTGTTTTCGCCGAGTCGCCCGGCACCCCCTGGCCCGCCAATGCCGCCGAGTTCACCGCCTTTAGGGTGGAGATCGCCACGGATCGCCACCTAGACCTGACTCGCCCGCCCCTAGCCTCCCAAGGGGCCCTCTGGACCGCCCTGTCGGACTATGGCCCCTGCCAGGACCTAGCCGACCAGGCAAGGGTCGCTGAGGTTAAGGCCCTGCGCTATATGTCGGTCAGAGATCCCGGCCACGGCCACAACCTCGCCCTCTTCACCCCCGCCGCCTTCGCCAAACCCAAACCCACAGCAAGCCGCACCTGGCGCGTGCGTTTCAGCGCGTCGGGCATTCAGGCCCTGTGCGAGGCACCCAGGGCGGTGATGGACTTTGGCCGGGAGGCGTTCAGCGCCGACGAGCGGCTGGCAGGAATGGTTTGGGCGCGGTGATGGGGGGCTGACCCGGATCATCTCGGAGGTTAAACTGGGCCGCGAGGAGATGTGACATGTCAGACTGGAAAGACCCTGATGACGCGCCGGTGTTGACAGCGGAGATCGCGGCGCGTGCCGAAGTATGTGAGGGTGGTAAGGTGATCCGCCGAGCATCTGGAACCTTCTCCCGCGAGGACGCGGTTGTCCCGGAAAGATACCGCCAAACAACAAGTGAACATAAAGACAGGGGTTTGAGGTGATAAGACACAACCTTGCAGCCGATTAGCACCTCGTGACGAACTCAATTTAATACACTGACGTTATATGTCAGAATATATATCTTAAATATTCAGTAGCGAAATTCTTAACTATCGCACTTACAGATCTCTGTTCCCCGTTCAACATGATAAATAAAATTTTTCTGCCATGATCAGCAGCCCAGAAATCATCGTCTTCCCATTCAACTTCCCGTAATTCTGTATTATTTGGATCACTTATAATTGGCTTTGCGTGTTTTATTCCGTTCGAAATTTCACGCAAAATATTCCATGCCGGAAAAATTTTCGCAAAAGAAATCTTTTCACGTTTGGACAAATTGTATTTCAGACGGTGCCAATCCCAAACATGGTTGGCCATATTAACTGCAGCAAGCTCTAGTGCGATTATAATATCTTGGTCGGTGCCTTTCTCATTTGCTAGAGCAAGAATAGCAAGTGCTGATCGTGCAAGGTCTTTGGGGTCGTTGTACAAAAGGTACTCCCGGAAACAGAAATTTGGCTCCCTTGCGAACGGATCTGAACCCCCGCGAGCGAAACGTACAAACTAAAAAGGCCCGGACCGAAGTCCGAGCCCTTTTCTAACTCTATAGCTCGGCCGCAGCCTAGTTCCGCGCCGTATCCACCAGCTTGTTCTTCGTAATCCAGGGCATCATGGCGCGCAGGCGGGCGCCGACTTCTTCGATCTGGTGTTCCGAGCCGCGGCGGCGGGTGGCCTTGAAGCTGGGCTGGCCAGCTTGGTTTTCCAGCATGAAGTCGCGGACGAAGCGGCCCGACTGGATGTCTTCCAGCACGCGCTTCATTTCGGCCTTGGTCTCTGGCGTCACAATGCGCGGGCCGGTGACGTATTCGCCGTACTCAGCTGTGTTGGAGATCGAGTAGTTCATATTGGCGATGCCGC
>NMUI01000060.1 GCA_002221445.1 Phenylobacterium zucineum | reverse complement strand
CCTCAACCTGACCAGATGGTCAAGTCCTACCTCCACCAGGAGGTCGCGACCCTCCTGCGCGACGCCCGCAATGAGATCAAAACTGAGGTCCGGGATCTGCAATCCCAGTTAGAGAAAGCTCACGGGAAGATAGCAGCCCTAGAATCCTCAGCAGTCAAGGCCACCTCTCGTATGGACCAGGCGGTGGAGGCAGCTGACAAGGCCCTCAAAGCCGGTCAAGGGGCGATCGCACTGGTAAGCGCCCACAACACGGAAATTAAGGCGCAGCGTGACAAAGACACGGACTTCATGCGGATGCTGTACAATACGATGCAGGAGGCGGGCATGCCACTGCCCCCGGAGGCGGCGACCTATTTCAAAACCTCGAATAAACGCCGCAGCTCTGACGACGAGGGACTCACCATGGACATCACCCATGAGTGAGGCCCCCGCCCCCTCTGAGAATCTGGCTGGGTCTTCTACCCCCTCCCAGACCTCCAATCGGCTAGGTGGACTAGTTAGCTCCGTTAACTTTGATTTGAAATTAGGTACCCCATTAGTTAGTATAGGCACGGTGCGGCTGCCTCGGCTGCCGACACCTCCCCCTTCCAAAATAATAAATAACTTAGCAGACTTCGCACACTCACCGCAAACACCGCGCTTCTCCTTTTCTCGGCGTAAGCGCTTACGCGCAGAACTCTTCCTCAGCAGATTCACTCGCCCTCGCCTCCCGGCTCACACTATGCATGTTCTCCCCCCTGAACCGACCCCGCAGGCGGCAGGATCACCACTGCTCGTCCCCTCACAACCTCCTGGCCAGGAGACCTCAGGGCCCTTACACCCTACGGGGCCCCTCAAGCGGCCCCACACCAGCAACCCTGTACAACGCGCGGAGGAGCAGCCCATGTCGGAGGAAGAACCCCCAGTGGCTGACAACGCAACCTCAGGCCACCGTATACGGCTGTCTCGCACATGTAAACGACCACGCAACACAGAGAGCCCGATACCCCGCAACTACATCCCGACGGGGCGGATCAGCCTACCAGGAGTCCAATTGGGCCTGGCAAATTCCGATCTTCCGGGTGCGGGCTATGGGGTATTCCTACGTGGCGATTACCCGTCAGGAACTCGTCTGGCAACGTACTCCGGGAAACACATCACGATTGCCGACGTTAACAATCCTCAATACGACGTCTCTTATGTCTGGTCAGACCTTGACCAAGCGGAGGCACTCACAGCTCGGGGGCGACGTCCACTTATAATCGATGCCAACCCTCGCTTCGCCCCTCTCGACTGGGGAGGTATGATAAATGATGGCCTCACACGGGCAGCGAATGTATACCTTCACCGCGTGCGGGACCAACTTTTCGTCACCTTGCTCACGGATGGGGTGTCGGGCATGGAACTGTACTTGGAATACGGTCCGGAGTACTGGCAAGCAAAATATTTCTCCCTGCCCACGGACCTCAGGCAAGAAGTAGCCGCCTGCTACAATCTCACGGTGCTAGGAGACCAGTGCTTCCGTCCGCCTGAAATAGCGGCGCTGCGTAAAGACAAGCGCATACACCAGGAGAACGGTAAATGGTGCTGGGGCCCTCCTCAACCCCGGGCCAACAAAACCCGCACGCAGGACCGGCG
>NMUI01000059.1 GCA_002221445.1 Phenylobacterium zucineum | reverse complement strand
CAGCAACCAAACAAAATTCTCAACGTTTACGCCGAACTCACCTTGCTTATCTCGACCCAAGGCCGAGTTCTCCTCAAATACCCACCTATCCCTCTCCACGACCGAGAGGACCACCCTGGATAAGGCTAGCCGCCAGGATTTTTATTTTTCTTTGTTTTTTTTTTCTTTTCCAAGACAAGTTCTCTTTCGTCCTTTTATCACCTCTCTCAATAAATGGAACACGAGGCAAATCAGAGCGATTCTGGGACCATGGACACCGACGATACCGGCTCCTTCGCCCTTTATGCCGGTCTCTCGGAGGAAACTCAATACGATGAAGAAATTTTCTTCGGTAAATCAGAACATCAACAGGGCAACACGGCATCCGATCCTCAACAACACCATGACCCCCCAGACCCAACGGAACCTGGAGGGGAATCCGGGAGCCCCGCAGGCACTGTGGCTCAGAGCAACGGCGCAGACGTCACCAATGACGGAGCCCTTCCCATGGCCATCGATGGAACTCATCCGCGACCGCCTCGCTCCCCAAACGCGCAAGCTAGCGACATAGCGCGGTTCTTCCGGAAACTCCCCGCACCGGCAGCGACTCCAGTTGTGGCTACGGCACACGCCCAAAACTTGGAACGTGCGCCGCCCCTCACCCATCAAGTGCCCATCCAGGATTACATGGCGCATTATCAAGGTACCATCCTCACGACCCGCCACGTCCGCGTCAGTCACATCCCAGGGGATATTTCCGCGTCTGTCTTTGCCAACATCATGGACCATGTCCAGGCCCTCCTGCGAATCCCGGTGGACCGCCATACCACGGCCTACAGGAACCCCGACTTCGTGTCCAGGTTCGACCCCGGGTCCCCCGACCCCTGGACAAACGCGTGCTCCCTCTACCCGGAAGAGCCTTCTCACGCAGCCTACATCCTCGAGCTCGGGGAGACCCTCGAGTTCGGTTACTGGGGTGCCCTCACCAGGACCCTCCGGCCCACGGCGTTCGAGATCAGTATTCCGGACCTCAAGGGGCGTCGAATGCTCGCCCAGGCAGTCCCCAATGACCACGCTGCCACAATGCGGTGGCCCCCGGTCGCCGCTTGGCGAGGGTTGGGCTCCTCCCTCCAACACGGCCAGCCACTCGCGGCTCTCGCACTCATTAACCAATACGTCGCGGATGTAGCCGCCACGCTCCTCCACCAAGACGCTAACAAGAACTACGAATGGTTCACATACCTTTCCTTCCACCAGGTGGACATCACAGTCCCCTACAGCCTGCGACGGAACGACAAAGGGCGGGGGAACCAGAAAGGACGTAGCAGAGGCTCAGGCGGTCGCGGACGCATGGATAAGGACGGGCAGCCCCCCGATAAACCCGGACCCTCAGGCCCGGTTAACGCACGGTACGTGGAGCTATTCGCGCTGACCGTCTGCTCCGCACCCGGATGGGCTCAAACGGAGTGCTACCAACTCCTCATCCCACAGGCACAACCGTTCGACGCGGTATCACACCCCATCTGCCTGCGGGGCTGGCACGGTGAACTCACCCGAAGCCACGAACAATTCCGTACGGCGTCGGTAGC
>NMUI01000058.1 GCA_002221445.1 Phenylobacterium zucineum | reverse complement strand
AAAAAATTTAATTAAAATACACAGTACATTATTTTTTATGTTATTACAAGCAGCACAAAAAATTGGAGCTGGATTATCTACTTTCGGACTTGCAGGTGCTGGTATCGGTATTGGATTAATTTTTGCTTCTCTTATTATTGGAGTTTCTCGAAATCCTAATTTAAAAGATGACTTATTTAGATTTGCTATTTTAGGATTTGCATTTACTGAAGCAATTGCACTATTTGCTTTAATGATTGCATTTTTAATTTTATTTGTATCTTAATAATTTCTAAATAAAAAGATTAAACCTATGATTTATTATACTATTTTACTTTGAAATATAATATACTAACTAACTACTTTTTTAACATCTGTTGTTAATGTAATATATACAATATAAAAAACAATAAAACTGAAATAGCAGAAACATACGACCCAAAAGATGAAATACTATTCCATCCCGCAAAAGCATCTGGGTAATCTGGTATTCGACGAGGCATTCCAGCTAAACCTAAAAAGTGCATTGGAAAAAAGGTTAAATTAACTCCTATAAAAAAGTCCAAAAATGTATTTGCCCTAAAATCTCTGGATATTTTAAACTTGTAATTTGTTCAAACCAATAGTAAAATCCAGCAAATATTGAAAACATTACTCCCATCGATAAAACATAATGAAAATGAGCTACTACATAATAAGTATCGTGTAATGCTGAATTTAAACCAGAATTAGATAAAACAACGCCTGTAACTCCTCCTATAGTAAATAAAAATAAAAATCCTAAAGCAAATAACATCGGTGTTTTAAATTTTAAAGAACCGCCCCACATTGTTGCTAGCCAACTAAATATTTTAATTCCGGTAGGAACAGCAATTACCATAGTAGCTGCTGTAAAATATGCACGCGTATCTATATCTAAACCTACTGTATACATGTGATGTGCCCAAACAATAAAACCTAAAACACCAATTGAAATCATTGCATAAACCATTCCTAAATAACCAAAAACAGGTTTTTTGCATAAGATGAAATTACGTGACTAATTATTCCAAATCCAGGCAAAATTAAAATATACACTTCTGGATGACCAAAAAACCAAAACAAATGTTGATACAATACTGGATCTCCTCCTCCAGCAGGATCAAAAAAAGTTGTATTAAAATTTCTGTCTGTTAATAACATTGTAATTGCGCCTCCAAAAACAGGTAATGATATTAAAAGTAAAAAGGAAGTAATTAATACAGACCATACATATAAAGGCAATCTATGCATAGTCATACCAGGAGCACGCATATTAAAAATAGTAGTAATAAAATTTATCGAACCTAAAATTGATGCTGCTCCAGCTAAATGTAAACTAAAAATTGCTAAGTCAACAGACGGACCTGAGTGTGCTTGAACACTACTTAATGGTGGATAAACCGTCCATCCAGTTCCAGCCCCAGCTTCTACTAAAGCTGAGGATAATAACAATAATAATGATGGTGGTAATAACCAAAAACTTATATTATTCATACGTGGAAATGCCATATCAGGAGCTCCTATCATTATAGGAACAAAAAAATTACCAAAACCTCCAATAATTATTGGCATTACCATAAAAAAATCATAATAAATGCGTGACCTGTTATTAATACATTATATAATTGATCATTTCCCATTAAAATTTGACTTCCTGGTTGTGCTAACTCCATTCTTATAAAAATTGACATCATTGTTCCTAATACACCTGAAAAAGCCCCAAAAATTAAATATAAAATTGCTATATCTTTATGATTAGTCGAAAAAACCAACGTGATGCAAATAAATATGTTTTTAAATACATCAAATACTAATTTAAAACTAAGTTTATTTTATAAATATTTAAAAGTATTTGAAAAAAAGGATTCGAACCTTTGTAAACTTAAATGTTAACAGATTTACAATCTGACGCTTTTAACCACTTAGCTATTTTTTCAAAAAACGAGAAAAACGGGAGTTGAACCCGCGACATTTAACATGACAAGCTAATACTCTAACCACTAAGCTATTTTCTCTAAAAAATATAATTTTAACGAAAATGGGACTTAAACCCACAACAAACGGATTATGATTCCGGTACTCTACCATTAAGCTATTTCGTTTTTTAATATTTAAAATAATCTGTATTAAAATTAAAACTAATTTTTAAAAAAATATAGAAAAAAAAGTAAAAAAATGATTGTACTAAATGATGTTTTAAAAGATTCTAATGCTATTAAACTTAATATGAAAAATAAAATTAATAAAACAAATAAAAATAAATAATGATAAATATAACCTGTTTGAATTTTTCTAAAAATTATACTATTAGTTTGAATTGCGTTTATGACACCAAATGGTCCAACTTTTTCTAATAATCCACGATCAATATCTTTATATGAAAAATATAACTTACGTGAATAATAAAAGTTCCTATTACAGACATATAAATTTTATCAAAATACCATTTACGATTTAAGAAAATATAAAACAATTTAAACATTTTATTTTGTTTTATTGTGTAGTAAAACTCTATACCAAAAAATAAATATACAGCGCATAAAAAATACCCCATAAAGTAACTATTAAAGGTGTTAGTTTAAAAAATAAATTAATAAATTCTATATCTAACAAATAATAATTCCATGGTAAAACAAAAATTACATTTGACCAAAAATCTGTACCAAAACCAATAAAAAATTCTTTAGATAAGTAACCTATTATAATACTTAAACAAGATAATATTATTAGGGGCGTGCTTAATAAATAAGAGCCTTCGTGTGCATTTAAAATCTTATTTTTAAATCCATTTGTATTTACTAAAAAACCAGAATTAAAATTCTAGTTGAATAATACGCTGTACAAAACGCTGCTAACACACCTAAATAATATGCAAAATGACCATAAAAAGTATATTTAGAATAAGCAATTTCTAATATAACATCTTTTGAATAAAAACCAGCCAAGAATGGAAAACCAGTTAATGCTAAAGAGCCTATTAGCATAATTGAATATGATAATGGTAAAATTTGTCTTAAACCACCCATTTTACGAATATCTTGTTCATCTGATAAAGCATGAATTACAGAACCTGCACCTAAAAATAAAAGGGCCTTAAAAAAAGCATGATTATATAAATGAAATAAACCTACATCATAGCTTGATAAACCACATGCAAAAAACATATAACCTAATTGACTACAAGTAGAATACGCAATAATACGTTTAATATCATTTTGAAATAAACCTGTAGTTGCTGCAAATAATGCAGTAACTGCACCAATTATTACTATAAAATTTAAAATTATTTGTGATTGTTCAAACAGAAAAGAACAACGTATAACTAAAAAACACCTGCTGTTACCATAGTTGCTGCATGAATCAATGCCGAGACTGGTGTAGGTCCTTCCATAGCATCAGGTAACCATGTATGCAACCCTAATTGAGCAGATTTACCGGTAGCTCCTAAAAAAGACATAAGCAAATAAAGTCTAAAATCGAAATTTTAAAAAAGAAATTTGAATATAGTATAACTTTAAAATAGTACTTAAATTAAATACTACATCAAAATCTAAACTATTACAAACAAAATATATAGTAAAAATTGATATTAATATAAATAAATCACCAATTCTATTAAGAACCATTGCTTTTATTGACGATTTATTTGCTTGAATACGTGTAAACCAAAAGTTAATTAACAAATAAGAAGATAACCCAACCCCTTCCCAACCAACAAACATTTGTAAAAAATTATTTGATGTAATTAATATTAACATAAAAATGTAAATAAAGATAAATATGACATAAATCTAACCAAATGTGGATCTTCGCTCATATATTCAATTGAGTATAAATGAACTAAACTTGAAATAAACGTTACAACTAATAACATTGTTACTGTTAAACTATCAAAACAAAAATCCCAATTTATATTTAAATTATCTGAAAATATCCAAGGAAATAAAGTAACTTTTATACAAGCTCCTGTATTTAATATAAATATAAATAAATTTAATGATATTAAAAAGATATTATAACACCTGTAGTAGTTATAAAACAAATACCTTTACTATTAAAACGACCAAAAAAAATCCAGACAAAAATGCCAAAAACGGTAATAATATTATTAAAATTAACATTGTATATAAAAATTAAACTTGGATAAAATAGGATTCGAACCTATGATATTTATAATATACTAATTTTCAAGACTAGCGCTTTAAACCACTCAGCCATTTATCCAAAAAAAGGAATTAAGTTATAATTGTTATTATTTAATTTTTGTTTATTTTTTGTATAAAATTCAATACTAACACCTAAATCAGTAATAAAATTAAATTCTTTAATATTTAAAAATATATCCAATTCTTTAAATATTGTCACAGGAATTTTAATAAAAAATTTATTATCAAATTTAAACTTTTTAGTTGTTTTAGGGATTATATCTAAAAAAAACTAGTTAAAAACTTATATACTTCATGTTTATTTTTAATATTAACCAAAATACGTAAGTTTTTTCTTGAGCGTCTAAAGAAAAATCTTTTTGTTTTACTCTAATCTCCGGAAATAAGTTTGTTAATAAATAAGTTACTAAATAACTACAAATTAATGAATCTTTTTCAAAATTTTTCTTTAAATTTAAATGAATATAAATTTTAATATTACTTATTAAACTTAAATCATAAATATTTTTATAATTTTTCTTATTTATAAGGTCACAATAAGTTAAATATTCACTTAAAGACATATTAACATTAAAATTTGACATTTTTTAATTTAATATTATTAAATTTAAAACTGAGACTTCTATACTTTTTAATATATAGGCAGGATAAATACCTAAAAAAATATAAATAACGATAATAAACAAAGTATTACAAATTCTCGAAAATTTAAATCTTTAAAAATTTTTGTATAAGATATTTTTAAATTACCAAAAACTAATCGATTATATAACCATAATGAATATATTGCGCAAATTACAACACCCAAAACACTTAACAAACATGTAACAACATTTGTTTTGTATACCCCACACAAAATCAAAAATTCTCCTACAAAACTA
The DNA here is from genome assembly GCA_002221445.1 of Phenylobacterium zucineum. Classification (GTDB taxonomy): domain Bacteria; phylum Pseudomonadota; class Alphaproteobacteria; order Caulobacterales; family Caulobacteraceae; genus Phenylobacterium; species Phenylobacterium zucineum_B. The sequence goes on along the minus strand of NMUI01000058.1, from coordinate 6,814 downwards.
CTTGTACCTGGCATTGCAATGTTAGCTAAAGTAAAAAATAAAAAAAAGATGAAAAAATGGGCATAACATGAACTAATCCCCCATAATAATATAAAAGACGAGAATGATAACGATCGTATAAAATTCCTACTAAAAGAAACATACCGCCTGACACAAACCCATGGCTAATACTTTGTATTATTGAACCTTCAATACCAATGCAATTAAAACAAAAAACACCTAAAACAACTAAATTCATATGAGCAATTGATGAATAAGCAATTATTCGTTTAATATCGGTTTGACGTATAGCAGTTAATGATGCATAAATAATACCAATAATTGATAACAAATAAACTAAAGGAGAAAAATATAAAGAAGCATCCGGAAATAGAGTTAAACTAAAACGTAAAAATCCATAAACACCTAACTTTAATAAAATACCAGCTAATATAACAGAACCTATAGTTGGTGCTTCTACATGAGCTTCTGGTAACCAAATATGAAAAGGAAACATAGGTATTTTAGTAGCAAACGACAAAAAAAGATATCCATAATAAACACTGTTCATATTTTGTAAAATTATACGTAAATATAACCTCAAAGTTTAATGTTCCAACAAGTATATATATATAAATAATACCAAGTAACATTAAAATAGAACCAATTAATGTATAAAAAACAATAAATATGCTGCTCTAATTTTACGCGCTCTTGATCCCAAAATTCCAATAATTAAAAACATGGGAATTAAAATAGCTTCAAAAAAACATAAAATAAAAATAAATCTAAAACTGTAAAAACTAATAACAACAACAATTCTAAAAATAACAAGTTAAAAAAATGCATTTTTACATTAATTGTTTCCCACGAAAATATTATACATAAAAATATTAAAAATGTTGTTAGTAAAAAAAAAAAATTGAAATACCATCAATTCCGAAGTTAAAAATAGATTCAAAATATTTAAATCAACTACAAAAGCTGCTGTTTGTTGAAAATAATTATTATTAAAATTAAATTTTAAAAACAATATTACAGATAATATTAAAATTAGTCCAGAAATAAATAAAGAAAATATTTTTACATGATTTATAGTTAAACTAAAAAAAATAAATAAAACAAACTAAAAGTTAAAATTAAAAAATACTAAATAATAACATAAATAAAAATATAATTAAATTTTATAATAATCTTTTTAAATGTATGTAAAATTATACTAACGATCAACTTCACCAAAAACAATATCTTGTGTACCTATAATTGTTACAACATCAGCAATCATATGACCGCGTGACATATAATTTAAAGCTTGTAAATGTCCAAACCCTGGTGCTTTAATTTTACAACGATATGGTTTTTCTGTATTATTAGAAACTAAATATACTCCGAACTCACCTTTAGGTGCTTCTGTAGCGGTATAAGTTTCGCCAAAAAGGGGATTAATCCTTCTGTATAAAATTTAAAATGATGAATAACAGCTTCCATAGAATTTTTAATTTCGTTTCTGCTAGGAGCAGCTAATTTACAATTAACTGTTTTTATAGGTCCTTGCTGTATTAAATTTAAGCAATTCTCTATTATATTTAAAGACTGACGCATCTCTTCTATACGTATTAAATATCTATCAAAACAATCACCATTAATTCCTACAGGGACTGAAAATTTTAGTTCATTATATATTTCATATGGAGCATTTTTTCGCAAATCCCAAGGTAATCCTGAACCACGCAACATAACACCGCTGAAGCCCCATGCAATTGAATCTGAAGCTGTGACTACCCCGATATCAACTAATCGTTCTTTCCAAATACGATTTGAAGTAAGCATTTCTTCCATTTCATCTAATCGTATTGAAAACTGGCTAATAAAAAATAAATATCATCTAATAAACCTAGAGGAATATCTGTCGAAACGCCGCCAGGTCTAATATATGCTGCGTGCATTCGAGCACCCGAAACACGTTCATAAAATTCCATTAATTTTTCCCGTTCTTCAAAAGCCCATAAAAAGGGGGTCATAGCTCCTACATCCATTGCATGACAACCCACTGCCAATAAGTGATTTAAAATTCTTGTTATTTCACAAAATATTACTCTAATTATCTTAGCGCGTCTTGGAACTTTAATATTAGCTAATTTTTCAACAGCTAACGAATATGTATGCTCCTGCGCCATCATAGAAACATAGTCTAATCGATCAAAGTAAGGAAGCGCTTGTAAATACGTTTTGTATTCAATTAATTTTTCAGTTCCTCGATGCAATAAACCTATATGTGGATCAGCTTTTAAAACAACTTCACCATCTAACTCTAATATTAAACGTAAAACACCATGAGCTGCTGGATGCTGCGGACCAAAGTTTATAGTAAAATTCTTTAATGTCCGAATAAAATCTTTTTTTTCAAAATCATAAACTAAATTATTTTATAATTACCAAGGTGTTTCAAATTCAAAAAAACGAAAATTTTGTGAAAGCTCTATTGGTTCAACTACAATATTTTTTTCGTTTCATCATAACGTAATTCTACATAACCATATAAAGGAAAATCTTTTCGTAAAGGAAACCCTTCAAATCCATAATCAGTTAAAATTCGACGTAAATCTGGATGGTTTTCAAAATAAATACCAAATAGATCCCATATTTCTCGTTCCCACCAATTTGAATTTAAATATATATTTATTATTGAATTAACTGAACCTGTTTCAGTTAAATAAACTTTAACACGAATTCTTGTGTTATAAGTTAAACTTAATAAATCATAAACAACACAAAATCTATATAATAAACCATATAAATCAATTCCTGCGATATAAGTAAGCATTTTAAAATTATAGCCAATATGCTTTTTTAAACAAGTTAATAAAAATTGTAAATTATCTAAACTAACTACTAAAATATTCTCATCTGAGCTATTTTGATATAAAATTATTGGAAGTGTTTTTTAAATAAAGTTATCATTCTTTTTTATTAAAATAAACCATCTAATGCAATACTATGCGAAAATAATATTAATAAACTAGGAAAAAAATAATATTAATGTAATACAAATACAAAAAGAATATACAATGCTTTCTAAATCTAAAAACTAATTTTAAATGTAGTATGATTTAAATAAAAAGAATTGTGTTTATTTTTATCAAAAAAATTAATTTTATTACACGCAAATAATAATAACTAGATATTATACTAATTAAAACTAAAATTACAGAAAAAAATAAACATGTTCTCTTAATAAGCAAAATATTATTAAAATTTTTGCAATAAAACCACTTAACGGCGGGATTCCTGCAAACGAAAAAATACAATTAATAATGAACAAGCCCAAATAGGTTTAGCTTTTATTAACGAAGACAGCTCTATTAGTAATACAGGCTTTATTTTAAAATTTTTTGGTGATATAAAACTTAATATATAATAATTTGAAAGACAACCCCAAACTAAACAAGATGTTAATATATATACTATAATATATGTGTATACAGAAGAATATGATTCGTATGTATGTACTGATAAAGCCATAATTATAAAACCAATTTGCGAAATAGAACTATATATAATAAATCGCTTAAATCGCTTTTGAGAAATAGCTAAATATGCGCCCCAAAATACTGAAAATACCCCAATAAAAAGCAAAAAAAAACTTAAAAATGAATAACATGGAAAACATATATTTAACCATTTAATAAATAACGTAACTATCGATATTTTCGGAAGTAAAGAAAAAATATAGTTGTAACCAATGGGGATCCTTCGTAAACATCTGGTGCCCAAAAATGAAAAGGAGCAATTACCATTTTAACTAAAAAGTAATTATAATTAAAAAACTCCTACTAAAACAGCATAATATAAAAATGTTTGTTTTAAAGGAAAAGCCATCAATAAAGATAATTTTTGAAAGTTAGTTGTACCTAAAAATGCATATATAAGTAAACAACCCAATAAAAATACTCCAGAAGTTATTGACCCTAAAACAAAATATTTTAATCCTGCTTCAATAGAAAAAGAAGAATTTCTGTTAAACGAAGCTAAAACATAAAAACATAAAGTTTGCAATTCTAAAATTAAATAACCATAAACCAAGTCATAAGTATTTAATAATAAAAATAAACCCAAGATTGACAAAAATAACAATGTAAAATACTCAAAAAATTTATTTTTGAATTACAAAATTACGCCAATAAATAATAAAAGATAAGCAAAAAAGAAACTTAACAATATTTTTAAATTTAATGTGCTGTAATCCAAAACAACTAAAAAATTATTAGAATAACCCGTTAATTTTTGATTAAAATATAAAATCAATAAACAAAAACTAATAAATATTCCTTGAATAAACAATTCTTCATTAATAACAGGAACATGTTGTTTAAAACTTTTCAAAAACCTAATATTTAAAATCAACTGATACAATATAGAAAAAATAAAAAAATTTCTGGCAAAAACGACTTAAAAATTAACATTTCCATAAATAAAATTAAGACAAAAAGTTATTCTTTTTTTAAATAACAACGGATTTGAACCGTTAACATTTTCGTTGTAAGCGAAATACTCTACCGTTAAGTTAGTTATTTTAAATTGAACATATTAAATAAAAATAATTAATTTTCATTAATAAATTAATAAATTGATAAATATATGATTTATTTTGAATATATTTGTAAAACATTGACTTACTTTTTATGTAAACTGAATCTATTTTTACTAATACAAAACTTATATTTAAATTCTTATTTAAATAATTATTTAATTGATCTTGTGATATAAAAGATGACATTAATAAAGGGAAATATTTAATACTGTAGCCTAAAAATAAACCTACTTTTTTTTATAAAATAAGTATCTACAGAACTTACTTTATTCTCTAAACAATATTCTAATAAAAAAATTTCGATTTAAATAAAAGCTTTTTAATAATATATTTATCTAACATGAATTTAAATCGTATTAAAATTAGTCTCAACTACAGAAAATAAAAAATTTAAACTTGAGATACAACGCCTTTTTCTTATAAGACGTTTTTATATTTTTTAATAAGTGAATTTTTATATTTAATTGCAAAAAATTAGCAGAAAATTGGATAATTAAAAATTTATTTCTAAATATACTAAACATTTTAATATTTGACAATAAACGCAATAAATATTTTAATTCTACTTTAGAGAAAAAACCAATAATACCTGAATTATATACTTTTAACCCGCCGCGTTTAGGTTTAATTATTATAAAAGTTTTTTGATTTAATTTTAGCAATTTATAAAAATTTTCTAAATAATTTTTCGAAGCATTTAAATAGTTTAAATATTTAAATTTAATAGTTTTATTTAAATTATTCAAATACAAAGAATTATTAATAATAAAGGAATAACCAACTTCTTTTAAATTTATTTGATTAAAAATCGAAAAATCATAATTATCTAATATACTTTGATTAAGATTTAAAATTACTCTAAAATAATATTTAGTATAATTGTCCGAAAAAATAAAGGTGCGTAAATATTCTGTTTTAACTTATTGTAGTTTTTACATTATAAAGGTAGTAGGACATATTTTCATTTTTATTGGCAATCTTATTTGAATTTGACTTAATAATCTAGGTATATTATTTATAAACATAGTTTCAATATAACATAATGTTACACCTGGTTTTATTTTGCAGCCGTAATAATTTACATTACCCTTACCCTTGCCCATTCGAGTCTCTATTGGCTTTTTCGTTACAGGTATATTTAAATTTAAATTAAAAATAATACGACCCTTTTTTTAATTTTTTTAATAAAATTTGCTTAAAAGATTTAATTTGAAAAGCGGTTAAACGGCCAAAAGTTATTGATTTTATATAATAAATATTTTTACTTTTTTATAAATTGTATCCAAATTGCTTTTTACTCGATTACAATTAAATAGTTTTTGTTGTTTTTTATAATTTTTATTTAACATTGTTTATTTATATCTAATCCAGAATTTTAACCCAAAAACACCATATTTAGTAAAGATATCTTTTTGCGCATATTTAATATTAGTTGAAAACTTTGCGTTGATATTCTTCCTTTTAAATAAACATGATTAGATGCAATAGGCTTTCCTTTTAATTTTCCTGAAAATTTTAATTTAACTCCTAAAATACTACACGAATATTTATTTTTTAATAAAAATTTAATCAAAGTGTTTAAAAAATAAAATATTTAGTATGCAGTTTTTTATGTAGTTTTTTAAAAATTGCACCAATAATATACATAAAAGATTCAATTTCTATTTGCATATTGTTAAACAAAACAATAATTTTTAAAAAATCAATAAATAAATTAAAATTTTTTACAAATAATATGTTAACGTATTTTTAAATAATTTATATATATATAAAATTTGAAGTTTGTCAACCTTACTATTTAAACAACAAAATTGAATTGCAAAATTATTAATTCTCAAAGTTTTGAAACAATTTTTTAAAATTGTTTCAAAAAGTATTGGCTTCGAATTATGTTTAGTATTTATAGCACTTGAACCTAATCGTTTGTAAAATGAAATTTTACGAGAAAAAACATAAAAGTAATAGAGTAATACAAATTTATTAACAGCTAAAGTTATACTGCATTTTAAAACCAATCCTCCCTTTATGTGTAAAAGTTTCTTTAAACTATTAAGAATAATATACTGCTTTCCAAAAAGGTAATCCGGATAAAAGCTTTCTGTTAACTGATTTTTATATAATGTTTGTTTATTTGTCTTTTGACCCATAATAAAAATTTTATTTTTTTTTTTTTATTTTTTTTTTATTTATTATTTATTTTTTTCCTTCTGCCGAGGACTGGGGCAGGCGACATCTGGGACGTCT
>NMUI01000057.1 GCA_002221445.1 Phenylobacterium zucineum | reverse complement strand
TGGAAAGCCTGGAAGGCAAGAAGGGCCAGCCCCGACTGAAACCGCCTTTCCCAGCAGGGGCGGGCATTTATGGCGCGCCGACCACGATCAACAATGTCGAGTCCATCTCGGTGGTGGGGTCGATCCTGCGGCGCGGGTCAGGCTGGTTCGCAGGCTTTGGTCGACAAAAATTCCGGCATCAAGCTGATGGCCGCGTCAGGCCATGTGAACAAGCCCTGCGTGGTCGAGGAGACCATGTCCATTCCCATGCGCCAGCTGATCGAGGATCATTTCGGTGGTGTGCGCGGGGGATGGGGCAATCTGAAGGCGGTGATTCCGGGCGGCATTTCCATGCGAATGATCCCGGCGGCGGAAGCCGAAGAGGCTCTGATGGATTTTGACGATCTGGCGGCCCGGCGCTCGGGCCTCGGTACCGCCACCATGATCGTCATGGATAAGGACGCTGACCTCGTGAAGGCCATCGCCCGGGCTTCGTACTTCTACAAGCACGAAAGCTGCGGCCAATGTACCCCCTGCCGGGAGGGAACAGGCTGGATGTGGCGGATCATGGAGCGTATGGCCACAGGGGAGGCGGAGATGAAGGAGATCGACATGCTCCTCGACGTCGCCAGCCAGGTAGAAGGCCACACCATTTGCGGTCTTGGTGATGCTGCGGCCTGGCCGATCCAGGGCCTGTTCCGGCACTTCCGCCATGAGGTCGAGGAACGGATCACCAATTATCGCGCGGGCAAACCGCATGTGCAGGGTGCAACCCTGCGTACGGCGGAGTAGGGTCGATGCCTAAAGCCAAGGTCAACGGCGTCGAGGTCGAGTTTGAGCCCGGCATGACGGTACTGCAGGTGGCGGAGCTGGCGGGTGAGGAAATTCCGCGCTTCTGCTATCATGAACGCCTGTCCATTGCGGGCAATTGCCGCATGTGCCTGGTCGAGGTCAAACCCGGCCCGCCTAAGCCTCAGGCCTCCTGCGCCCTGCCTGCCGCAGAGGGCAATGAGATCTTCACCAACACCCCCATGGTCAAAAAGGCCCGGGAAGGTGTGATGGAGTTCCTGCTGCTCAACCACCCGCTTGACTGTCCGATCTGCGATCAGGGCGGGGAGTGCGATCTGCAAGATCAATCGGTCGGCTATGGCCGGGATGACAGCCGCTATGGCGGTGACAAGCGTGCGGTCGAAGAAAAGTCCATGGGACCGCTGATCAAGACGGTCATGACCCGCTGCATTCAATGCACCCGCTGCGTCCGCTTCATCACCGAAGTGGCGGGCGTACCCGAGATTGGCCTGATCTCCCGGGGCGAAGACGTTGAAATCACGACCTATCTTGGCAAGGCCGTGGCCTCTGAGCTGTCGGCTAATGTGATTGATTTGTGCCCGGTCGGGGCCCTGACCTCCAAGCCTTACGCCTTCAATGCCCGTCCCTGGGAGTTGAAAAAGACCGAGAGCGTTGATGTCATGGATGCCCTGGGCTCGGCCATCCGGGTGGACAGTCGGGGGGCTGCGGTCTTGCGGGTGCTGCCACGCCTGAACGAGGACATCAACGAGGAGTGGATCAGCGACAAGGCCCGCTATGCCGTCGATGGCCTGTCGCGTCAGCGTTTGGATCGGCCCTATATCCGTGAAGCGGGCAAGCTGCGCCCGGCGAGCTGGGCTGAAGCCCTATCCCGGGTGGCCGACAAGTTAAAGGCTACCAAGCCGGAACGGATTGGGGCCATCGCCGGCGATCTCCAGGACGTGGAATCCATGAAGGCGACCAAGGACCTGTTTTCAGCGCTCGGGGTCGTCAATCTCGACTGTCGCCAGGACGGTATGGCCCTGGGTGAAGGGCCGCGGGAGAGTTGGCTGTTCAATTCTACCATAGCCGGGATCGAAAATGCAGACGTCATCCTGCTGGTGGGGACCAACCCGCGCCTGGAAGCGCCTGTGCTCAATGCGCGCCTGCGCAAGCGTTGGCTGGCCGGCGCTCTGACGATCGGCGTGATCGGTGAGCAGGCCGATCTGACCTATGGCTATGATTATCTCGGAGCCGGTCCATTCACCCTTTCCGGCTTGACCAAGTCCGCTTTCGGCAAGGCGTTGAAAGCCGCCAAGGCTCCGGCGATCATTCTGGGGGCAGGGGCCTTTGCTCGGGCCGATGGGGCGGCGGTGGCGGCGGCCGCGGCCGATATGGCCAAGACCTATAATATGACCTGGAACGTGCTGCAGTCTGTAGCTTCTAGGGTCGGTGGCCTTGATCTGGGCTTTATCCCCGGTGACGGTGGCAAGGCCGCGTCCGGCATGGTTGCCAAGGACGCCCTGGACGTCCTCTTCCTATTGGGTGCCGATGAGTTGGACCTTTCCACCTCCACAGCCTTTACGATTTATCTCGGAACTCACGGAGACGCCGGTGCTCACAAGGCTGACGTGATCCTGCCGGGGGCGGCCTATACAGAAAAAGACGGCCTCTATGTGAATACAGAAGGTCGGGTCCAGATGGGGCAGAAGGCGGTCTTTCCCAAGGGCGAGGCGCGGGAGGACTGGTCCATCCTTCGGGCCTTGTCCGAGCGGGTGGGCCATACCCTGCCTTACGACACCCTGGCCCAACTGCGGGCCAAGCTGTTTGCGGATCACCCTGTTTTGGGCAGGATCGATCATGCCTCCAGCGGCGCGGCGGTGGATCTGGGTAAAATAGGCGTCAAGGGCGATCTTTCGGACCTGCCTTTCGCTAGTCCGATCAAGGCCTTCCATCTGACTAATGCTGTTGCCCGCGCCAGCGTGACGATGGCCGAGTGCGCCGCCCTGACCTCGGGTGCCGCCAAGATCGCGGCGGAGTAGGGCCATGGGTGCAAATTCTTATTGGACCACGCCGGTTGGCTGGACCTTGCTCACCCTCGGCGAGATCATGCTGGTGGTTCTGCCGTTACTTGTGGCCCTGGCCTTCTTCATGCTGGCGGACCGCAAGATCTGGGCCGGGGTTCAGATGCGCAAGGGCCCTAATGTGGTGGGACCGTTTGGCTTGCTTCAATCCTTTGCGGACCTGCTCAAGTTCATCCTGAAGGAAATCATCATTCCTGATGGGGCTGACAAGTTCGTCTTCCTGCTGGCACCGGTCCTGACCTTTTCCCTGGCCTTGGTGGGGTGGGCGGTGATCCCGTTTGCCCCAGGCTGGATGGTCGCCAATATCAATGTGGGCGTTCTCTATCTCTTCGCCATCTCATCCCTGGGGGTCTATGGAATCATCATGGGGGGCTGGGCCTCCAACTCCAAATATCCCTTCCTAGGCAGCCTGCGGTCGGCCGCGCAAATGGTCAGCTATGAAGTCTCCATCGGCTTTGTGATCATCACGGTGATCCTACTGACCGGCACGATGAGCCTTGGGGGCATTGTCGAGCATCAGAGCGGTGGCTTCTGGAACTGGAACGTCTTCGGCGGCGGCCATGGCCTATCCAATCTGGCCCTGAGCGTTGTGATGATCCCCATGTCGGTGATCTTCTTCATCTCGGCCCTGGCCGAGACCAACAGGCCGCCCTTTGACCTGCCGGAGGCCGAGTCCGAGTTGGTGGCCGGTTATCAGGTGGAATACTCGTCCAGCCCCTTCCTATTGTTCATGATTGGGGAGTTGGTGAGCATCGTTTTGATGTGCGCTATGATCTCCATCCTGTTCTTCGGCGGATGGCAGGCCCCCATAGATTTCGCCTTTGTCCGTAGATGGGGTCCGATCGCGCAGGGCTTTTACGGACTGTTCTGGTTTTCAGTGAAGATTTGTTTCTTCTTCTTCATGTTTGCCATGGTGAAGGCGGTGGTGCCGCGTTACCGCTATGATCAGCTGATGCGTCTGGGCTGGAAGGTCTTCCTGCCGATTTCGGGCATAGCCGTTCTCCTGGTGGCAGGCTGGCGAGTTTACTGGCTGGTGGCGGCATGATCCGGATCGGTGCCCTGATCCTAGCCGGAACCCTGGTGTCTGGCTGCGCAACCGCTGGCGATAACGGCGACGTGGCAACCTATGACACCCTCAAGATTGCCCGAGCCGCTTGCGCGGAAAAGGGTCAGATCCTGGTCTTGAAGACCGATGGTGACCCGCAAAGGTCGTCGGCCTATGAGTGCAGGAAAAAGCCATGATGAAACGCATCTCTCAGGCGGTGCGGGGTGCGGCCCTGTCCGACTTTTTCGGGGCCCTTGGTATGGCCATGGTCTATATGGTTCGGCCCAAGGCGACCGTGATCTATCCCAACGAGCGTGGCCCTCAATCCCCGCGCTTCCGGGGCGAGCACGCACTGCGCCGTTACCCCAACGGCGAAGAACGCTGCATTGCCTGCAAGCTGTGTGAGGCCATTTGCCCGGCGCAGGCCATCACCATCGAGGCAGAGCCCCGGGAAGACGGCAGCCGTCGGACGACCCGCTATGACATCGACATGGTCAAATGTATCTATTGCGGCCTGTGCCAAGAGGCCTGCCCGGTAGACGCGATTGTCGAAGGGCCAAACATCGAATTCGCCGTGGAGACACGGGAGGAACTCTATTACGATAAGGAACGCCTGCTCGATAACGGGGATCGTTGGGAGCGGGAAATTGCGAAGAATCTCGAACTGGATGCTCCTTACCGCTAAGGGCGGTGAGGGTGGATCTGAACGGCTGAACGCTTAGCCCGTCATTCCGACGGGCGGCATGGATTTGAGGGGCGCAGAGACGTGGCCTTGCAGGCAATCGCTTTCTATCTGCTGGCGACAGTGACCATTGTGTCGGCCTTTTGCGTGGTATCTGCCCGCAATCCGGTCCACTCGGTCCTGTTCCTGATCCTGTCTTTCTTTTCAGCGGCGGGACTCTTCGTTCTGTTAGGCGCTGAATTCCTCGCCATGCTGCTGGTGGTCGTTTACGTCGGCGCGGTGGCGGTGCTGTTCCTCTTCGTGGTCATGATGCTGGACGTAGACTTCACCTCCCTGCGTCAGGGTTTTGCGCAGTATATGCCGCTGGGGTCCCTGGTGGCCGGCGTCCTGGCTTTCGAGATGGTGGCAGTAAGTGCCACGGTCGCTGCCAAGGGGGCGGCAGCCAACAACGCAGCTCCAGCAGCCGCCCTCGGTCAAATGACCAATACCGAGACCATCGGTCGCGTGCTGTACACGCATTATGCCTATTTCTTCCAGGCAGCGGGATTGGTCCTGCTGGTGGCGATGATTGGTGCCATCACCCTGACCCTTCGGCACAAGCCTGGGGTTCGCCGCCAAGTTATCGCCGATCAGGTTGCGCGCGGTCCTAAGACCGGGATGCGTATGACAGACCTCAAACCCGGCCAGGGGATTTCAGAATGACCATCGGTCTTGCTCACTACCTGGCCGTTGCGGCGATCCTGTTCACCATCGGCGTGTTCGGCATTTTCGTGAACCGCAAGAACATCATCGTCATCCTGATGTCGGTGGAACTCATCCTCCTGGCTGTAAACATCAATCTGGTGTCTTTTTCGGCCTATCTTCACGATGTGACAGGGCAGATCTTCGCCATGTTCGTTCTAACCGTGGCCGCCGCTGAGGCCGCCGTCGGTCTGGCCATCCTTGTTACCTTCTTCCGCAACCGCGGCGATATCGCCGTGGACGATGTCTCCGTGATGAAGGGCTAGGCGATGCAGGCACAGTCTCTCCTTCCGATTATTGTTTTTGGGCCCTTGTTTGCCGCCGTGGCGGCGGGTCTATTTGGGCGTCGCATCGGAAACCTAGCCTCTCAGAGCCTGACCACAGGTTTTCTGATCCTATCCTGCCTCCTGTCCTGGACGATCTTTGCGCAATGGACCTGGGGGGGCTTCAGCCCTTCACCTTGCAGATTGCCCCCTTCATTCATGTGGGCAATTTCCAATCCGATTGGTCCCTGCGGCTCGACGGCCTGTCCGCGGTCATGCTGATCGTTGTGACTACGGTCTCGGCTCTGGTTCATGTCTATAGCTGGGGTTATATGGCCGAGGACCCGTCGCGGCCTCGGTTCTTCGCCTATCTCTCGCTCTTCACCTTCGCCATGCTGGCCCTGGTGACGGCAGCGGACTTCATGCAGCTGTTCTTCGGCTGGGAAGGCGTCGGCCTTGCCAGCTATCTGCTGATCGGGTTCTGGTTTCACAAGCCCTCGGCCAATGCAGCCTCCATTAAGGCCTTTGTGGTCAACCGGGTGGGGGATTTCGGTTTCGCCCTGGGAATCATGACCGTTTACTGGATGTTCGGCACCATCCGGTTCGCCGAGATCTTCCCCCACATTCATGAGTTCGCGGGCAAGCACTGGGAATTCATCGGTCAGAATTGGTCCGCCATTGATCTGGCCTGCGCCCTGTTGTTCGTCGGGGCTATGGGCAAGTCGGCGCAGTTCTTTCTACACACCTGGCTACCCGACGCGATGGAGGGCCCGACACCGGTCTCAGCCCTGATCCACGCGGCGACCATGGTGACGGCCGGCGTTTATATGGTCTGCCTCCTGTCGCCCATGTTCGAATACGCCCCGATTGCCAAGCAGATCGTCACCCTGATCGGTGCCGTGACGGCCCTGTTTGCCGCGACTGTGGGTTTGGCCCAGAACGATATCAAGCGCGTCATCGCTTATTCGACCTGCTCGCAGCTGGGCTATATGTTCTTTGCCGCCGGGGTCGGTGCCTATCAGGCGGCCATGTTCCACCTGTTTACCCATGCCTTCTTCAAGGCTCTGCTGTTCCTGGGGGCGGGGTCGGTGATCCATGGGATGCATCACGAACAGGACATGCGGAAGATGGGCGGACTCTGGAAGTATATGCCCATTACCTATGCGGTCATGACCATCGGCACTTTGGCCATCACTGGCGTCGGTATTCCCGGGGTGGAGCTGGGCTTTGCAGGCTTTTATTCCAAAGACACGATCATCGAAGCGGCCTTCGCGGCGGGGCGGCAGTATGGCGGTGTGGCTTGGTTCGCCCTTGTCGTCGGTATTTTCGCGGCGGGTCTGACGGCCTTCTATTCCTGGCGTCTGGCTTCATGACCTTCCATGGTACGGCCAAGTGGGGTGCTCATGCGACCCATGACGATCACGCCGCCCACGGTCACAATGATCATGCCGCCGCCGACCATGGCCATGACGACCACGGCCATGATCACACCCCGCACGAGAGCCCGCTCTCCATGCTGATCCCGATCATCCTGCTGTCTTTTGGGGCGATTTTTGCGGGCTTTTTCTTTGTTGAAAAGTTTGTCGGCGAAGGACGCAACGAGTTCTGGAAGGGTGCCATCTTCAACGCGCCGACCAATCAAATCCTTGAGCACGCCCACCATTCACCGACCTGGCTGCTATGGCTGCCCCTGGTGGTTTCGACCGGGGGTCTGCTGATCGCTTATTACGTCTACATATTGAAGGAAGGCTGGGGTGCCCGGATCGCGGCGCGCAAGGGTCTGCTCTGGGGCTTCCTCTACAACAAATGGTATTTTGATGAGCTTTATGAGGCGACCTTCGTGAAGGCCGCAAAAGTCCTGGGCGACTTGTTCTGGAAGGGCGGGGATCAAAAGCTCATTGACGGCCTGGGCCCTGACGGCGTCTCGGCAGTGTCCCTTAATCTCGGCAAACGCATGGGCAAGGTCCAGACCGGATATGTCTATCACTATGCCTTCGTAATGCTGCTCGGCGTGGCGGGACTTTTGTCCTTCGCGCTGTGGGCCTGGCAGGCTTAGGGGAGGGCGACCTGATGCTCGGCATACTTTCCCTTATCACCTATGCGCCCCTGGCGGGTGTGGCGGCGATCCTGGGCCTGCGTCTTGTTGGTAAGGCGGATGATCCCAAGACGGTGGACACCGCCAAGTGGATTGCCTTGATCACCACCCTGGCCACCCTGGCCCTGTCAGTTGTCCTAACGTCGAGGTTTGACCAGTCCAATCCTGGCTTCCAGTTCTGGGAAGACGTTCCGTGGTTCGCCGGCCTTCACTACGCCATGGCGGTGGACGGCATTTCGGTGCTTTTCGTCCTGCTGACCGCTTTTCTCATGCCGATCTGTATCCTCGCCTCCTGGAAGTCGATTGAGACCAGGGTCCTGGAATACCTGATCGCTTTCCTGATCCTCGAGACCCTGGTCATTGGCGTCTTCTGCGCCATGGATCTGGTGCTGTTCTATACCTTCTTCGAGTTCGGGCTGGTGCCCATGTTCCTGATCATCGGGATCTGGGGCGGCAAGCGTCGGGTTTATGCGGCCTTCAAATTCTTCCTCTACACCCTGCTGGGGTCGGTCCTGATGCTGGCGGCTATTCTGGCCATGATCAGTGCGGCTCATACCAGCTCTATCCCGGAATTGATGACCTATAAGTTTGCACCTGGACTGCAGGTCTGGTTGTGGCTGGCCTTCTTTGCTTCATTTGCGGTGAAGATGCCCATGTGGCCGGTGCATACTTGGCTGCCCGACGCTCACGTTGAAGCCCCGACGGCGGGTTCTGTCATCCTGGCGGGTATTCTGCTGAAGATGGGCGGTTATGGCTTCCTGCGCTTTTCTCTGCCCATGTTTCCGGACGCCTCGGCGACCTTCACACCCCTGGTCTTCGCCTTAAGTGTGATCGCCATTGTCTACACCTCGCTCGTGGCCTTCCGGCAGACGGACATCAAGAAGCTGATCGCCTATTCGTCGGTGGCGCACATGGGGTTTGTGACCATGGGGATCTTCTCTGGTAACGCCATCGGGGTGCAGGGGGCGATCTTCCAGATGCTCAGCCACGGGGTAATCTCCGGGGCGCTCTTTCTCTGTGTCGGTGTGGTCTATGACCGGATGCACACCCGTGAGATTGCCTTCTATGGCGGGCTTGTGAACCGTATGCCCTGGTACGCAGCGGTCTTTATGCTGTTTACCATGGGCAATGTTGGTCTACCCGGCACTTCGGGTTTTGTCGGGGAAATCATGACTATGACTGGGGCCTATCACGCCTCCACCTGGATAGTGCTTGTGGCGGCCACCGGCGTGATTTTCTCGGCTGTTTACGCCCTCAGCCTTTATCGGCGTACGGTGTTTGGTGAGATGACCAATCCGGCCCTGGCTGCCATTACCGATCTGGACCTGCGTGAGGTGATCATTTTCACGCCCCTGATCCTATCGACCCTCTATCTCGGCCTGCAACCGGGCATCGTTTTCCAAATCACCCAAGCTTCGGTCGACCATCTGGTTTCGGCCTATCATGCGTTTTCCGGCGCTTAGGGGGGACCTATGCTGATCAATCTTGCCCTGGCCTATCCCGAGCTTTTGCTGGCGATTTCGGCGCTCGTCCTGCTTGTTTTCGGCGCGTTCAATCCGAAAGCTACTGATGTTGTCGGCGGACTCGCCGTCCTCGCCCTGATCGGTGCGGCCGCCTTGTCGGCCTTTGGTGCCCACGGGGTCGCTTTTTCGGGCAGCCTTAAGGCCGATGCGGCTGCGGGCTATGCCGGGGTGGCAATCTATCTAGCCAGTGCAGCGGCTATACCGCTCGGCGGAAACTGGTTTGCCCGCAAGGGGGTTGTGACCTTTGAGTTCCCAGTCCTGATTTTGCTGGCCGCTCTGGGCATGGGTATGATGGTCAGCGCGGGCGATCTGATCGCCCTCTACATCGGTATAGAGCTGCAATCCCTGGCGCTCTACGTGCTGGCGGCCATGTACCGGGACAATCTCAAGGCCTCGGAAGCGGGCCTCAAGTATTTTGTGCTGGGTGCCCTTTCTTCAGGAATGCTGCTTTACGGTGCATCGCTGATTTACGGCTTTGCGGGATCGACCCGCTTTGAGGACATTGCGGCGGCTGTTCAACATGGTGCCCATACGGGCGTGCTCTTCGGCCTGATCTTCCTGATTTGCGGTCTGGCCTTCAAGGTCTCAGCCGCGCCCTTTCATATGTGGACTCCCGATGTCTATGAAGGTGCGCCAACACCTGTGGTCGGGTTCTTTGCAGGTGCACCCAAACTCGCGGCCATGGTGCTGTTTGCTCGGGTTCTTTATGAGTGTTTCCCCGGTGCCGTCACCCAATGGCGGCAGGTGCTGATTATTCTGGCTCTGACCTCTATCGCGGTTGGTGCGTTTGCAGGCCTCAATCAGAACAACCTCAAGCGCCTGTGGGCCTATTCCTCCATTGCCAATGTCGGTTACGCCATTTTGGGTCTGGCATCAGGGACGGCAGAGGGCGTTCAGGCCATGCTGGTCTTCATGGTGCTCTATATCGTTGATGTCACCGGCTTCTTTGCCTGTCTCACGGCTTTGTCCCGGCAGGGCAAGGCCATGGAAACCATTGAGGATATGGCGGGTCTGTTCAAGGCGCAGCCGGGCATCGCCTTGGCCATGACGGCCTTCTCTCTGTCGGCCCTTGGACTGCCACCTTTCTCCGGTTTTTTGCAAAGTACTATGTCTTCAAGGCGGCGATTGCCTGGGTGATCCCCTCCTCACTGGGGCCGCGATTGCCGGACTGGTCGGCAGTGTGGTGGCAGCCTTCTATTATCTGCGTCTGCTGAGGGCTATGTGGTTCGAGGCTCCGGTGGGTGCCACCGATAAGCCCTCCCCGGACGCTGGAATATTAGCTGTCGGGGCGGCCCTATTCACGCTGCCTCTGGTGCTTGCCGCCCTGAACCTCATTGATACCCAGGCCCATCTTGCCGCTGCGGCGTTCGGCCTCAACTAGGTGGAGACGCCGCCGATTGAGGTTCACACCGAGCTGGACTCCACAAACGCTGAGGCCCGGCGTCGCGCTGAGGTAGGGGTGGCGGGGCCCCTTTGGATTACGGCCCTGACCCAGACGGCTGGACGTGGACGGCAAGGGCGTGCCTGGCAGACCGCAGCCGGCAATCTCGCAGCGACCTGCTTGTTCACCACACCCCTTCCCCCCGCCCAGGCCGCCCAGGTTTCCTTTGTCGCGGCCCTGGCGGCGGCTGATCTGGCCGATCACTATTTGGGCCAGGGGGCTGGGGCGCTGAAATGGCCCAATGACCTGATGATCGGCGGAGGTAAGGGGGCCGGTATCTTAGTTGAGTCCGGAACCCGGTCCGATGGGGACCTTTGGTTGGCCGTGGGCATAGGCGTTAACCTCGCCGTCGCACCGGTCAATTTGGAAAGACCGGCTGTGGCCTTTGCTGAGGTTATGGAGGCCCCACCGCCTCAACCGCTCGAGGCCCTGAATGTCCTAGCGGAAAGTTTTGAGATCTGGCGAAAGCTCTGGGTGGAGGCCGGCTTTTCTGCCATAGCCCAGGCTTGGTCAGCCCGTGCCTACGGCCTGGGGCAATCTTGCGAGGCGCGTTTGCCTGACCGGACCCATCTTGGTGTGGCCGAGGGACTAGACAATGACGGGGCCCTGCGTCTGCGCTTGGCCGATGGAGCGGTTCTGCGCATAACTGCGGGTGACGTTTTCTTTGGGGCAGTCTGAATGCTTCTCGCCATTGAGCAAGGCAATACCAACACGCTGTTCGCCATTCATGATGGCAAGGCCTGGACCTCCCAGTGGCGGGCTGCAACCGATTCCAGCCGGACCGCCGATGAATATGCCGTCTGGCTGTTCCAACTCCTCGCCATGGCGGGATTGACCTTCACCATGCTGGACGCCTGCATCATTTCCAGTGTGGTGCCGCAGTCGATTTTCAACCTGCGCAATCTGGCCCGCCGTTATCTGCATGTTGAGCCTCTGGTGATCGGCGAGAATGTGAATCTGGGCATACCGGTGCGGATCGACAAGCCCTCCGAAGCCGGGGCAGACCGGCTCGTCAACGCCATCGGCGCTCATGCCGTCTATTCAGGCCCCCTGATTGTCATCGACAGCGGCACCGCCACGACCTTCGATGTCATCGCTGCCGATGGCGGATTTGAGGGCGGGGTCATCGCGCCGGGTATTAACCTCTCCATGGAGGCGCTCCATGCGGCGGCTGCAAAACTGCCCCGGGTTGCAATTCAAAAGCCCGCCCGGGTCATTGGCAAAGATACTGTGGGGGCCATGCAGTCCGGGGTTTTCTGGGGTTATATCGCCCTGATCGAAGGCCTGATCACCCGGATCAAAGACGAATATCCGACCTCCATGACGGTGGTCGCCACGGGCGGGGTTGCATCCCTGTTCCACGGGGCCACCGATACCATTGATCATTTCGATCCTGATCTCACCATCCGCGGCCTGCTGGAAATCCACAGGCGAAACTCCTCCAAGGCATAAATGGCCAAACTCAAAGCTGACGACGAACTCGTTTTCCTGCCCCTGGGTGGCTCCAACGAGATCGGTATGAATTTCAATCTTTACGGTTTTGGGCCACCTCATAACCGCAAATGGATTGTGGTGGATCTTGGCGTCACCTTTGGCGACCAGACCACGCCCGGCGTCGAATTGATCCTGCCGGACCCGGAATTTATTAAGGAGCACGCGAAGAACATCCTTGGCATTGTGCTGACTCATGCTCACGAAGATCATATCGGAGCGGTGGCTTGGCTCTGGCCCCGCTTACGCGCGCCTCTCTATGCCACCCCCTTCACCGCCTTTCTGCTAAGAGAAAAGCTGCGCGAAAAGGGTCTGGTTGAGTATGCCCCGATCACGGAAGTTCCGCTGGACGGCCATATTTCCTTAGGCCCTTTCGAGCTTGATCTTATTACTCTGACCCATTCGATCCCCGAGCCCAACGGCCTAGCTATTCGCACGCCTCTTGGGACCGTGCTCCATACCGGTGACTGGAAGATCGACCCTAAGCCCTTGCTTGGGGCGGTGACCGATGATGCAGCCCTTCGCAAGCTGGGGGATGAAGGGGTCTTGGCCATGGTCTGTGACTCCACCAATGTCTTCGTGGAGGGGCACGCCGGGTCAGAAGCCGATGTCCGCATCGCCATGACAGAGCTGATCGCCGGCCTTAAGGGCAAGGTGGCGGTGGCGTGTTTTGCCTCCAATGTGGCGCGCATGGATTCTGTGATCCGGGCAGCGGAAGCCGCCGGGCGCCGGGTGGCACTGGTGGGGCGGTCTATGCACCGGATGGCGGCGGCGGCAAAATCCGTCGGATTGATGAGCGACATCAAAGAGTTTCTGACCGAACCCCAGGCAGCGGGCTTTCCGAAGGACAAAGTGCTTTATCTTTGTACCGGTAGTCAGGGTGAGCCCCGGGCCGCCCTGTTCCGGATCGCGGACGGGACCCACCAAAGTGTCCGTCTCGGGGCTGGAGACAGTGTGATCTTTTCCTCCAGGGTTATTCCCGGCAATGAGGTACCAATCCGTAATCTCCAGAACCGTCTCGCCGACCAGGGGGTGCGTCTCTATACCGAGCGTGACCATCCCGGCATTCATGTTTCCGGCCATCCGTGCCGGGATGAGTTGGCCCAGATGTATGCCTGGGCGAGGCCGACCATCGCGGTGCCGACCCATGGCGAACGCCGCCACCTCCTAGAACACGCCGCCTTTGCTGAGGATTTGCAGGTGCCCCAGACTGTGACCCCTCGCAATGGCGATATGGTCCGTCTAGCGCCCGGCCGGGCGGGGATCATTGACGAGGTGCCAGCAGGACGAATCTATGTGGATGGTGGCGTTCTGACCCCGGAAAACGGCGATGCCCTGCGCGAGCGTCGTCACGCGGCCTTTAACGGTGTCCTGACCATCGCTGTGGTCCTGGACGGTCGCGGTAAGATCGCCTCCGGGCCTCAGATTCGAGCACTTGGTCTGCCCGCTGATGCCGACTATCCCATGGATGAGGTGCTGGATGATCTAGCTGATGAGGCAGAAAAGGCCTTGTTGCGTCTTTCCGGTGATGACCGGGAACGGGATGACGTCGTCGAGGCGGCTCTGTCGCGCACCCTCAAGAAGGCTGGCCACCGTATCTGGGGCCGCCGACCTGTGGTGGAGCCGACTGTCCTTCGGATATAAGAGATTCTATTCCGATAACCGGTTCTCACGTGTGGAACAGGCTCTCATTCAAGATG
>NMUI01000339.1 GCA_002221445.1 Phenylobacterium zucineum | reverse complement strand
TCCTGGGTGACGAAGCTCATCTCCACATCGAGTTGATAGAATTCGAGGGAGCGGTCCGCCCGCAGGTCTTCATCCCGGAAACACGGGGCGATCTGGAAATAGCGATCGAAGCCTGAGACCATCAGCAACTGCTTGAACTGCTGGGGTGCCTGGGGAAGGGCATAGAACTTGGTCGGGTGCATCCGCGACGGAACCAGGAAGTCGCGGGCACCTTCCGGGGATGACGCCGTCAGGATCGGGGTCTGATACTCCAGAAAACCCTGACCGATCATGCGGTTGCGGATGGAGTGAATGACCTTGGAGCGCAGGACAATGTTCTTATGCAGGGTCTCCCGACGCAGGTCGAGATAGCGATGTTTGAGTCGGATTTCCTCAGGATAGTCAGGCTCGCCAAACACCGGCAGGGGCAGTTCAGCGGCTTCGGACAGCACCTCCACAGCCTTCACACGCACCTCTACTTCGCCTGTGGCCAGGTTGGGGTTGATGGTGTCAGCGCTGCGGGCAACGACCTCGCCATCAATGCGGATGACGCTCTCAGCACGCAGACGCTCCACCACCGCAAAGCCGGGGGTATCAGGGGCCAGAACCAGTTGGGTCAGGCCGTAATGGTCCCGTAAATCAATAAAAACCAGACCGCCATGGTCGCGTTTTCGATGGATCCATCCCGAAAGACGAACGGTGAGACCTGTGTCGGCGGCGCGCAAGGCGCCGCAGGTGTGACTGCGATAGGCGTGCATTTGGACCGCTAAAGCTCAAAAATCGAGGCGCGGAAGGGCGCATGAGGGGGGCGAAAGTCAAGGACGGCAACCGCCTCCCCGCCTCCTTATCGCACGCTCTTACTTTTCCGGGTGGGTTAGGGCCTGATAGGTCAGGGTCCGGGCCTGAGTTCCAAGGTCCTCACCGCCCGTGCCGCCGAGGCGTTGAATCATGCCGACGAAATAGAGGTCATTGGTCGGATCGATCCAGAACCAGGTTCCAGCCGCGCCGCCCCAGCTCATTTCACCCTTGCCGCCCAGGCTGCCCGCCTTTCGTGGATCATTGACCACCATAAAGTCGAGGCCAAAGCCCACGGCGTCGTTAAAGCGCGAGCCGCTTGTGCCGTTGGTGTTCACCAGGACGCTCTGCGGAATGACATTGGTGCCCATCAGCTCGACAGAGGCCGGGGACAGCAGACGCACCCCATCCAGTTCACCCTTATTGAGGATCATCTGCGCGAAACGCCCATAATCGGCCGTTGTGGATACGAGACCGCCGCCGCCAGACTCCAAGGCCGGAGCCTTGGTGTAATCGGGCGGAGGATTTCCAAAGAGATCATCAGCCGGGATCATCTTGCGGGTCTTCGGGTCGGTCATATAGAGCGCCGCCAGACGGGACGCCTTTTCAGGACCAGTATAGAACGCCGTGTCCTTCATCTTCAGCGGCTTGAAGACTCGATCGGCCAGGAAGTCTCCGAACTTCTGCCCTGAAATTTTCTCAACAATATAGCCTTGAAGGTCCACCGAAACCGAATAGGACCAGTTGGTTCCGGGCTGGAACATCAGCGGAATGTCGGCAACCTTGGTCACAAGCTCCTTGAGGTTTGCAGACCCGAGCACCCGACGCTCTCGGAATAGTTTATCCACCGGATGCTTATCGCCGAGGCCATAACCAAAGCCCGCCGTATGGCTCATAATTTCGCGCATGGTCGGTGGCCGGGTCGCCGGAACCGTGACGATATTACCCTTATCATCCAGACCGGTCATGACCTTGAGGTCCTTAAACTCCGGGATGAACTTGGTCACCGGATCATCCAGCTTCCACTTGCCCTCTTCGAACAGGATCATCATGGCCACCCCGGTCAGGGGTTTAGACATGGAGTAGATGCGGAAGATGTCGTCTTTCTGAGTTGGGGTGCCGGTGGCGAGGTTCGATTTTCCGTAGGTATTGAATTCAACCACCTTGCCGTGACGGACCAATAAGGTGGTCATGCCCGATACCCGACCATCAGCCACGACCTTGGCCATGGCCGCGTCAAGTGTCTTCAACCGCGTCGAATCAAAGCCGACAGACTCAGGCGCGACAGCGGCCCAGGCCGCGGGCTTTGCCGCAGGCTTGGCTTGAACACATGCCGAGGTGAAGGTCAGACTGGTCGCAATGAATACACTGGCCAGCATCTGGAAACGACGCATCATAAAATCTTCCCCATCCAATTTGCGAATGCGACTTAAGTCCTAATATCGACGTCAGCCTAGAGCCTGTTCAGATAATTGGGAACCGGTTACCGGGATTCTGCTCTAACTTTTTGAATTAGAACTTTTTTATTTCCTCTGACGATTCTGTCTGAAGAGAAAAAGCCCTAGTGCCTGTTCCCTTTAGACGGAAACGTCTGGAGGGATAAAACAGGCTCTCATTCAAGATGTTAGAGTGCGTTTC
>NMUI01000338.1 GCA_002221445.1 Phenylobacterium zucineum | reverse complement strand
TCTAAAGGGAACAGGCTCTAGCGGGGATTGGGACTAACCGCCGACCGCCTTCACGGCCCGTTCCAGGGCTGCGGTTGTGGTTCGGAGGCTGGATTGGGCCTTGGGCATTCGGTTCCAGGCGTCGAGGGCTGCAACCTTATAGGCCTCGGCCAGGGTCGGATAGTTGAAGGTGTTCTCCACGAAGTAATCCAGGGTGCCTTCGAGATTGAGAACGGCTTGGCCGATATGGATCAGCTCTGTGGCCCCTTCACCCATAATGTGGATACCGAGCAGACGCCGGGTCTCCAGGGCAAACAGCATTTTCAGGAAACCGGACTCAATGCCCATAATGTGCCCGCGGGAGGTTTCGCGGAACCGGGCCACGCCAGCCTCATAGGGAATGCCCCGTTCGCGGATCTGTTCTTCAGACATGCCGATGGTCGAAATCTCCGGGACCGAATAGATTCCGTAGGGGAAGAATTCCGGCGGGGCATGGGCGGGTTCGTTGAAGGCGTGACAGGCGGCAATGCGGCCTTGTTCCATGGAGGTAGAGGCCAGGCTGGGAAAGCCGATAATATCGCCTGCCGCATAGATGTGCGGAACTTCGGTTTGGAAGGTTTGCTTATCCACCGTAAGCCGACCCCGGTCATCGGCAGAAAGGCCAGCGGCCTCAAGACCAAGCCCCTTGATCGCCCCTTCCCGGCCCGCGGAAAACAGCACCATATCGGCGCGCAATTCTCGACCGTCGGCCAAAACCACACGGCAATCCTGAGGTCCGAAGGAGTCCGCCGATAGCACCTTAGCCCCAAAGCGTAGGGCCACGCCCCGGTCGCGCAGGTCGTGGGTGAATTCCTCAGAAAGCTCTCGATCAAGGAAGGGTAGAAGCCCCGAATTAGGCTCAACGAGTGTAACTTTTACGTCCAGGGCACTGAAAATACTGGCATATTCCACGCCAATAACACTGGCCCCGACCACCACCAGCTGGCGCGGAATTCGGGTAATGTCGAGAATTTCGTCGCTGTCTAGGACGTTGGTTCCATCAAACCCGATATGGGCGGGCCGATAGGGTGTGGTGCCCACCGCCAACAGAATCTTCTCCGCCGCGATTATTCTGGAACTGCCCTCGGTCTCTACCGACACGCTATTGGGCTTAGAAAACGCGCCGAGCCAAACACGGTATCGACATTGTTTCGAGCGAACTGATGCTCCAGAACCTCGACTTCATGGTCCAGGGTGATCTGCAGGCGCTTACCCAGGTCTTCGGCAGTGATGTCCTGCTTGGCGCGATAGGCCCGACCGTAGAATTCCCGTTCCCGCCAGCCTGACAGGTTTAGCACAGTCTCACGCAGGGTCTTGCTGGGTATGGTTCCGGTGTGAACCGAAACCCCGCCGACACGGTGCCCGCGCTCCACCACCATGACACGCTTGTTCAACTTCGCCGCCTGGATGGCTGCCCGACGCCCCGCAGGACCGCTGCCGATCACCAGGAGATCATAGGTCGGGGTTTGAGTATCGGTGGTGGGCATGGATACGCCTCCCTCGGGTGCAGACGGGTTCAGCCTAGCGGTCATACCTTAAGTTAATGTTTTTGCGCCGAAGGCAGAGACCCCGACCGGGAAAGTGCGCGACCTTCGCCTATTCCATTGACCCCCGTGCCCGTCCCATAGACATAACATCGCCAAGGGCATGACCGCTAAGGCAAGGTCGCTGCTTACACTTAGAACCGGGCGAGGGATGAAGGACATGCAGACCGGAGCTTTGGATTTTCGCAACCGAAGTGCTGTTCTCGATGGCTTGGATGGGGCAAAATTCGACCTCCTGGTAATCGGTGGCGGGGTTACAGGGGCCGGCATTGCCCGCGATGCGGCTTTGCGCGGCCTGTCGGTGGTGCTTATTGAGGGCCGTGATTTTGCGGCGGGCACCAGCAGTCGCTCCTCGAAAATGATCCATGGCGGTCTGCGTTACATGGCCCAGGGCGATCTGGGTCTCGTTCAGGAGGCAGCCTCTGAACGCAAGGCTGTCGAGGCCATAGCCCCGCACCTGACGCGCATGACACCGTTCGTTATTCCCGCCAAGAATGCGGCGGCGATTGCTAAACTTCGCACAGGTATCTGGGCCTTCGAAAAATTAGGTGGGGTGCCTAAGGCGCGACAGCACGAGGTCTGGTCCCGCATGGATGTCGAATCCAAAGAACCGGCCATTAATGCCGCAGACATTACCGGGGCTGTGGTTTACCCCGAATACCTCACCGAAGACGCCAAGCTGACCCTGGCCAATGTCCGGGCAGCCTTTGCCGCCGGAGCGACGGTCATCAGCTATGCACCGGTCAGCGAAATCCTCGTGGAAAACGGCAAGGCCGTCGGCGTGGTCTTAGATGACGCTCTGGGCGAAAAGACCCGGGCAAGGGTTAGGGCCAAGGTCATCGTCAATGCAGCAGGTCCATGGGTGGATCACCTTCGGGGGTTGGAGGACACCTCCGCCATGCCACGCCTGATGCTGTCTAAGGGTGTTCATCTTGTGGTCGATCAGGCGCGTCTGCCCGTTTCCCGCACCATCATCATGGGCGCACGGGACAAGCGCAGTGTCTTCGCCGTGCCCAAAGGAAGATTCACCTATATCGGAACCACCGACACCTTCTATCCCCAGGACCATGTCTGGCCCCAGATTGAACGGGATGACATCGACTATCTGGTGGAGGCGACCAATAGGCGGTTCGCCATCGCCCCGCTGGGTGACACAGATATTGTCGCAGCCTGGTCCGGGGTTCGTCCCCTGGTAGGCCAGGAAGGAAAGTCCGCCTCGGAAATCTCCCGCAAGGATGAGGTCTGGACCGGACGCGGCGGCATTCTGGCGGTCGCCGGGGGTAAGCTGACCGCCTATCGCCGGATGGCCGAGCGGGTGGTAGACATAGTTGAAGACAGGTTGGGACGCCGGCCGACAGCCTCTCGGACCGCAACAATCCCCCTGCCCGGTGGCGATCTGAATGTGGACGCGGTCACCCGAGATCTCGCCCGGACCATGCCCGAACTTGAAGCCGAACGTCTTTTAGCCCTTTATGGGTCTGAAGCGCCCCTGGCGGCAGGCGGTCCGGCGGCGGAAGCCCGCCATGCGGTCACCATGGAAGGGGCGCTTCAACTCGAAGATGTGTGGGTGCGTCGATCAAACCGGGCTTGGTTTGACGACCGGGGCGGCGAAGCGGCGCTTTCTTATATGGCCCAGGAAATGGCGATCCTGCTGAATTGGTCGCCGGGTCAGATGCAGGCTCAGATCAAGGCCTGCCTCGATATTCGCGCAGATAGTCTTTCGGCGCTCAACACGAACCTTGCGAGTCGCTGACATGTCCTCTGATCCGATTTTCCAGCTCAAAGCCGCCCTTGGTGAGGCCAAGGTTCTGACCGCCACCGATCAGCTCCAGGATCGGCGTCACGATTATTGGGTGGTCAGCCATATTCGCGACCGCTTGGGGGCTCAGGGTCAGACCCCGGCCTGTGTGGTGCGCCCGGCGTCTGTTGCCGATGTTCAGAAGGTGGTCAGGATCGCTACAGCAACCGGAACCCCCCTCATCCCCTTTGGTCTGGGCAGCGGGGTGGTGGGCGGCATCATCACCAGCCCGAACGCCATACTGCTGGATATGGGCGCTATGAGCGCCACCCGCAGTATTGATCCGGAAAACCTCCTAGCGACCTTCGATGCAGGCAAGAACGGCCTTGAAGCCGAACAGGAAGTCGCCGCCAGAGGCCTGACCACCGGCCATTGGCCACAGTCTATCGAGGTCTCCAGCGTCGGTGGGTGGGTCGCGACGCGGGCCTCAGGCCAATTTTCCACCGCCTACGGCAATATCGAAGACCTGATTTATGCCATCGAAGCCGTGCTTCCCGATGGCAGCCTGGTAACACTGGGCAAGGCCCCACGGGCGTCGGCGGGCCCAGACTTGCGCCACATTCTGATGGGATCTGAAGGCACGCTTGGTGTCATTACCGGCGTAACCTTATCCCTGCGTCGGGCAGCTGAGAAACAGGCGGTCTCGGCCTTCACAGCGCCTGACATGCGCGCCGGCTTTACCTTCCAGCGAGACCTGGTCCAACGCGGTTGGCGACCACCGGTCATGCGCCAGTATGACGTTCGCGAGAGCAAACGTCTGCATGAAGCCGCAAGAGACTGTACAATCATCATGGTGCATGAAGGTCCTGCGGCCCTGGTTGAGGTAGAGCGCGCAGCGGCGGTGAAGCTGGCCGCAACCATGGGTCTGGCCCCTCTGCCCGACGCTATCGTCTCCCACTGGCTCGGCCACCGGAACCATGTGGCAGGGTGGGACGACATTCTCAACCGCAATATCGTCGCCGACACCGTGGAAATTTCCGCCAGCTGGGACAAGATCGCCGGCATTTACGATGCGGCCACGGCCGCGGTGGCTCAGATACCCGGCTGTCGCGCCGCCTCAGCCCATTCCTCCCATGTCTATCGCAGCGGCCTCAATCTCTATTTCACCTTCGCCATTGCGAAGGACCGCCCCGAAGACTTGGAATCGGCCTATTTTGAAGCCTGGAAGCAGATCATGACGGCAACCGCCGACGGCGGGGGCAGCATGGCCCATCACCACGGCATAGGACGGGTCCGACGCGACTACATGACCCGCGAACTGGGGCCCGAAGGCGTCGCCCTGCTGCGTGCGCTCAAGACCGCTCTGGACCCCATAGGTGTGATGAATCCCGGCGTGCTGATCCCCGATGCCTGAATTGCTCCTAGGGCTTGATGCTGGCACCACGACCCTCACGGCCTGTCTTTTCACACCGGGCGGTGATCTGGTGAGTCAGGCCTCTGAGGCCATAGCCACCACCAATCCGGCACCGGGCCGGGTTGAACAGGATGCCGCCGAGATCTGGGCCCAGGCTGAAAGGGTCATCGGTCTGACCCTGGCGAAAGCCAATCGCTCAGCCCAGGATATTGCGGGACTGGGGATAACGACCCAGCGTACCAGCTTGGTAATATGGGACCGCAAGACCGGTAAACCCTTGTCACCCTTGGTGGTATGGAGTGACCTGCGAGGCAGCGCGCGGGCGGCCGAGCTTCAGGCCATGGGGTTGGGTGTTTCACCGCAGCAGGCCATTTCCAAGCTGGAGGCGGTGTGGCGAGGCATTGCCGACCATAAGTCCCTGCTGGCCCAGGGTCGGCTGGCCTGGGGTAATATCGATTCCTACCTTATCTTCCGCCTTAGCCGCGGTGCCCACATCACAGATCGCAGTCAGGCTTGGCCCCTGGGTTATCTCGACCTTCAGACCGGGTCCTGGAATGCGCGCCTGATAGATCTCCAAGGCCTTGATGTCGCAGCCTTCCCGCGCCTTTGCGATTCCTGGGGCGAGCTGGCGACCTGCCACCCCGACATTCTGGCACTGCCATCCCCATCACAGGTGACATGGCTGACCAGCAGGCCGCCATGGTCGGTCAGGGCGCGGAAGCCCAGGGGTCATGCAAGATAACCTATGGCACATCGGCCACCGTCAATGTGGGGACGGGGGGCAGGTTGATGTCCGGCGGGCCGACCCTGCCGCCTATGGTTCTGTCGGGCGTAGGAGGTGAAACCCAATTCTGTATTGAAGGCATGATTTTCACTGCCGGGGCAGCCTTGGACTGGCTGAGACGCAGCTTCAACCTAGGCGATCACCATGCCTTTGAGGTCCTAGCAGCCGGGGCGAACCCAGACCCAGGACTTGCCATCCTGCCATCTTTTCAAGGCTTGGGCGCACCTCATGGCGACCTTGGCCGTCGCGGGATGATTGCGGGCCTCAGCCTGGCCACCACCCCCGGCCAGATCGCCCGGGCCGGGCTTGAGTCCATCGCCCTGCGTGTCTGCGAGGTCGTGGACAAGATTTATCAGCTTGAGGGGCTTGGCACCTGCCCGGACATGGTACGCGTTGATGGCGGCCTGACAGGCAACAACCTGCTCCTACAGATGCAGGCAGACTTATTGGGACGCCCTGTCGTCCGTCATGCCCTTCGCGAGGCGACAGCCTGCGGCGCAGCCATCTGCGCCGGGCGAGGTATTGGCCTGTTGAGCCCTGGCGATGGGGTTGGATTCACAAGCCACGACCGGATTTTTGAACCACAGATCAGTGCCGATGCCGCACAGACCCGCCGGGAGGCATGGCGGGTGCAGGTTCAGCTGGCCTGAGCTTCATCGTTAAAAGCCTGAACCGACACTGACTGCCGGATCAGGACGAGCCCTGGCGCTTAGAGCCTGTTCCCTTTAGACGGAAACGTCTGGAGGGATAAAACAGGCTCTCATTCAAGATGTTAGAGTGCGTTTC
>NMUI01000337.1 GCA_002221445.1 Phenylobacterium zucineum | reverse complement strand
TTATCGGAACGCACTCTAGGTGTTTAGTTCCGGAGTTTGATGGTGCAATCTTTTCCATCGAATGGAAGGAAGCACTATGGGCCAGGTACTCCACGGCAGCGCCACGACCACGCACGCCATCCGAGCGGCGATACAGCGATCGAAGGCTCCGCTCAAAGAGCTAGCCGTCAGGTACGGCCTCAATCGCAAGACTGTCGCCAAGTGGAGGAAGCGCAGCTTCCTCCATGACGCGGCCATGGGGCCGGGCTGCCCGATTGGCGACCCTGGTGAGATCAGCGACGGGGAATAGGCCGCGGGCGATCTGTCTCTCGGCATCTCAGCAAAACTCCCCTTAAGTCAAACTGTTGACATTTGACAACGAACACCTTATAGGGTGGTGACAATGGGCAGGCCGACGCATCCTGACAAACATATCGAGGCGGCGGTAGCCTATGCTGAGCTAAACGGTTGGCGGGTGAGGCTGTCGAATGGACATGCTTGGGCGCGGCTCTATTGCAGTTTTGCAGACCGTGACGGTTGCATTGTCAGTGTTTGGTCAACTCCGCGCAATTCTGAAAACCACGGAAGGGATATTCGCCGGGTCGTGGATCGTTGCCCGCATATCCTCGGTGAGGACGCGATATGAAGACGCATCAGTTTACAGTGATTGCATCGGGTCTTGATCCTGAAATGCAAGATTATGAAGATCGGCTTTTTGAGGCCGGTTGTGATGACGCGACGCTGAGCTTTCAGCGGGGCCTGATCATTGCGGAATTTGCCCGTGAGGCTCCGACCCTGGCCAGCGCCATTGTTTCGGCGATGGAGAATGTGCGGGCGGCTGGGGCAAACGTGGAACGTGTTGAGCCCGATTATCTTGTCAGCCTCTCCGACATAGCTGACCGATCCGGCTTAAGCCGTCAGGCCATTTCACTATACGCGCGGGGTGAGCGGGGAGCAGATTTTCCAGCGCCTTCCGCCAAAGTTATGTCCGATCGCCCTCTTTGGGATTGGTATGTTGTAGCCCTCTGGCTACACAAGAGATCATTGTTAGATCAGAGCGCCGTCGTCACCGCACGACTGCTGCGGGAGGTCAACAATTCCCTTATCACGGCCCAAGCGCCGAAAGGGGCTTTGTTGGGTCGGCTTGAGGCGATGGAAGCAGGATAGCCCTGATCACGGAACATTGTCGGAACCACGGGGCTCGGAAGTTTGGACTTTCCAAACTGATCTGGAACAATGCCGGAACATCTGAATTGACCGCCAAGCGAACCCTTGGCACCCTGCGGCCTGGGGATAGGTCCTGCAGGCCGAAAAGCGCGTTACCCGGCGCGCTTCCCCCGCCACCACCGGGACACACCTTCGGGAGGCGGACTTGACCGACAAACTGAGCGTGAAATTTTCGCCTGATCAGGTTGCGGAGCTCAAAGGGCTTGGTTTGATTGATGAGCAAGTTGCTGAGCTTGAAGCTCGGCTTCCAACCATCGCGGGCTGGCTGAGGCCCGTAGCCGCCGCCTCTGAGGTTCGGGCGCAACTGAAAGCACTCGAGGCCGGATTGTTAAAAATCCAGTCCGCGAGGCTAAGGCCACGCCCAAAAACGCCGCCATGGCTGTGTATAAGCCAGAGGCTCGCTATGAAGCCGGAGCACGGATTGAGTTGACGGCATGGACGCGCGAGTCCGAGTTGACGGGCGAGCCCCTTAAGCGTGCGCAGGAAGCAAGGGCGGCCATGATTGCAGTAATGGGATTGTCGCCGGAAGCCCTTGAAAGCGCTTTAGCGACCCTCGCCAGCGCGATCTCAGACATACCGACCGCCAAGCGCCAGCCGACCACGGCAGACCCTTACGTCATTGGGCTTATAGATCAGGCCCTAAAGTACGGCTGGGGCTTAAGATATTACCCTGTAAGGGACGCCGGGTGGACCTTTCCCCGACACCTGATACCGAAGCCGAAGATGCCGGAGATACCAAAATATGAGTTTGAGCCGTCGCTCGGAAAGAAGTTCAGGCGGTTAGCGCAAATCGTTTTGAGGTGTGCCTTGGGAAGAAAATCCATAACCCCGATCCGGCGATAGTGGCCTTCACGGCGCGTGAGAATCGCGCGGCGGAGTTGCGGCGGGAGCGCATGGCGCAAGGTGACCAAAGCGTTTCCTCGCGTCGGCTTGACGCCATGACCAGCCGCGAAAAGGCAGCATTCTTTCAGGAAAATCCCGGCGCGGTGGTGATCGACGATCTAAGTTATTGAAAAGACAAATAATAGCTAGTCGCGAATTTAGCGCTAGCTATATTTGGACGATACGGAAACCGTGTGAATACTTCTGGGTCATCCACAGAAAGGATGGCTCATGCCCGAACAAATTCAACCTATCGCTTACAGTATCAAAGACGCCTGTCGTCTTTCGTCGCTCGCAAGGTCAACCCTTTATCGCGCCATAGCATCGGGGGCGCTCAAAGTTACAAAGGTCGGTGGTCGGACCTTGGTTCCGGCTCACGCCCTGCGCCGCCTTGGGACGGGGGAGGGCTAGGACCATGGCCCAAAAAGAAACCCCCCGCCGGAGCGAGGGGCTGCGGAAAGACTTGCCGGTCGACTTCCTCAGCCTTCCTACGCCCGCCACGCGACAAGCGCAATTCCTGACCACCGCCCATGGCGTCCGCCCCATCCTGGCGAATGTCTTGGCTGGGCTGATCTATGGGGAGGGCGTTCACCATGGCTGATCTGACCATTGATCATCGCAAGGCCGCCCGCTGCATCCTGGGAACCGGCGCGAACCTGACGGAAAAGGAAGGCCAGTTTCTGGGGGGCATGGCTTTTCGTTCGGAACCCCTGACTGAACGCCAAGCCCGTTGGCTGGACATTCTGGTCAAGCGTCATGGCCTGCCCGAATGGAACCTCCTGGCGGAGGGGGGCGAGCATGAATAGCGTCTATCCCTACCAGCCCGGCTCCAAGGGACCTGACGGAACCTCACAGGCCGCAGCCGTAGCCATGGCCCGATCTGCGCAGACCCTGAGACGCCGCGCCCTGGCGACCTTGAACCAGCTTGGCGTTGCGACCTCCCTGGAGGTGGTCGAGGCCGCCAAGGTCCTGAAGGAAGCCCTGCAACCGCGCCTTTCCGAACTGCGAGCCCTGGGCTTGGTCGAGCCGACTGGCGAGCGGCGGCGCAACCCGTCCGGCAAGTCAGCTTCCGTCCTAAGACTGACGGACCGGGGCCGGGCGGCCTTGGCGGAGAAAGGGGGCAGGAGGCCCGATAGGCGGCTTTGGGTGTCGGTGGTGTGGTTTCCGCGCGAAGCCCGCCACCGGCCATCCTGGAGTCCCTGGAGGCCTGCTCAATGCGCATGGCCAGACACAATCACAAAGGGCGGTCCAAGGCCGCGCCTAGGTTCGTTATGCTGAACCATAACATGATCCAGACAGCGGCCTGGCGCAGCTAGTGGCACTGCTGGACCAGTATCGGAAAGCCTTTGAGACCACCGAACTTGAACAACGCCTTGCAGCCTTGGAGGCTCGGAAATGACCCTAAAAACCCGACTGGACCGCCTGGAGGAAAAGGCCGGAGGGCATGACCTAATGCGCCTGCACGTGGTGATCTGGGATCAGGAACTCGAAACGGAAGCTGAGGCCCGCGCCCGTGACCTGCCCCCCGGCTACGATGGCGATGTTTTTATCGTGCGGCTTGTCACCCCCGAGAGCGTGAGAAAGGAAACCGCCCGCCATGAATAAAATTGAAGCCCGACTGACCCGCCTGGAGGGCCAAAGGGCCGCGCCTAGGCTTATCGTCCAGAATGAGGGCGAGACCCCGGCGGAGGCTCTGGAGCGGGCGTTCGGTGATGGTCCTGTCTTGCCTCATTACCTGATCTGGACCGGGGTTCCACGTGCCTTGAAAATGAATGAAACAGGCTGGGACCGCATGGCCTAGCGGACCGCTTATTAGGGAACCTTAAGGGGAACGATTGCCGTCTTCCCGGCTCTATCGTTGTATTTATTGAGAAAATTATAGCCTTATGGCGGAGAGAGAGGGATTCGAACCCTCGTTACGGTTTCCCGTAAACACGCTTTCCAAGCGTGCGCGATCGACCACTCCGCCACCTCTCCGTGGTCCGCAGGGGGCGAGCCCAGTGCGGAAGGCGCGCAATATACTCAGGACGGTCGATGGGGCAAGGCGCTATCGGCGGGGCGGGCAAACTCATTGCGGTTGAGGCCGGGGGCGGCGGCCTTCCAACCCGTTGCCGGGTGGGTGCAATGGTCGGTGAAATGGGCTATTCTCAGGGCATAGTTCAAACCAACAGGTCTTACCATGGTCTTCGTCCCCAAGCTCGCTGAACTGCCCACGGCTGACACCGCCCTGCCGGGACGGCCGAACCCTTTACCCACGGCGACCACCCATTTCGTCAATGGTGCGGCGCTTAAGGGACCCTATCCTGAGGGCATGGCTCAAGCCCTATTCGCTATGGGCTGTTTCTGGGGGGTGGAGCGCAAGTTCTGGAATCTGCCCGGCGTGCATGTGACGGCGGTGGGCTATGCTTCGGGCCTTACGCCCAACCCCACCTATGAAGAGGTCTGCTCAGGCCGGACCGGTCATACCGAAGCCGTGCTGGTGGTCTATGACCCGGCGATTATCACCTATGAGGCCCTGCTCAAAGCCTTCTGGGAAGGGCACGATCCCACCCAGGGTATGCGCCAGGGCAACGACATCGGCACGCAATACCGGTCGGGGATCTATACCTATGACGCTGCTCAACTGGCGGCAGCCAAGGCGTCAGCGGCGGCCTATCAGACCGCCCTGCGCGCCCAGGGCTATGGTGACATCACCAGCGAGATCAAAACCGCCCCGATCTTCTATTTCGCTGAGGACTATCATCAACAGTACCTGGCCAAGAACCCGGACGGTTATTGCGGTGTCGGCGGCACAGGCGTGAGCTGTCCCATCGGCGTCGGGGTCGGCCTTGGGGCTTAGGGCGACGATGGACCGGGCCGGGCTCGCCCAAGCGGCTCTGGCCCTGCCACAGGTGACTCATGTGGTCCAGTGGGGGGCTCGGACGTTTACAAGGTCGGGGGCAAGGTCTTCGCCATTGCTGGGGACGACTCGGTTTCGCTGAAGGTGACCGAAATCGCCTTTATGGTCCTGATCGAGAGCGGCGTCGGGCGTCAGGCCCCCTATTGCGCCAAGTGTCAGTGGGCGGCGATCAACTATAACGCGGTGGAGGATGCCGACCTCATCGACCGGTTGGCTGGTGCCCACAGCCTGATCGTCGGCAAGTTGACCAAGAAGCTGCGGGCCGAACTGGGGCTCTAGGTGTTTAGTCCCGGAGTTTGATGGTGCAATCTTT
The DNA here is from genome assembly GCA_002221445.1 of Phenylobacterium zucineum. Taxonomy (GTDB): domain Bacteria; phylum Pseudomonadota; class Alphaproteobacteria; order Caulobacterales; family Caulobacteraceae; genus Phenylobacterium; species Phenylobacterium zucineum_B. The sequence continues at coordinate 50 of NMUI01000337.1, read as the reverse complement.
TCCATCGAATGGAAGGAAGCACTATGGGCCAGGTTCTTCACGGAAGCGCC
>NMUI01000336.1 GCA_002221445.1 Phenylobacterium zucineum | reverse complement strand
TACGAAACCCCGACTCCATACATTGCGGCCTGGCACCAGGCTCCAAACGTGCCCGGTGGCGAAAACGTGCGCCTGCAGCTGCAGATCACTTCGCCTCGCCGAGCCGCAGACAAACTCAAGTTCCTAGCCGGATCAGAGTCGGCAATGGGCGCGTTCATCGGAGACGTGACCGCCGAATCGGTGGCAGCAAGATTGCGCGAGGTCATCTAGTGACCGCGCTCAGAAACGAAGTTTCGGCCGAAGGTACCGCGCGCGAATTCGCGGCGAGATACGGCTATTCGGCAACCGGCGTCTGGTCGGCGCCGGGCCGAGTGAACCTCATCGGCGAACACACCGACTACAACGAAGGCTTCGTGTTGCCCTTCGCCATCAACCGTCGCACCTATGCAGCGGTGGCCCTGCGCAAAGACGGCATCTGCCGAGTCTCGTCGAGCTTCACCGACGAGTCGGTACAGGTTCGATTCGACGGCATCAGTCGCGACTCTGTCGCGGGCTGGTCGGCCTATCCGCTCGGCGTAGCCTGGGCCCTCGGCGCTAAGAGCGGCTTCGACATCTACATCGACTCGGATGTACCTGTCGGCGCTGGGCTCTCGTCATCGGCAGCCATCGAGTGCGCAGTTTCCGTGGCTCTCAACGAGCTCTGGAGCACAGGCTTCGACAGGCGCGAACTCGCGCGTATCGGCCAGCGAGCAGAAAACGAAATCGTTGGAGCTCCAACCGGCATCATGGACCAATCGGCTTCGCTACTGGGTGAACTAGATCACGCCGTGTTCCTCGACTGCCGCACACTAGAGACCCAAGCCGAAGCGCTGGGATTCGCCGCCGCTGAACTTGAGCTGGTGATCATCGACACTAAGGTAGAACACCGCCACGCAGACGGCGGCTATAAATCGCGGCGCGAGGCCTGCGAGCGCGGGGCGGCAAGCCTCGGCGTCTCGAGCCTGCGCGACTTGGGCGTCGACGATCTACCGCGCGCCGCCGAGGTTCTAGACGAGCTGACCTATCGTCGGGTCAAGCACGTGATCACCGAGAATCAGCGCGTGCTCGAGACGGTCAAGACGTTGCGCGAGCAGGG
>NMUI01000335.1 GCA_002221445.1 Phenylobacterium zucineum | reverse complement strand
CAAGGCCTACACCCTATTTTCCTCCGATCCATTGGTGATCCGCGACCACGCCCCCGAGCTCCGCCACAGTATGGTCGGATGGGGGCTTTGCATTCTGGACACTCGGCTCCCGCGGGGACCGTACTCTTACACGGAGTTGGAGGCCATTGCAACCATACCCAATTATGGCCTACATACATCCCGCAGCTTTATACCGCTCAAGCCCCCTCTTTCGGTGGGGGGGATGTCCCGGCCATTCAGTGGGCCATTCACTCGCTCAGTGGCTTAATCCTGGACACGGTACAACACCTCCGCTTTCCGGTAATCTTTCCTACGATCGTCCGTGGGCGCCGCTTCACGAAAGGACCTCCAACCCCAGCTCCGCAACCCAAGCCGCGGAAATACTTCCCCTCGCATGTCTATGGACCAGATCAACATGTACCTCTCACTGAATCGACCCTCCCGGTCGACCCGGAGTTCGACCACTCCTGGCGAAAAGGGCGAGTCTACGGCCGCTACGCGGAGGAGCTCGCGAAGGAACCGACTAGAGCTCTGCTCACCACGGGCGTCACGGTAGCTGGCGGAGCACCGTCTCTCACCATCAGTAGCTTGAACATCAACGGTCTCTCTGCCACCAAGCTCACAGAACTTATTTGGTACATGCAGCACCTAACGGTGGACGTACTCATATTGGTGGATACCCGTTGTGGCTCCCGTCAATCAAAATACTTAGCGCACCAGGCCCGGCGTCAGATGGGGATCGGTAGTAGCGCGCATTACCAGGCGGCTGCCGTGGGATCACCGACGCGGCGTGGCCCCCAGCAGCGCGCTTCCCTTGTCGGCGGTATGATGTTCCTCCTCTCGCCGCGCTGGGCGGCCAGAACGCGGCAATTTATAGCGGACCCCACGGGCCTTGGAGTTGTCTCGGGGATCGTCTTGGCGCGCCCAGAGGGAGACATCCTGATATACGGCACCTATTGGCCCTGCCCCCCTTCCTCCGCGGAGAGCATGGGACTATGGAACAAACTCCAACAATGGCTACACCGAATAAACTGCACCATCAACCCAATTAAATACCTACGGGGAGTCCTCCAAGGTCGAATATCTCGACATTTGGGAGGCCTATCACCCACGGTGACCTCACCCATAGCGGTGGTGGCGGGGGACTTCAACGCGTCCTGGGACGACCGTCACGGACCACACCGCGGGCTAGCAGACTGGGCAAGAGCCTCAGGTCTCGTCAACCCGGGAGCCACTCTAGACCCGAGCACCCCTCCCCCCCCACATTCTACTCTGGACTACGCTCCATCGGCGCCATCGACCACATTCTT
>NMUI01000334.1 GCA_002221445.1 Phenylobacterium zucineum | reverse complement strand
CTCGCCAATGATATGCAACTGTAGTACTAGGGCCTGTTCCCTTTAGACGGAAACGTCTGGAGGGATAAAACAGGCTCTCATTCACGATGTTAGAGCAGGTTTCGAGCTGATAACCGGTTCCCACTTATCGGAACGCACTCTAGGCCAGCCTTGATCGCTGGGGTCTGGTGGAAAGCCAAGTTTCAAACGGCGCTCCGGGGCGGCGAGTCTTGGACCAGGACCGCTAACAGCCGCGCCAGGCGTCCTGAATATGATGCGGCAACCGGCCCGGTGACATGGCGATCAGGTCAAGCCGTATGGCGATGTGGGCAAGCCGGGGTCGGCTCGCCGCCACCGCCCTCCCGGCACGACGCAGGCGCGCCCTCTGATCTTGTCCCACCGCCTCAAGGGCCGCTGTCAGTGTGGCCCGCGACTTGACCTCGACCACCGCCAGCACCGGGCCTTTTTGCGCGAGAATGTCGATTTCCGCCTGCGGAGTCTGTAAACGGAAACCAAGAATACGATAGCCTTTTAGCATCAGCCACGCCGCAGCCCAGACCTCAGCCTGACGACCAGCCTTGCGGCTTGCGGTCCCTCGGAGACGCCGGGCCTCACTCACCTCGGTTCCGCCCGCAGGACCATGACCCGGTTATAGAGGTCGCGACGGGAAAGCCCGAAGGCCCTGCTGACCTCAGCGGCAGCATCGGCAGGGCGTAGTCTCACAAGGGCATCGCGCAAAGCCTGGTCAACCTGTTCGGCCGTTGCCGCCCTCGGACGTCCGAGCCCCACCACGATGACAAACTCTCCCTTGGGGGCTTCAAAGTCCGGATTGATGGCGAGGTCGCCGAGAGTGCCTCTGGAGACCGTTTCATAAAGTTTGGTCAGCTCCCGGGCGACGGCGGCGTCTCGAGGCCCGAAGACCGCCGCCATATCCTTCAGGCAGGCTGAGACCCGGCTGGCTCCTTCAAAAAACACCAGAGTCGCCGGGACATCGGTCAAGGAGTCGAAAAACGTGCGCCGCGCCGCGCTTTTGGGTGGGGGAAACCCGCAAATAGAAACCGGTCCGTAGGGAGTCCTGCAACAGCCAAGGCCGCCAGGACCGCTGAAGCGCCGGGGACCGGAAAAACATCAGACCCCTGCGCCAAGGCGTCACGGGCCAGCCTGAAGCCGGGATCAGACACCATGGGTGTGCCCGCATCGGACACCAGGGCGATCCGCGCCCCGTCAGCCAGGGCCCGTAGAATCTTGGGGGCCGTCCGCTCTGCGGCGTGCTCGTCATAACGCTCCAGCTTCTTGGAAAGGCCGTAAGCATTCATCAGCTTGGCGGTGACGCGCGTATCTTCCGCCAAAACCATGTCGGCGGCCGAAAGGATGTCGAGGGCTCTTAGGGTGATGTCCCGCAGGTTCCCGATAGGGGTCGCCACAAGATAAAGCCCTGGCGCAAGGGGGGCCTCTGAGAGCGGCGGGGGCGGCGGATGGCGGGACATGAGCAGGAATCGCCGTTTCCGGGCCGTCACGCAAGGGCGAGACGACGGGTCAGCCAATTCAGCACCAGCCGACCTGCCGATGTCGCCATGAGCCGATTGCGATCATGGACCAGAAGGCCATCGGCCGTAAGGGCGCGAACCTCGCCGTGGTCGGGGTGGAGGTCCAGGGCGGTCAGATCCGCATAAGGAACGCCTTCCGTAATCCGCAAACCCGATAACAGCCGTTCCTCGGCAGCGGCGACCGGGCTTAGGCACTCAGACTCCGCCACACCATGCCCGATCCGTGTCACACGTTCGATATAGGCGCTAGGGGTCATGGCCGCGACCTCAGCATGGCGCGTACCGTTACGGGTGATCCGTCCATGCGCACCAGGGCCGATCCCAAGATAGTCCTCCCCCCGCCAGTAGACGAGATTGTGCCGGGACTGATCTGCCGGGGAGAGGGCATGGTTGGAAACCTCATAGGCATCAAATCCTGCCCGGCTGAGGTGATCCTGCGTCGCGTCATAAAGATCGGCGGCAAGGTCTGGTCGAGGCGGCGTCAGCTGCCCCCGGCCCACTGCCCGCTCAAACGCTGTGCCCGGTTCGATGGTCAGCTGATAGGGGGATATGTGTTGAGCTCCGATTTGTAGGGCAGCATCCAGTTCGTGCGTCCACATGTCCACAGTCTGGTTCGGTCGGGCATAGATGAGATCAATGGACAGGCGCGGAAAGATCTTGGCGGCCAGGTCCGCGGCCGCTCGCCCCTCCCGGGCCGTGTGATCACGACCCAGGATCTTAAGGTCAGGGTCATTTAGGGCCTGTAAGCCCAGGGACAGGCGATTGACCCCCGCCGTGCGGAAGGCCTGAAACTTTGCCGCCTCCGCGTCCGTCGGATTGGCCTCCAGCGTGACTTCCGGCGCTGCGCCCCCCGGCCAGAGGCGATCGCAGGTTTCAAGAATTTCTGCCACCCACGCCGGGGCCATGAGGGAGGGTGTGCCGCCACCAAAGAAAACCGAAACCAAGGTCCGCCTTCCGAGACCTGCCGCCTGGTTTTTTAGGTCCGTCAGAATAGCCGAGGTGAGGGCTTGCCCCTGATCCTCATGGCCCCGATGCCTAAAGACGTTAAAGTCGCAATAGGGACATATCCGGGCGCAGAATGGCCAGTGGATATAGACACCGAGAGCGGGGCTCAAAGCAGGGCGGCCCGCAATTGTGCGAAGGCCCGGGACCGGTGACTCATGGCGTCCTTCCGGGCCGGTTCCATTTCGCCAAAGGTTTGTGTTTCCCCCTCGGGAACAAAGATAGGGTCATAGCCAAAGCCGCGATCTCCCCGGGCGGGAAAGGTCAGGTTCCCGGCTACACGCCCCTCGACCACCACCGCAGGCCCGTCCGGCCAGGCCACGGCCAGGGCACAGGTAAACCAAGCGCGGAGATCTGAGGCACCCGAGCTTCGCAAATCCTGTTCAATCCGGGCCATGGCGACGCCAAAGTCCTTAGTTTCGCCCGCCCATCTGGCCGAATAAATTCCCGGGGCCCCGCCCAAGGCTTGCACGGACAGCCCAGAATCATCGGCCAGGGCGATGAGTCCGCTGGCCTGCGCCGCCGCCCGGGCCTTCAAGAGGGCATTGCCTTCAAACGTGGTTTCGGTTTCATCAGGTTCGGCGAGACTAAGCTGCCCTGCCGTCACCAGATCGAATCGGTTCTCCAGGATTTCCGCCAGCTCCCGAGCCTTCCCGGGATTGTGAGTCGCCACAACGATTTTAGTGCCGGGTTGCAGGATAAGGCGCATGTCGAACTCCTGATAACGGTTATCCATCTAAATCTTTGCGCACGTTGCTGCATTGCAAAAATGTAATTTTATTGCAGAAGTTTAATATCGAAAAACGATAATTTTGTTGATCGAAAAGCGATGAAGGCCTATTGAATCTCTCCATCGGAGACCTATGGCTCTACCACATTTGCTGCATCGCAGCATTTTTAACCTACGGAGAAATATCATGTATAGTCCACTTATGACTCTTATGGATCGCGTAACCATGGCCCTCGTGGTGGTCCTGGCGGCTGTTCCGACCTTGGCTGTCGCGCTCAACAGCCTGGTCGCCTAGGGCGTATTCCGATAGATGGAAACCGGTTATCGGATCGAAATAGGCTCTAACTTTTTGAATTAGAGACCTTTTTATCCCTTTAGGCGTTTCCGCCTAAAGGGAAAGGGCTCTGGACACCGGGCCGATTTTCCTGAATCAACAGCTGTTCAAAGACCGTTGAAATGAAACCGTCTGGGCTTCAGCGGTCGGGCGTAGGGTGAGGGAGGTTGGATATGCGGCTGATGCGTACCCTCGGGCCTGGCTCGATCTCCAGCCTGCTGAAAATCATCCTTGATGTTGTCTATGTCGCCCTGTGGATCGGGGTGGGAGCCGTCAGTCTAATTACCCTGGGGGCCGTACTGCTGAGCTTTAACCCGGATCTGCTCGGCGAATTTACGATGAACATGAATGGCGACAAGCTGGTGCGCCAATGGCCCTCGGTTATCGGCGCACTGTTCACCGCCGCCCTCTATCTGGCCGGCATTCTTGTGATCGTCAGCCGCCTGCGCCGAATCTTTGCCACCCTCATGGCCGGTGATCCGTTCCACCCAGAAAATGTGGCGCGATTGCGGATCATCGGCATGGCCCTCGCAGCCCTTGAACTCATTCGTTATGCCTTCTGGATTTTCAGCATCTGGGTAATTCCAGGGGCGACCAAGGTTCAGCCGACCCTTTCAACAACCCCGTGGTTCTCGGTTCTGGTGGTTTTTGTGCTGGCTGAGGTTTTCCGAGAAGGGGCCCGGCTCAGACGCGAAGCCGAGCTGACCATCTAGCCATGCCCATTCATATTCAACTGGATCGGATTCTCTTAAAGCGGCGCATGTCATTGACGGAGCTGGCGGACCGGGTCGGTGTCACCATTGCCAATCTGTCGATCCTGAAAACCGGCAAAGCCAGGGCCGTGCGGTTCTCTACCTTGGCGGCCCTATGTCGGGAATTGGAGTGTCAGCCGGGGGATCTGATCTGTTACGAACCCGGACCTGCGGACGACGACGAAGGGCTCGAGTGACCGCAGCGCAGCATATCGGTTGGACCATTTTGGTGGTCAGCTCTTGAATTATTAGGGATTGATCCTTATTTGCACCGCAACATTTGCTGCACTGCGAAAAGAAAATTCCATGGCCCGCGTCCTCGAAAGCCTTATCGCCCGTCTGATGGCACCGTTTGCCGAAGACCTAGCCCGTATGCCAGCCTCGGCCTTCCGCCAGCTGCTGGTCAATCGCTAGAGTGCGTTCCGATAAG
>NMUI01000333.1 GCA_002221445.1 Phenylobacterium zucineum | reverse complement strand
GGCCTAGAGTGCGTTCCGATAAGTGGGAACCGGTTATCGGATCGAAACGCACTCTAACATCTTGAATTAGAGCCTGTGGACCGAACACGGGAGGTGTCATGGCCTATCGGTCCTTGCGGGACTTCATCGCCAAGCTGGAAGCCGCCGGCGAGCTGGTCCGGGTACGAGAGCCTGTTTCTTCCGTTCTGGAGATGACGGAGATTCAGCGCCGCCTGTTGGCCACGGGCGGTCCCGCCGTCCTGTTTGAAAACGTCACCCGAGCCGACGGCCAGCCCTCGGACATGCCCTGTCTGGTCAATTTGTTCGGAACCGTGAAACGGGTGGCTATGGGCGTCACCCTGGAGGGGCGTGAACGAACGACGGCGGCGAACTTGCGAGAGGTGGGCGAGCTTCTGGCCTTCCTGCGGGCCCCCGAACCGCCCCGGGGCCTCAAGGACGCCTGGGACATGCTGCCCCTGGCCAAGACGGTCATGGCCATGCGGCCCGCCACCGTGAAAAAGGCACCCGTACAGGAAGTCGTCCTAACCGGCGATCAGATTGACCTCAGCAAATTGCCCATCCAGACTTGCTGGCCCGGCGAACCCGCGCCCCTGATCACTTGGCCCCTGGTGGTGACCAAGGGGCCGTCTGACATGCGAGAAGACAATTACAATCTCGGCATCTACCGGATGCAGGTTCTGGACAAAAGCCGCACGGTGATGCGTTGGCTTGCCCACCGGGGCGGTGCCCAGCACCACCGACGCTGGAAGGAATCCGGCACCCGGGAGCCCTTGCCCGCCTGCGCCGTCATCGGGGCTGATCCCGGCACCATACTGGCCGCCGTGACGCCAGTGCCCGACACCCTGTCGGAATACCAATTCGCCGGTCTGATGCGCGGGGCCAGGTTGGATCTGGTGGCCGCCAAGACCGTACCCCTCATGGTGCCCGCCGAAGCCGAGATCGTCATTGAGGGGCATGTCCTGCTCGATGACTATGCCGATGAAGGCCCCTATGGTGACCACACCGGCTATTACAATTCCGTGGAAAAATTCCCAATTTTCCAGGTTTCGGCCATCACCATGCGGAAAAACCCGATCTATCTGACCACCTTCACCGGACGACCGCCGGATGAACCCTCCATATTGGGTGAGGCCCTGAACGAGGTCTTCATCCCCCTGCTGCGTCAGCAATTCCCAGAGATCGTCGACTTCTGGCTACCCCCCGAGGGCTGTTCTTATCGCATAGCTGTTGTGTCCATGAAAAAGGCCTATCCGGGCCATGCCAAGCGGGTAATGATGGGAGTTTGGAGCTATCTGCGCCAGTTCATGTACACCAAATGGGTGATCGTCGTGGATGACGACATCAATGCCCGGGACTGGAAGGACATCATGTGGGCTCTGTCCACCCGGATGGACCCGGCCCGGGATGTCACCCTGATCGAAAACACCCCCATCGACTATCTGGACTTCGCCTCGCCTGAGTCCGGTTTGGGGTCCAAGATCGGCCTGGATGCCACCAATAAATGGCCGCCGGAAACCCACCGGGAATGGGGTCAGAAACTGGACATGGATCAGGCCACAATTGATTTGGTGACCGAGAAGTGGACAAGGCTCGGTCTGCCGGGAGACGGAAGGGCCATATGGACACCCTAGCCGCCGGACACGCCGCCGCCCTCTGGGCGGGCCTGCACCTTCTGTTGATCCTCGCCCTGTCGATTCAGGTTGTGCAGCAGAGGCGCAAACACAAGGTTCTAATCGGCGATGAGGGCATACCGGAAATGGTTCAAGCCGTCCGTGCCCTGGGCAATGCCGTTGAATATGTCCCCCCGGCACTGGTGGGTCTGGCGATTCTGGCCTTGGCGGGTGCCGCGCCCGTGGTGATCCACCTGACCGGCTTCGTCCTGTTCACAGGTCGCTTCCTGCACGCTGTGGGCCTGTCACGGTCGGGCGGCGCGTCTTTTTCGCGCACCATCGGCATGATCCTGACCTGGGTGGCCTTCCTGTTTTTGATCGTCGCCCTGCTATTCTACGCCCTGCCATAGGGTTTGCCGGCCATCGGCATGGGGGTATGGGACGGAAGCGGCCAGGGTGTTGGCTGCAGGTTTCATGGGATGACCCTGCCTGCCACCCCCGTCACACCAGCCGCAACCGGTATCCAACTTCATCTCCATTGCTGGAGCCTGTTCCCTT
>NMUI01000332.1 GCA_002221445.1 Phenylobacterium zucineum | reverse complement strand
AGCGGTTTTGTAAACCGAAGGTCACGGGTTCAAGTCCTGTAGCCGGCACCATTTTTTCGAGAGAAAAACAACGCGTTACGCCCCTTTCGCAGAGAGCGCGGAACCCTCGAAAAAGGGAACAAAAGGGACCCGTCGGGACCTGAATGCGCAAAAAGTCCCGACTATGTCCCGACCAGGATTCGCCCATTGATAAAGACTGGATCGATTTCGGCTCGCCCGTAATCAGGCCTTCAGTGGCAAGTCGGCACTTTGGGCGACCATCGCCTCCGCCATTTTTACGACGAATTTACTTGTCATGATCTATCATCATGATAGGTACCTGCCTCGATGCCAAAAGCACCAGGTAAATGGTCGCCCGGAAGGGCTACCCAGGAGATAAACAAGTGCGCAAAGAGCGACAGCCTATCGGTGAGCTGGAAATTGCATGCCAAGGAACAAATGCGAGAGCGCGGCATTATCATGGGCGATGTGCTGCATGTTCTGAAACGCGGCTTTGTTTATAGCGAGCCAATTAACGCTAGCCGTCCTGGCTACCATAAATACCTAGTCGAAGCGACGACCCCGAACAGCGACGGTCGAGCGGTTGGCGTGGTCGTCATCCCGGATGACGTAGCTTGCGAACTGAAAATTATAACCGTGATGTGGAGAGATGAATCATGACGAGGCTGGATTACCGCTACGATGAGTGCGGCCTCGATAATGTCATGCTGGTGGGGCTGGAAATCTGCCAGGACGACGAAGGCGAGGACGTATTCACAATTAACAACATCAACCTGCTTCACCGAGCGATTGCCCAGGGAATAGCCTGTAAGCAAACAGGGATTACCGGTAAGGAATTGCGCTTCATCCGTACTGAGCTTGGGTTTACCCAAGCTGAGATCGCACATGTGTTGAATAAGGACGTTCAAACAGTTGGTCGCTGGGAGCGTGGTGAATTTCCTATTGATTCCACTGCTGAAACCGTAATTCGCATAATGACAATCCAACACGTGAATGGACAAGTTCCTGCAGTTCAAGAAATGGCGAAATGGTCGATTGCCTCATCAGGCGAGCGCCCGATCTTGATCGACGCGTCAGATCAAAATCACTGGAAGCCAGTTCCCCAGGCCGCTTAACATTGAGTGTCGGGTTAAAGCAGAATTACAAGGCAATCCTGCTAGACCCGACACTCTCCGGCAACGCCTCAAGGGAGCCCGAATAATATTCAACGTCTCAAATGACAGCCTACGCGCCACCGCAACCATTGGCGCTAAATCCTGGCCGCATTTAGAATTTGGATAGGTATTTTATTAGTATTTATCTTTACCGTTTTGTATTCAGCTCGATACAGTAAGTATTTATGAGAAAATAAAGTCCCGACTATGTCCCGACCCGCCAATTTCAAAATGGCGACAAATAATTGATTTCACACACGAAATGCCATTTTATCTACGGCTTTGTAAACCGAAGGTCACGGGTTCAAGTCCTGTAGCCGGCACCACAGCGCCCTGAAGGACCCACCCCGTGGCCGATAAACCCATCTCGGTCTTCATCGACGCTGATGCCTGTCCGGTGAAGGATGAGGTCTATAAGGTCGCCGGGCGTTATGGGCTGAAAACCTGGGTCGTCTCCAACGCCTTCATGCAGATCCCGCAATCGCCTTTGATCGTCCGGATGATTGTCGATGCCGGACCAGACCTGGCCGATGACTGGATCGCCGAAAACGTCTCGCCCGGTGACGTGGCCATAACCAATGATATTCCCCTGGCCGAACGGGTGCTGAAGGCGGGGGGCCATGCCCTATCGACCACCGGGCGGCCGTTTACCGAAAATTCTATTGGTCAGGCCATTGCCCAGCGGGCGCTGATGGAGCAGTTGCGGTCGATGGGAGAGTTCACCGGCGGCCCCAAACCCTTTGATCGGAATGATCGCTCCCGCTTCCTCCAGGCCCTGGATGAGGTGATTCAGAAGGAACGACGGAAACGCGGAATCCGATGATTTGCGGGGCCAGCGAGTTGGAGTAGTGACGGGGTCAGACCTTGATTTGCTGGAGAGACTCATGCGCGCACTTCCCATCGCCGTCACGCTTCTGGGCCTAGCCCTGGCCAGTTGTGAAAAGCCCTCTGATGAGGGTAAGTCCACAGAACCGGCGTCGGCGTCCGAAGCCGCCGAACATGCGGAACTGACCGACGCCCAAAAGGCTATCTTGGTGGCAAAACTTCCTACGCCTTACAACACCGGCGATATTGCCCACGGCAAACAGCTATTTGCGGTCTGCAAGGCCTGTCACACCCTGGTTCAGGGCGGGGCCAATATGACGGGGCCGAATCTTTGGGGGGTGTTTGGTCGCAAGGCGGGCTCGGTCGCGGGCTTTAATTATTCCGACGGCATGAAGGCCGCCACCTTCTCGTGGGATGCGGCCCGGCTCGACGCCTGGATCGAGAAGCCTACAGCCGTGATCGCGGGCACGAAAATGACCTATGCGGGCATGAAGGAGGCAAAAGATCGCCTGGACGTCATCGCCTATCTCAAGAGCGAAACCAGTGGGGCGACAGAGAAAGAATAAGCCTGCATATTCAGTCGGCGGCGGCGGGCGTGGGCTCGCTGCCTCATAGGCCTCAATGCTTCGCGAGATGGACTCAGGCGATTTTGTGAACCGGGCCAGCAGATTGTAGAACACCGGCACGATAAACAGGGTCAGCAGGGTCGAGAAGATCGCCCCGAAGAAGATCACCACGCCGATCGTCTTGCGGCTCTCGCCCCCCGCCCCGCCCCAGAGGATCAACGGCAGGGCTCCGGCAGCCGCGGCGATGGAGGTCATGATGATCGGGCGCAGACGCAGGGCGGCGCTTTCGATCACCGCCTCCCGCACAGATCGCCCATCGTCCCGCAGCTGGTTGGCGAACTCGACGATCAGAATGCCGTTTTTGGCGGCAATCCCCACCAGGATGATCAACCCGATCTGGCTGTAGGTATTCAGGGTCGATCCGGCGATCAATAGGCCAAACAGCCCCCCGAGGGCGGCCACAGGCACGGTGAGCATGATGACAATCGGATGGATCCAGCTTTCAAACTGAGCAGCTAGAACCAGGAAGACCAGGATCAGGGCCATGCCAAAAGCCAGACCCACAGCCCCACTGGCTTCCAAATAGTCCCGCGCTGAGCCCCCCCACTTGTAATTGAGCCCGGGCGTCTTGGCCAACTCCGCCTTGAAGAAGTCCACCGCCTGCCCGACGGTATAACCGGGGTTGAGCTGAACCGAGAGGGTAATGGCCCGCAGGCGATCAACCCGCTCCCGACTGGGGGTATCCCCGCGAACATGGGTGGTCACAACCGAGGAGAGCGGCAGGGGCGCGCCGTTGGAGGTGCGGACATAGAGGTTGTTCAGGTCCGACTCGTTCATCCGATTGGCGCGGTCGGTTTGCAGGATCACGTCGTATTCCTGGCCCGACTTCACATAAGTGGTAGCTTTGCGGGACCCATACATGGTCTCCAGAGCCTTGCCGACGGACTGAGCCGGTACACCGAGCTGGGCAGCCTTATCACGGTCGAGGGCCACCAGAAGCCGGGGCGAGGTCGGCTCGTAATCCAGACGCGGTCGGGCCATGCCGGGATTGGCCAGGGCCGCCGCCATCAAGGGTCGGATTACCCGTTCAATATCCGGATATTCGTCCCCGAGCAGGATGACATCGACCCCACCCCCGCCGCCACCGCCCGTATTGCCGCCGCGCTGGAGGCTCGGGCGGACTGAGGCGATGGCGCGAATGCTCGTGATGGTTCCAAATTTCTTATTCAACTCCGCCGCCAGATCGGGCGAGGTTACCTTGTGCTTGACGTCATCGGGTAAGGAAAGATTGCCGTTGCCGGTGTTAAACTGGCTTTGGCCGAACCGGGGCATGCTGAGGGTGTAGAGTTCTGCCGTACCGTCCTTGACGTAGGCTTGTAGGACTTTTTCGACCATGGCTTCCGCTGGCAGCATGTAATCGAACCCGGCCCCTTCCGGTCCTTGCAGGGCAATGTCCACCCGACCGCGGTCCTCATTGGGGACAAGCTCTTTCGGCAGGACGACAAAGAGCGCCCCGGCGCAGAGGGCCAGACTGAGCACCAGAACCATGGACCCGACCGTTGCGGACGCCTGCCCCAGCAGAGCGTTCAGGGAAGCCTGATAGGAGGCCCGCAGGTGCCCCATGCCATGATCCACCTGACGCGCCAGCCAACCCTCATTCTCCGACCTTCGCAGCAGCTTGGAGGCCAGCATGGGCGATAGGCTAAGGGCCAGGAGGGCCGAGAACCCGACGGCCGCAGAAATGGCGACGGCCAGTTCGACAAACAGTCTTCCGATATAACCCGGCATGAACATCAGCGGAGCGAAGACCGAAATCAGGACCACGGTGGTGGCCACCACCGCGAAGAACACCTGTCGCGCCCCCCGTTGGGCGGCAATGACCGGTGGTTCTCCCTCATCCACCCGCCGCTGAATGTTCTCGACCACGACAATGGCGTCATCCACCACCAGACCGATAGCCAGGACCAGGGCCAGGAGGGTGAGCAAATTGATGGAAAAGCCCAAGGGGGCCAGGACGATAAAGGTCGAAAGAATACAGATCGGCGCGACTATGGATGGGATCAGCGCCGCCCGCCATGTGCCGAGGAACAGAAAATTGACTAGGGCCACCAAGACCAGGGACATGGACATGGTGATCCAGACTTCCTGGATGGCGTGCTTAGTGAAGACCGTAAAGTCTGTGGCAACCCTAAGTTGGGTTCCCTTGGGCAGGGTCTTGTTGACGTCCTCGACCACGGCACGGACCCCCTGGGAAATCTCCAGATCGTTCGCCTGAGATTGGCGGGTGATCGCAATACCCACCATGTCCGCTCCGTTGGATCGGAACAGGCGGCGGCGCTCATCGGGGCCTTCCTCTATGCGAGCAATATCTCCCAGGCGGGTAACATAGGCATTGAGGTTCGAGGCGCTGGCGCTGGCCGATGAGGTCGGGATTGCCGCGCCGCCCGCCGCCGCCGAGGTTCCCAGCACCCCGGCAGACCCCGCCACGGAGGTGGAGGTCGTGCGGATCGTGGTCGCCGCCGTGACCGGCAACTGGGCAAACTGTTGGGGGGTCGAATATCCCCGTGCCACCCGGATGGTGAAATCCTTGGTGGGGGCCTCCAGGGCACCGGCGGGAAGTTCGAGGTTTTGCGCATTGAGCGCGGCCTCGACATCATCAACCGTCAACCCCCGCGCGGCCATGGCCTTGGGATCGAGCCAGATGCGCATGGCATAGATCTGGCCGCCCCCCAGATTGACCGTCGCCACCCCCGGCACTGTCGACAGACGTTCAACCAGATAGCGGTTGGCATAGTCCGAAAGCTGAAGACGGCTTTGGGTTTTGGACGAAAAACTCAGGAACATGATCGGCGCGGCGTCGGCGTTGGCTTGGCAATCTGCGGCGGATCGGCCTGGTTGGGCAGTTGGGACGTCACTCGGCTGACCGCGTCGCGAACATCATTAGCCGCCGCATCGAGATTGCGGTTCAGGGTGAAGGACACGTTGACCCGACTGACCCCGTCCCGGGAGGTGGAATTGACCCGGTCAATGCCTTGAATACCGGCGACTTGCCGCTCGATCACCTGGGTGATCCGCTCCTCCACCACCTCAGCCGACGCCCCGCGATAGGTGGTTGAGACGCTGACCACGGGCGGATCGACGCTGGGAAGCTCGCGCACGGACAGGGTGGTAAAGGCGGCAATGCCGACCACGCACAGAATAATGGCCGCAACCGCCGCAAAGACCGGTCGCCGAACGGAGAGATCAGAAAGGGTCATGGGGCCGGAGGTCCTGCCCCCGGTCCATGCGCCGGAGAACCGGGTTTGCCCAACCCCTCACTGGCAGGCCGCTTACTGCCAGGCCCCTTACCGCCAAGACCCTTACCAACTGGCCGGATCGGTTGGCCAGGCTGAACCTTGTTGAGGCCATCGGCCACGATCATATCCCCCGCCGCAACCCCCTCCTTCAGCTCGACAAGGCCTTCCTGGCGAACACCGGTGACGACAACCCGCTGATCAGCCGTCATCTTTTCCCGACCTTCAAGGCCACATAGACAAAAGCATTGTCCCCCTGGACCGAGACGCCTGTCTCCGGGGCGGCAAGCCCGGTGCGCACGCCCTTAGAAATCCCCACATGCAGCATCATGCCGGGCTTTAGGGTTTGGGACGGATTGGGAAACTCCGCCCGGGCGGTGAGGGCCCGGGTACGCTCATCAATCCGCGTATCTAGCCGGGCAATCACCCCATGAACTTCAAGGCCGGGATAAGAATCCACCGTAGCGGTCACAGCCTGACCCTGGCGCACAGATGAGAGAAACCGGTCAGGAACCTGAAAGTCCACGCGAATACCGCTGAGGTCATCGAGGGTGACAATGGCCGCGCCGGGATTGATGACCGCACCCGGGGCGATGTCCGATAGCCCGACGACCCCTGAGAACGGGGCGCGGATCAGCCGATCTCCTTGGCGGGCCTGCGCGGCGGTCACATCGGCCTTGGCTGACAACCAGACGGCTTCGTATTGGTCCACAGCTGCCTTTGAGGCAAACCCCTTTTCCGCCAGGGTCTTCCATCTTTGATATTCCCGTTCGGCCTGGACCAGCTTTGCCCGGCTCTGCATCAGACCCGCATCTTGCTCAGTGGCTTTCAGCTCCACCAGGACCTGCCCCTGGGTGACGTGCTGCCCGGGAGAAAACAACACCTTGCTGACCAACTGGGTCGTCGCCGCCGACAGCGTCACAGACCGTCGGCCCTTAGCAACGCCAAGCACATCTAAGGTGTCCGTGAAAACGTGCGGAGAAACCGCAACCAAGGTGACCTAGCCAGGCATTCCTCGCCCACCGCGACCACCCCCGGCACCGCCCGGCCCGCTGGAGCTTGCGCCCGATGCGCCCGAGCCCACACCTCGACCCTTGGGGCCCCCATCAATTTTACAACACCCGCGACAATCATCAGGACCAGCACCAACAGGGCGCCTGCAAGGAAAAAATGACGTCGCAA
>NMUI01000331.1 GCA_002221445.1 Phenylobacterium zucineum | reverse complement strand
GACGCAAACCTCGGCTTCGAGATTCTGCACGCAGACGACATGGATGACCTCGGCGTCGACGGAGTTATCGCGCGCATGGTCGAGCGGGTCGGCGATGCACCGGTCTACGTTTCGATCGACATCGACGTGCTCGACCCGGCGTTTGCTCCGGGCACCGGGACCCCAGAGGCCGGCGGGCTAACCAGTCGCGAACTGCTGCGCGTGATTCGCGCGCTTGACCGCGTAAACCTGATTGGCGCAGACATCGTTGAGGTCTCGCCGGCCTATGACCACGCCCAAGTCACCGGCATCGCCGCCGCTCATCTTGGCTACGACTTAATCACCACCATGGCCCGAGCCATCGCCAGAAAGTAGAACAATGAACGCCACTCAAGAGGTGCTCGACGCTGCCGCCAAGATCGTTGCAGACTTCGGAGCCCACAAGACTGCCGACTACTTTGCCGGTTTCGCTCCATCGGCGACCTTCATGTTTTACACGCACACCGAGCGCCTCAACTCGCGCGCCGAATATGAAACCCTGTGGGCCCAGTGGGAGTCGCAAGACGGCTTCAAGGTGCACGGCTGCAAGTCGTCCAACCAGAAGGTGCAGCTAATCGGCGAGGTCGGGGCGGTCTTCAGCCACCTCGTCGAGAGCCAAATCGAGTTCGGCGGAGAGGTTTCGACCATCCACGAGCGCGAAACCATCGTGTTCGAAAAATCGGCGGATGTCTGGCTAGCAATTCACGAGCACCTTTCGCCAGAGACCGCGACCGAGGGCTAGAGCGGCACCTGTGTCGGCTAGCCGTTAAACTTAACGGGTGGTAAATCCCCAGTCCCAGGGCAAGAAGTACCCTGCCACCGAGCCTTACTTGGTTGGCCGTGAAAAGATTCGCGAGTTCGCCAAGGCAGTGCAGTCGGTTAGTCCCCTTAACTTTGACGTTTTCGCTGCGCAAGCGGCCGGTTACGAAGACGTCATTGCCCCGCCGACCTTTGCCGTCTTCATCCAGGAGTTGGCTCTCAAGCCGGTCCTGGTAGATCCAGAGGTCGATCTAGATTTCAGTCGCGTCGTTCACGGTGACCAGCGATTCGTCCACCAACGCCCAATCGTGGCGGGTGACTCGCTAACCGGCATCCTTGAAATCGCATCGATCAAGACTCTCGGCGCTCACGCCATGGTCACCATGACCACCGACGTGTTCGCCAACGGAGACGAACTCGTGTGCCAGGCCATTTCGACGCTCGTAGTTAGGGGCGACTAATGACTCACATCAACATCGCCGGCCTCGAGGTCGGTCAAGAGATCGGTTCGCGCGACTTTCTATTCACCCGTGACGCTCTCGTGAAGTACGCAGCGGCATCGGGAGATTTCAACGCGATTCACTACCGCGATGACGTAGCCAAGTCGGTTGGACTCGAAGGAGTGCTCGCGCACGGCATGCTCACTATGGGCTCCGCGGTGCAGGTTGCCATCGATTGGATTGGTGACCCGGGCAAGATCGTTGACTACGGCGTGCGTTTCACCAAGCCGGTTTGGGTCGATGGCTCTGTCGGCGCGGTGGTTCGCGTGGTTGGCAAGGTTGGCGTAATCAACACCGAAGCCGGCACCGTGCGAATCGATCTCACCGCAACCTTCGACGACAACGCCGTTCTGGGCAAGGCCCAGGCAGTGGTTCGGCTCTAGCCATGAACGCCCAGCCGCTGAGCGAGCTCACCACCATCGGTGTGGGCGGCTCGCCGGCTGGCATCCT
>NMUI01000056.1 GCA_002221445.1 Phenylobacterium zucineum | reverse complement strand
GCCGCAACTTTGCCGCGGGCATGTCCGGTGGTGTGGCTTATGTCTATGATCCAGCCGATCGTTTCCCGGCCTTGTGCAATAAGGCCATGGTCGATCTGGAGCGTATCGCGCCGGCGGGGGCATCTGCCGTTTCCGAGGGCGCGCCGGTTCAAAAGTCTGTTTCGGTAGAAAATGCAGGCATGGGCGACATGTTGGCCTTTGATGCCGAACGGCTGAAGATTCTTGTGGAACGTCATCTGTTGCACACCGGCTCAAAGCGGGCTCGGGATATTCTCGATAACTGGGATACGGCCATTGGTCGGTTCTGGAAGGTCATGCCCCAGGACTATCGCCGCGCCTCATCGACCAAGCGGCTGTCCGCAAGGCGGCCGCTGCCGTCGCCGCCGAATAAGGAGACCTCCCATGGGCAAACCCACAGGCTTCCTAGAAATCAAGCGTCAGGACCGCACCTATGCGCCGCCGCAAGCCCGGCTGCGCACCTGGAATGAGTTCGTAAATCCGCTTCCGGCTGTCGATCTGGTGGCTCAGGCCTCCCGCTGCATGGATTGCGGAATTCCCTTCTGTCACCAGGGCTGCCCGGTAAACAATCAGATCCCCGACTTCAACAACCTCGTCTATCGCGAGCAGTGGAAGACCGCCCTGGAAAACCTCCAGTCCACCAATAACTTCCCGGAATTTACAGGCCGGGTCTGTCCGGCCCCATGCGAAGCGTCCTGTACTTTGAACATTCAGGACACCCCTGTCACCATAAAGACGATCGAGTGTCAGATTGTCGATAAGGGGTGGGAAGAAGGTTGGATCACGCCGCAAATGGCCCCTCGGGGCACCGGAAAGCGGATCGCTGTGGTAGGGTCAGGGCCCGCCGGTCTGGCTTGCGCCCAGCAACTGGCCCGGGCGGGTCATGCCCCGACGGTCTTTGAAAAGAATGATCGGATCGGCGGTCTGCTTCGCTACGGCATCCCGGATTTCAAGATGGAAAAGCACCTGATTGACCGCCGGGTGGCTCAGTTGGAATCTGAAGGTGTGATTTTCCGGACGAATTTTGAGGTCGGGGTCACGGTTTCCGTTCAGCGATTGCTGGATGACTATGATGTTTTGGTTATGGCGGGCGGGTCTGAAAATCCTCGTGATCTGGAGATCGAAGGCCGCGACCTTTCCGGCATCCATTTTGCGATGGATTTTCTCACCCAGCAGAACAAACGCAATGCGGGCGACGACGAGCTGCGCGCCGCGCCCCAGGGTGCCATTTCGGCGACCGGTAAGCATGTGGTGGTGATCGGCGGCGGCGACACAGGATCAGACTGTATCGGAACCTCCAACCGTCATGGCGCGGCATCCGTCACTCAGCTCGAGATCATGCCCGAGCCCCCGGCCCGCGAGAACAAGTTCATGACCTGGCCGGACTGGCCGATGAAATTGCGCACCTCCTCCAGCCACGAAGAAGGTTGCGAACGTGATTTTGCCGTCGCAACCCGTCGGGCTATCGGCTCCAATGGCAAGGTTGAGGCCCTGGAATGCGTACGCACAGCCTGGGTCAAAGGGTCCGATGGTCGGATGTCCATGCAGGAAATTCCCGGCAGCACCTTTACCTTGAAGGCGGATCTGGTTCTGCTGGCCATGGGCTTTGTCAGCCCGCGCCATA
This sequence comes from Phenylobacterium zucineum, assembly GCA_002221445.1. Taxonomy (GTDB): domain Bacteria; phylum Pseudomonadota; class Alphaproteobacteria; order Caulobacterales; family Caulobacteraceae; genus Phenylobacterium; species Phenylobacterium zucineum_B. The sequence goes on along the minus strand of NMUI01000056.1, from coordinate 55,064 downwards.
ATGCCTTCACCGAGCAGGCCGGCGTGGAATTCGACCAACGCGGCGCGGTCAAGGCACCGGTGACCCACTATCGCACGACGGCACCCAACATTTTCGCCTGCGGTGATATGCGGCGCGGCCAGTCCCTTGTGGTCTGGGCCATTCGCGAGGGGCGACAGTGCGCTCAGGCGGTGGATGCTTTCCTGATGGGGTCAAGCAAACTTCCGCGTTAAGGCCTAAGTCGGTTGGCACCTGTCCTATCGACTTGCTCGTTTGTCGGGCGACTTGGTTTCAGGTGCGGGTCGCTTGCGGATTGTACTTGCCCTTGCGGTTAATTTAGCCACCCTGACGGGCGATTTTCCGGAGTGAGTATGAGACCTTTCCTGACCCCGGCATTACTGGCCCTGACTGCCGTCGCTGTCGGCGCCCAAGCCCGCGATACCCTGATCCACGGTGGTCCCATATATGTCGAGGCTGACAAACCGCCGGTCGCCGCCCTGGTGATCCGGAACGGTAAGGTCGCCTTTGTCGGCAGTCTTGCGAAGGCCAAGACCCTGGCGCAGAAACCCCTGGACATCGACCTTAAGGGGGCGGCGGCCTATCCGGGTCTGGTGGATGCCCATGCTCATCTCATGGGTATCGGCTTTCGAGAACTGACCCTCAATCTGGAGGGCTCGGCCTCGATTGTGGAGTTGCAGTCCCGGGTTAAGGCGTGGAATCAAGCCCATCCGGGTCTCGATCCCTTGTCGGGACGGGGCTGGATTGAAACCCACTGGCCGGAGCATCGCTTTCCGACCCGCCAGGATCTCGACGCGGTGGTCGGCGACCGGCCTGTGGTGCTGACCCGGGCGGACGGTCACGCCCTGGTCGCCAATAGCGCCATGCTGAAACTCGCCGGGGTGAGCCGGGACACGGTCGCGCCATCCGGTGGTCAGATCCTCAAGGACGCTGACGGTGAGCCCACCGGTATGTTGATCGACAATGCCAAGTCTCTGGTGACCGGCAAGATCGCTAAACCCTCAATCGCCCAGCAAAAGGAAGCAGCCAAGCTGGCCACGGCGCTTTACGCCTCGCGGGGCTGGACCGGTATGCACGCCGTCAGTGTGGCCGCCGAGGATGTTGTCATCCTTCGAGAGATGGCCAAGGCCGGAACCCTGCCCATTCGGGTCGATAATTTCATGGATCTGAAGGAGGCCGATGAGGTCCTGACCCGGGGCCCAAGCCGTGAAGGCCTGGTCCGAGTGGACGGGATTAAGCTCTATATGGACGGCGCTCTTGGGTCTCGGGGGGCCGCACTTCTGGCCCCCTATAACGACGCCCCAGGTGACGGTTTGGTCCTAACCCCGCCTGAGGTTATCGCCGAAGCTCTTGCGCGGGCCAAAAAGGTCCATGCTCAAGTGGCGATCCATGCCATTGGCGACCGGGGTAATCGTCTTGTGCTCGACGCCTATGAAAAGGCATTTGCGGACGATCCTGCTGGCTTATCTGCGGTGCGCTGGCGGATCGAACATGCCCAGATCGTCGCGCCCCAGGACCTGCCGCGCTTTGCCAAGCTGGGGGTCATTGCCTCCATGCAGCCATCCCATGCCATCGGTGACCTTTATTTCGCCTCGTCGCGTCTGGGGCCAGATCGCCTGAAGGAAGGCTATGCCTGGCGCGACCTGTGGACCAGTGGTGCGCACATGGCGGCAGGAACGGATGCGCCGGTGGAAAAGGGTGATCCCTTGATCGAATTTTACGCCGCGACCTATCGCCACGATCTCAAGGGCTTTGCAGGTCCTGACTGGGGGCTGGACGAAACCCTGACGCGTCCCCAGGCCCTGGCCATGCTGACCAAGGGCTCGGCCTATGCGGCCTTCCATGAGAATGAGCTGGGCGACCTTAAGGTTGGCAAGGCTGCCGACATATCGGTCTTCTCTGAGGACCTGATGACGGCCCCCTTTGCAGACATTCTCAAGACCCATGCCGTCATGACTATCGTGGCGGGCAAGGTGGTTTATCGGGCGAAATAGGCCCTACCGGCCGGGTTTATAGACCCTGATCGTGTGCGCCTTCAGCTGGTCGGGATAGAAATAAACTTCACGCAGGGCACCTTGGCTATAACGCAGGGCTTGATCGTTAAAGTGCGGCGACTTGGGGTCTCCGCTCTCACCGCCGGCGGTCACCGCATAGGCTTGGACCCGCTCGCCGAACTCTACCACAGCCACGAAGCTATTCCCGTTGGTGCCGTAATAACGCTTGGTTCCCGGATACCGCTTGGCCCCGAAAGAGGCGAGGGAGCCCCATTGGGCTGAGGCGAAGGGGACGGGAATGCTGGGGGCCGCGTCATTGAAGGGTTGAACAATGTCGCCGTTCAGCCGCTGGAATCGGTTGATCTCGCCCCAGGGCGTTTTCCAGGATCCGAAGTCCTGGCTCAAACGGTCGGAGGCTTCCTCAAGAGCTCTCAGCTTCTCCGCCGGGGTGGCGCGGCCTGCCATATAGTCCAACACGGACACGCCGCTCGCCTTGGCCGCAGGCGCGGTCCTGGCCCAGAGCGCTTCGCCCCAGAATACGGCGAGCGAGGTTTCCGTCGAGCTGGCCGACCAACGCCGATCCCAGATGCGCAGCGCCGCCACCTGTTGAGCCAGCTTGACCTTGAGCGGATCTGTCCCGGGGGTTGAATCATAGGCCGCCACCAAGCTGGGGATCAGCTGGGCAAAGGCGGGCATATAAGAATCATAAGCCGCAGACATCAGAGAGGGCAGGGTGAAATCTGTCTTGCCCTCCAGGACTAGGGGGCATGGGCCCCGCGCGGATTTGGCCCGGCTGTATCCATATACCGGGGAAAATCGCCTGGTTTGGGGCTGGCTGGACCAGCGGCTGTCCAGGGCCAGTCATTGGAATTGTAGAGCCAACCTGTGGCCGGGTTCAGCAGCTGCGGGGCTTCTGCCGCTATGTGCAGACCCTTCCAGTCCGTCGCCGGATCGGAGCCATCCACCGGCTTGGTGTAATCGAACCGATCATCCCGCTTGGGAATAAACTGAGGATGGAGATAGGCGATCTCCCCCGCAGAATCGGCAAAAATGGTGTTGTTTGACGAATTGGCCTGTAGCTCAGCTACCTTGGTGAAACTCTTGAAGTCGCTGGCCTTAGTGCGGAGGAAGGATTGGCTGAGCGCCTCCACGGGCTTGTGCATGAGGGCCATAGCAATCCATTTGTCGCCCATAGCTTTGACAATGGGGCCATGGTGGGTGCGATAGGTGGTGAAGGTTTTTTCCGCCAGGCTGCCTGAGGCGGTCTTATAGGACACCGTCAGGGTCCGGGTGGTCAATGGCCGGTCTTCAGCGCCGTATTTGTAGAAGAGCTTGCCGTTCTTGCGGATGATGGTCTCAGCAAACTCATCCACGGAATCGACGCCGCTAGAGGTGTGCATCCAGCCCGCCTTGGCGTTAAAACCCTGATAGATAAAGAACTGTCCCCAGGTGGCGGCCCCATAGGCATTTAGGCCCTCATCGCTGGTCACCTGTTGCTCGGCGCGGAAGAAGAAGCTGGTGTGGGGATTGATCAGCAACAGGGCGTGATGGTTGGCGCTGTTGGACGGCGCAATCGCTATTCCGTTCGAACCCTTGGGCTCAACAAAGGCACCCGGCGCTGGATCAAGCGCCGCAATCTGGGCCGTCTTGACCCCATAAAACGAGGCCAGATCGCCGAGCGAAACCCGCTCTATGTCGCCGCCGATACTGCCTTCGCTGAAGCTCAACGCCATCCAAGGTTCGAAATGCCGGATGACCCGAGGCTTCACCTTTGGGTGGTCTGCCAGATAGGCATTGAGGCCGTCCGCCCACGCGGTCATGAGGCCTTAAGCCATGGAGGACTTTTGGCATAGCGCGCCTTGAGGTCCACGGGGTCGATGAACAGTTTCTGGCGCAGGTCCTGATAGATCGCCGATTCGCCTTCAGCCTCAGCCAGTCGTCCTAAAGCGTTGATATAGTTGGTTTCAACCCGGTTGAAGTCATCTTCGGCCTGAGCGTAAATCATTCCATAGACCGCGTCCGCATCGGTCTTGCCCTTGATGTGAGCCACGCCCCAGTCATCCCGGGTAATGACCACATCCCGGGCCTGCGCACCGTTGGCCCCTAGGACCAAACCCGCAGCCACAACCAAAGCCCGCACTGACGACATAGACATAAATCGCTCCCTGATTTCGCGTCCAGGCTAGAGAGGGGTTTCACCGGCGGCAAGGCCGACCTTTCAGAGAGGGCCTGTTCAGGTTAAGGCGAAACCCCAGCGCGTAATCAGGACCCGCCCCCCGATGGTTGATGACGTAAAAACAGGCACCCGCCACCCCCTCGGGCAGAACTACGCCTTCGTCGTTGCCGGGGCGGTGTTCCTGGCCATGCTGGCGTCTGCGGGATTGAGGTCCGCGCCCGGCGTCCTCATGCTGCCGTTGGAAAAGGCCTTCGGATGGGGCCGCCCGACGGTCTCTATGGCTGCGGGCATTGGCATATTGCTCTACGGTCTGACGGGCCCCTTTGCGGCCGCCATGATGCAGACCTTCGGGGTCCGACGCATGGTGACTCTCGCCTTGACCCTGATGGCGGTCGCCACAGGTCTGTCGGTCTTCATGACTGAGGCTTGGCAGTACATAGCCACTTGGGGGGTCATGGCCGGGTTTGGAACCGGCGTCGTCGCCATGGTGCTGGGGGCCACAGTGGTGAACCGTTGGTTTGTCGCCCGGCGAGGCCTGATCCTTGGCCTGCTGACCGCTTCCACGGCGACTGGAACCTTGATCTTTCTACCGGCCATGGCGGCCGTGGCCGAACATGGTGGATGGAAGCCTGTGGCCATAGGCATTTCAATGTTAACAGGAATTTTGGCCCATTAATGTGGCTTATACTCCCCGAAACACCGGCCGCGATCGGATTGCGGCCTTATGGCGCGCCGGAGGACTATGTCCCACCGCCACCGCCCCCCAACAGCGCTATCGGCAACGCCTTTGCCGCTCTGGCGCGGGCGGCCAAGACCCGAACCTTCTGGCTGCTCACTACCGGATTTTTGTGTGCGGCCTCACCACCAATGGTCTGGTTGGGACCCATATGATTGCCCTGTGCGGCGATCACGGCATGAGTGAAACATCGGCGGCCGGTCTTCTGGCGGTGATGGGGGTCTTTGATCTGATCGGCACAACGGCTTCAGGCTGGCTGACGGATCGATATGATCCCCGCAAACTGCTGTTCGTCTATTACGGGTTAAGGGGGCTCTCGCTGATCGTCCTACCCTTCACGGATTTCAGCTTGGTATCCTTGAGTTTCTTTGCCGTGTTCTATGGTCTCGATTGGATCGCGACCGTCCCGCCCACAGTCCGTCTTGCTACGGAAGCTTTCGGCGACCGGGATGGCCCCATCGTTTTCGGTTGGATCGCGGCGGGGCATCAGGCGGGGGCGGCGACCGCTGCCGTGACCGCTGGAGTCTTAAGGGCCATGCAGGGGCAATATGTTGAGGCCTTTGTGCTGGCCGGTCTCACTGCCTTTATCGCTGCCCTTGCGTCTGTACTAATCCGCCGGGAGATCCATGCGGTTTGCTTGTAACCTGATCCGGACTCAATCATCTGACCAAGGTCGGTGACATGGGGATAGACGATCCGGTTGAGGCGGGTGGAGTTCTCACGCACAATGACGGTTTCAGAAGAGTGCGAGTGATCCCGATTCCGTCGCATCAAACTTGAGGTGAGGATTTAAGGCCGCTATGATGACCCTTTACTATGCCGGTCCTTCGCCCTTTGCGCGAAAGGTTCTGGTTGCGGCCCATGAATTGGGGCTGGCGACCCAGATCAACCCGGTGGCGGTTTCGGTTAGCCCGGTGGGTGTGAATCCCGATGTGGCGGCGGCCAATCCCCTCGGCAAGATCCCGACCCTCGTCCTGGCGAATGGTGAAGCGATTTTCGACAGCCGGGTCATTGTCGATTATTTCGACAGCCTGACGGATCGCAGCCTCGCCCCCAGATCCGGTGCTGAGCGCTGGACGGTGCTTACGGCCCAAGCTCAGGCCGATGGCATGGCCGATGCCGCCTTGCTGGCTCGGTACGAGGCGGCGCTCCGCCCCGAGCCCCTGCGTTGGTCGGCTTGGGAAACGGGACAGATGGACAAGGTGGTGAGAGGGCTGACAACTTTTGAAGCGGGTGCGCTCACAGCCGGCGATGATCTGACCATCGCTGATATTGCCCTGGGCTGTGCCCTCGGCTACCTGGATTTCCGCTTTGCTGAGCTGGACTGGCGCCAAACCCACCCCAGACTGGCGGCCTTTTATGCGGAACTGGCCAAGCGCTCGTCCTGGATAGCGACGGATCAAAGGTCCTGATTCATGCGTACCTGCTATGTCGCATTCTCAACGGCGGCAGGCTTCAACCTCGCGGGTAAACTATGCCTTCCGGAAGGGGCGATGCCGGCCCCGGCGGTTTTGATCTGCCACGGATCGGATGGCGTCGATGGGCGCGGGGAGTATTATCGGCAGTCTCTGAACGCGGCGGGCATTGTCACCCTGGAAGTGGATATGTGGTCGGCGCGGGGTATGCTCAGGGGCGCAGCCGCACGTCCACGAACACCTTTGGAAACCCTCGATGACGCCTTCTCGGCTAAGGCGTTCCTTGCGGCCCAACCAGAGGTCAATCCAAGCTATATCGGTATTATGGGTTTCTCATGGGGGGGTGTTGTGACCTTGTTGAGTGCGACTCGGGATGCCGTCAAGCGCCACGATGCGACCCCTTTTCGCGCCCATGTCGCTAACTATCCGGTGGTTTGGGCCTATGAGGTGGTTCCGGGGCTGTCGCTTAGCAATCTCACCGGTGCCCCCATCCTGATCCAATGCGGGGATGCCGATGGGTATGATGACCCGGACGGTCTGGATCAGCTGCTGACCCGTCTGCCGCAGGCCTCACGCTCGGCCATTATGGCTGTGACCTATCCTGGGGCCTGTCATGGCTTTGATCGGGACTTGCCGCCCCAAACCATCAACGACCCTTTTGCTCACAAGGGGCAGGGTGGGGCGGTGCTTATGCAATTTGATCCTGTGGCGGCCAAATCCGCCCAACTGGCCGTTGTGGCCTTCTTTGGCCAGGTTTTGCGGCCGACACATGGAGACCAAAATGAACACCAAATCCGACGCCGTCGCCCCTTCAATGCTCGCCCTCCTGGCCAAGCAAAAAGCCGCACACCTTCGGGATGGCCCACCAAGCCCGGAGAAACGCATTGACCGGCTGGATCGCTGTATCAGCCTGCTCATTGATCATCGGCGGGCGATTGAGGATGCGCTCAATGAGGATTTTGGAGCCCGCTCTCGGGACACCACGGCCTTCACCGATATTGCCGCCTCGATTGGGCCCCTAAAGCACGCCAAGGCAAACCTTCACACCTGGATGAAGACGGAAAAGCGCAAGACGACACCGGCCATTCTCGGCCTGTTCGGGGCCAAGGCCGAGGTGCGTTATCAACCGAAGGGTGTGGTGGGGGTTATCAGTCCGTGGAACTTCCCGATCAATCTGACCTTCGCCCCCCTGGCTGGCATTCTGGCAGCGGGCAACCGCGCGATGATTAAGCCCTCTGAATTTACCCCGACCACCTCAGCCTTGATGGCGCAAATGTTCGGTGGGGCCTTTTCCGAAGACGAAATTGCGGTGGTGACCGGCGGCCCTGAAGTCGGACAGGCTTTTGCGGGCCTGGCGTTTGATCATCTGATCTTCACCGGAGCCACCTCCATCGCCCGACATGTGATGCGGGCGGCAGCGGAGAATCTTGTGCCGCTCACGCTGGAACTGGGTGGCAAGAGCCCCGTGATTGTCGGTCGTTCTGCGGATATGACGGTGGTTGCGGCCCGGGTCATGGCGGGCAAGACCCTAAACGCCGGGCAGATCTGCCTGGCACCGGACTATCTTTTTGCCCCGAAGGATCAGGTGGAGGGATTTGTCGCCGCAGCGCAGAATTCGGTGTCTAGGATGTTCCCAACCCTCAAGGACAATCCGGATTACACCGCTATTATTGCCCAGCGTCACTATGATCGGCTTACTGGCTATGTTGATGATGCCCGGGCCAAGGGCGCACGCATTATCGAGCTGAAGCCTGAGGGCGAAGACTTCAGCCAACAGGAACATCGCCGGATTCCCCCGACCCTGATCCTGGACCCGACCGATGACATGAAGGTCATGCAGGACGAAATCTTTGGTCCCCTGCTGCCGGTCAAGACCTATGACACCGTCGATCAGGCCGTGGATTATATCAACGCCCATGACCGCCCCCTGGGCCTCTACTATTTTGGAGCAGACGCTGCGGAGCAAGCGCGTGTGGTCAGCGGCACGACGGCGGGCGGAGTGACAATCAATGACGTCATCTTCCATATAGTGCAGGAGGATCTGCCGTTTGGGGGAGTCGGTCCGTCGGGTATGGGCAGCTATCACGGCCTGGACGGCTTCCGTGAATTCAGCCACCGAAAGGCGGTCTTTTCGCAGATCCGGAAAGACATCGGCCCCTTGCAAATGATGCGTCCCCCCTATGGGGCGGGGATCCGCAAATATCTGGACGGCCAGCTAAAGCGGTAATTAAGTCGCTGACCCCAGGGTGTGGAAGTCGAGGATCGCGCTGTAGACCCCCAGGCCGACACCCATGGCCAACTGGTCCAGTTCGAATGAATTGTGCGCCAGGAAGACCATCACCGATCCGTCGGTGGGGTCGGCTTGCCACCAGCCGCCATAGGCCCCCGGCCAGCCTACGGTTCCCAAGCCGCCCTTGCAGCGCAGGGGCGACGCCTTGGCGGGGTCCATGACCACGGCCAGCCCCAAACCGAACCCGTGCGCCTCAAAGACCGGCATACTGAGCAAGCGCGCCTCGGCCCGCTGGGTGGCCGTGAGCCGGTTGGTGGTCATCAGACGAAGCGTGTCTTCTGATATAATCCGTGTACCGTCGACGGCACCTCCCCTAATGAAGACCCGCCCAAAGGCCAGCAGATCATCGACCGTGGACCAAAGTCCTTGGCCGCCGGATTCGAAGGTCATGCCTTCCGGGCGATCGTCCAGAAAGGCCCCCGGCACAGAGTGCCTCGCCATAAGCGCGCCCTTGGCATCAAAACCATACATGACCGCGCAGCGATGGCGCTGTGCAGACGGGACGACGAACCCGGTATCCTTCATGCCGAGGGGAGTGAAGACCCGCCTTTGCAAGACTTCCCCGAGGGGGCATCGTCTATTCGCGCAAGAAGCAGGCCCAGAAGATCGGTGGCGTGGCCATAGGTAAAGCCAGCTCCCGGCTGGGCGATAAGCGGCAGGCCAGCCAGACCGGTGATCCAGGCATCCGGTGACACCAGGCTGTCAATATGCCCGCCCAGGGCCTGCTCATAGGCATCTTTAGTCGCGCCCGTGAACGTCTCACCATAGTTCAAGCCCGCCCGATGGGTCAGTAGGTCCTCGAAGGTGATCTGTCTTTCCGCCGCCACGGTGTCGTCTACAGATCCCGCTGGGGTGCGCAGGACACGCATGTGGCTGAATTCTGGTGCCCAGGTGCTGATCGGATCGTTTAGCGAGAACCGGCCTTCTTCCAGCAGAGTCATGGCCGCAAGAGCTGTGATCGGCTTAGAGATCGAGGCGATCCGAAACAGAGTATCGCGCCGGATTGGCGCCCCAGCGTCTTTGTCCCGCCACCCGAAAGCCCCGGCATGGGCTATTTTGCCCTCGCGCCAAACCAGGGTCGCGGCCCCAGCAAACTCCCCACGGTCCACATAGCCGCCCAGGACTTGTGAGATTGCATCGGGTTTTATCATGGCATAATCACCTCATCCTGTAATGCCGAGTATTCCGCGGCGGATAACCGCTTTGGCATCGTCAATACTGAGGTTCTGATCCCGGCGCAGTCTCGACCAAGTTTCATAGCTCAATAGCATGTCCAGGGCCTCAAAATCGACCGCATCCATTTCCGCGGGGATCACTTGGCGCAGAATGTCCCGCAAGGTGGAAACCAGCCGCACCTGCTCGGCAGCGATGAATCTCGACCGGTAGCGCAGGCGTTCCGACGCGCGACGGAATGGGGCGATGCGTTCAAACAGCGTCGCCCGCCGATCCACCAGTTCTGACAGTTGGCCCTGCCAGTTGGTTGTTATGAAGGGGCGGCCCACAAGGGCGCGGACTTCTGTTGTCACGACAGCGGACATCTCGCCATAGAGACTGTCCATATCCTTAAAGTGCCGGAAAACGGTCCGCAGGCCCACATCGGCCTTAGCCGCAACCTCGTCGGCCACAGGCGACACATCGCCCGCCTCAACCAATTCCAACATCGCCTTGACGATTCGAGCGCGGTTGTCCTGACCTCGCCGCCGTCGTCCGTCCGATTCACTCACTGAAACATGACCTCGCAACCTGTGCCGGAAAGTACCGCATCTGCCTTGTCCCGATCCGGGCCTGATAGACGGGAATGAGACTCTCTCAGCCAACCTAAGCATTTGGCCTGATAGGGGAAGGGCTGTTGTCGCCACGGTCGCCCTTCCACCTCCGCGACAACCTCGACCGACTTGTTAAGGACCGCCTGGGCATTGGCGAGCATAACCGGCGGATAAACCCGGCCGATCTCGATCAGGATAGCTGAAAGGGTTGGGGGCGGGTCTTCTGGGTCGAACCACCCGTTATCGTCGGGGTCGATACCGGATTGATCCTCCAGCATACCGACCCATGCGGTTACCCTGGGGGCGATTTTCAATGTCAGGGCCATGGGAGTCGGATCAAACTCGGCCAGCTGGGACAGTTGCCCATAGATGGCGAAGTCTGCGGCGCTCGGGCGGGTTCCCAATAGATAGGGGTGTAACCGCAGATGATCCTCCATCGCGCCCAGGAACCGGACATAGCTGGCTTCGATGACCTGCGCCGTTGTCGGGTTTGATCCCACATATCGAAGACGACCGATCTGCCGCTCGGAAATGAATTTACCCCGCTCGGCCAATACCTCATCGGGGACGGAGAAGCCGCGCCAGCAGGGTAGGATTTTAGCGCCTTTTGAAATGTCATCGGCATAGTGCCAGCGGTAGTGGAACATGGCCTTGGTCAACCATTCGTCCGCATAGTCCTCAATCAGGTCATTGAGAAAGGCAAGGACGGGGTTTGCGGGGATGACACTGCGCCCGGTGAAGGCGGCCTCAAAACGTCGGATTAGCGGCGTTGAATCCGTCACAGCGGCAATTTCGCCGTCGGGACCTGGCAAATAAAAGGTCGGCAGAAGCGGCACCTTGGCCTGGGGCAGGGTCGTCAATTGCGGGCTGTTGGACAGAAGCAGTCGATAAGGGATGTGCCGATAGCGCAAAACCGCCAACATCTTGCGAGTATAGGGCGATCCGGGTGCGCCCATGAGCATGAGAGAGGTCGGAAGGGACATAGGGGTCTGCCTCAATTGAAGGTGTGGAGTCGATTGGAATGTTTGAACTCTGCTGTTCCCACGGGCAGGGAAATCATGTCGCCGTCCCGACCCACCTGGACCGGGCCATGGAAGATCTGTCTGGCACGTCCGAGGAAGGGACCCTCCAGGGCGCGCATGGGCAGGGGCGGAATGACGTGGGTGAGAAGCAATTGTTTAACTCCGGCCCGCTCTGCGATGGCGGCCGCGTCCTCAGGGAAGGTGTGATAGCTCAGGATATCATGGGTGATGGCGGCTATGGTCCGGTTGCCGCCTTTCACCGCCGCTGCATGTTGGATACCCACAAGGTTGGTGACAGACCTTCATGTACCAGAAGGTCAACGCCCTTTGAGGCCGCTTCAAGCCGGGCAGAGGGGGCGGTGTCGCCACTAATCACCAGACTACGCCCCTTGTAGTCAAAACGATAACCGACGGCAGGTTCAACAGGTCGGTGCTCCACCGGGAAGGCGGTCACTTTGAGGTCTTTATCCTGATAGACGATCAGGTCCGGCTGGTCCCGTCTGGCGTCGAAGGGATGAGGCGTGCCGCCAAAACCACTGGGTGGCACGATGGCGGGGCCATGATGGGCGATACGAAAGCCGCGATCCTGATCATAGGCGGTCATGAAACCGGCGACGATCCTTTCCACCCCCAGCCCGCCATAGACTGGCACAGGCCGGGTGTTTGAGCCTCCCGCCCATCTTTGCAGCATCAATTCGCCCAGGCCGCCGATGTGGTCGGAATGGAAATGAGTCAGGAAGATCGCCTCCACCTTGGTGGGCGGAAGATTCATGAGTGACATGTTCTTGGTCGCGCCGTCACCGATGTCGATCACGAAAAGCCGCTTCCCCGCCAATACCGCTGTGCATGGGCCCGCTCGGGTGGGGTCTGGCATGGGGGAGCCTGAACCGCAGAGGGCGAGGCTGAGACTATCGGGCATGTCGCCGAAAGGGGGCTGCCGAGCGCGCGCTCATAGATGCGGCCCATGAGGTGGGCAGCGATTTCGCCGCGACTGAGCCAGAGCCCTGATCCGCAAGCCATAACCAGAATGAGAATGAGAGGGAGAAGGCGGAGTCGGAAGGGGCGCATTCTTTTTGAAGTCTCTCTGTTCGACGGGCCGATCTTGACCTTGTGCCGATATAGTGGCACGCATATTGTCAATATAATTCGCTGGGTGCCCGGCGAAGTCAACCAGATGAGGGATATTGATGGACGTCCTACGCACGCCCGACGACCGGTTTGAAGGCTTGCCCGAGTGGCCGTTCGCGCCGCGCTACACGGAGATCAAAGACGCCGACGGCACAAGCCTCCGCCTTGCCTATGTGGATGAGGGTCCGGCGGACGGTGTTCCGGTCTTGCTGATGCACGGCGAGCATCCTGGTCCTATCTGTATCGCAAGATTATTCCGCTTCTGGTGGCCAAGGCCACCGGGCCATCGCGCCGGACCTGATCGGCTTTGGCCGGTCGGACAAACCCAGCAAGCGCACGGACTATACTTATGAACGCCATGTGGGGTGGATGAGCCAATGGTTTGAGGGACTGAACCTCAGCAAGGCGATCATGTTCTGTCAGGATTGGGGTGGTCTGATCGGTCTAAGGTTGGTTGCAGCCTATCCTGACCAATTCGCCGGGGTGATCGCTGGCAATACCGGCTTACCGGTGGGGGCGGGGTCTAGTGCAGGTTTCGACGCCTGGCTGAATCTCAGCCAGACCATCCCGCAAATGCCGATTGGCGGGCTCCTCAATATGGGATCGACACGAGACCTGAGTCCGGAAGAAGTCGCCGCCTATGACGCTCCCTTTCCCGACGAGTCGTTCAAAGAGGGGGCTCGCCAGTTTCCAACCTTGGTACCTATTACCCCACAACATGGGTCTGTGCCTGAAAACCTGGCGGCCTGGAAAGTGTTGGAAGCCTGGACCAAGCCCTTCATTACCGCTTTCAGTGACAATGATCCGGTAACCAAGGGCGGTGAGGCGGCTTTCAAAACCCGCATTCCAGGAGCTGCCGGTCAGCCGCATGTCATCCTGCCTGGGGGGCACTTCCTGCAGGAAGACAGCCCCAATGAGATCGCCGCCCTATTGGACGATCTCATCGGCAAAACGGGTGACCGCCCTCGGCCGTAAGTTCGAGGTCTGCGGGAAGGTCACCTATCCGAGAATCGGTAAGGTGGAGCTCCTCTGGGATGCGGCCGCCTTTCGGCAAACGGCAATGTCGCCGGATATGCGCGCCAGATTGAATATCAAGGCCAAGCCAGAGGCGGTTTTCTAATTCTTGATGCGCAGTACGGTGCGAAAGCCGATGTGACTTTCGCCCGTATCCGTCGGCCCCGGTTCACGGGCTGCGGGGCGATACCGGAAGCAGTAGTTGGGCGCGCAAAGGAAGGATCCGCCCTTGATCACATGCTTGCGAACCCCAGGATCACCGGGGTCTAAAGCAAGTTTGTCCTGGGGTCCGCCGTTGGGGTCATGGGGGTCAAGATTGGGTCGATACCAGTCGCGGGTCCACTCCCAGACATTTCCGGCCATGTCATAGAGACCAAATCCGTTCGCGGGAAAACAGCCGACGGGTGCGGTTCGGGCCCGGTAACCATCATCGCCGCTATCAAACCCTGGGAATGTGCCCTGCCAGACATTGGCCTGAGGATGGGTATTATTCAGGGGCGCATCGCCCCAGACAAAGCGGGTCGCGGGCTTACCGCCCTGAGCTGCATACTCCCACTCGGCTTCGGTGGGCAGGTCGCGACCCAACCATTTGGCATAGGCCATGGCATCCTCCCAGCCGATCTGGACAACAGGCAATTGGTCTTGACCCACAATAGAGCTCTTAGGGCCTTGGGGGTGTCGCCACTCAGCGCCCCGCACCACCCGCCACCAAGCCCCTGGACCGGCTGCGACGTTGTCGGCTGACCCTACGAACACAATCGCGGAAGGTTCGAGGTCAGCTCCGGTCAAGCCGGGATAGGCCTTGGGGTCGAGGGGGCGTTCGGCTTGGGTGACATAACCAGTTGCCTTGATGAACCGGGCGAAGTCGCCATTGGTGACTTCTGTGGAGTCCATCCAGAAGTCTCCGACCCTAATGTGGCGGGGTGGACCTTCCTCGGCGCGCATGGCCCGGGCTCCCATTTGGAATTCCCCGCCCTTGATCAAAACCATGCCTGCGGTACCAGGAGCCGCGTTCGGAATTGGCCGATTGGGCAGACATATCTTTGCAGCGGGTGGTTTAATCGCCTTCGACGACGGCAGCGGTTGACACGCGGCCAGGCAGAGGACCGCGCCTAATGCCAGACCTGCCCGACCTAGGGTCAAGCCTTCGACGTCTTTAGAGAAAGCCACAGGAAAACGGCGCATAGGATGACCGCCACCGGACTGGCAAAATGTTCCGGGGGATGATGACCGTCAGGAGACCCCAGACCCCAGGCCTGTAGGGTCATCAGACCACGCTCTACCATGACCAGGGTCAAGCCCAGCGGGGTCAAGGGCTGATAGCGCAGGGCGATGGCCAATAAACCCAGGCCAAGGGCTATTTGTGTTGAGCCCTCCCACCGGAATACGCGGATCACGAGATCGCGCCTGTCGCCCATGTCCAGATGGGCGATGACCCCAGCCCCACCATCCGGCAGAAAACTGTGGATCAGCCCGGGCACAAGGGTCAGAACTGCGGTCAGCAATAGGAAAATCGGGCTGATCTTAGCGCCTGCATAATCGGCATTGCTGGAAGGGGGAAATAGGCTCACGGAATTAGTTGTCCCACAGGATATATTCGTCGTCGGCCGTCTGCCGCACGCCGCCGGGTTTATCGATCAGAACGGGCCCCTGAAGAAGGGACGGCCACATGGGCTTTACCGTCTGTGCATCCTGGGCCGCCAGCAGGGCCAGCAGGGCTTTGGTCCTGGCCGGTTCAGCCGCCGAAAGCTCGTTACGCTCGGTGGGGTCTGCCGCCAAATTGTAAAGCCAGACCTTGCTGCGCGCCTCATTGCTTTGCAGTTTCCAGTCGCCGTCCAGCACAACCTTATACTGACCTGAGCGCCAGAACAGGGTCTGGTGTGGGCGTCCATTCATCTGGCCCAAAAGGTAGGGCAGCAGGTTCACCCCGTCGATCTTCCGGTCTTTTGGCATAGAGGCTCCCGCCGCCCCAGCGGCTGTGGCGAAGATGTCGATATGACCCACAGGATAAGGAAAGCGGGACTCAGCCTTAATTACACCGGGCCAGCTCATGAAGAACGGGGCGTGGATGCCGCCCTCAAAGAAGGTCGATTTCCAGCCGCGATAGGGCTGATTGATCTTTGGCAGGCCGATATAACCCGCCCCGCCATTGTCTGAGGTGAAGATCACCAGGGTATTCTTGTCGAGGCCCTCGTCTCTCAGGGTTTGAAGAATACGGCCGATATTGCGGTCGAGATTTCGCGCCATGGCCCCATAGACCCGCAGTCTATGGTCCTTGATTTGGGGCAGGGCGTTATAGTCTTCCGCCTTGGCCTGCAGGGGCGTGTGGATCGCATTCGGTGCAAAGTACATGAAGAAGGGGCGGTTGCGATTGGCCTTGATCGACTTGACGGCCTCATCGGTCAAATAGTCGGTCATGTAACCGCGAGGCTCGAACATGGGCGAGCCGTTATACTGAACCGCATAGGGCAGGTTCGGCCAGAGGAAGCGATCAATCGGATCCCAGGGCTGCTTTGCGTTTTCGACCCCCTTGGCCTTCTCCGACAGATACATGGCGGCTCCGGCGATGAAACCGAGACTTTCGTCAAAACCCTGCTGTTCAGGACGGGATCCGTTCTTGCCACCGAGATGCCACTTGCCGAAATGCAGGGTATGGTAGCCCTTGGATTTCAGCACTTCGGCAATAGTGATTTCGTTGGCAGGCACGCTCAGTTCATTCACCGCCGAGGGCGTCGGTTTCACGGTGGCGGGCGGCATATCCTTGATGCGGTCTTTGAAGAAGCTGGGCGTGTGAATCGCACCGGGTTCTCTCTCGGTACCGACCATGCGTTCAAAGGCCACCGGTGCCGGGGTGAATTCAAATCCGAAGCGCGTGGGATAGCGCCCCGTCATGATCGCCGCCCGGGACGGCGCGCAGGTGGCATTGCCGGTATAGCCGTTGGTAAAATCGACGCCGGAATGGCCGATGGAATCGATGTTCGGGGTCGGCACCTGACCGTCAGCTACACCACCGCCGTTAAAGGTTATGTCATTATAGCCCATGTCGTCGGCCAGGATGAACACCACATTAGGAGGCCGGGGTCCCTCCGGCGGAGTCGCTGGTCCTTGCGCCCATGGCACTTCATGGTTCGGCTCGACCTTGGGAAGCCGGGAATGTGCGATCATGGCAAAGATCGTCGCCTTGTTTATCGACGCCAACCCGAGCAGGGCGGCGATGGCAACCACGCCGCCGATTAGCCAAGTCCAAACCTTCATCAGGCGCTCCCAAGTTTATTGACATTGTTAGTGCCACTATGTGTCATGGCGCGCAAGGGTCGAGGTCTTGAGGTTGGATATGCGGGCGGTTATCAGTCGGATCATCACGGGGTTTATCACCAGCAGGACCCTCAGGGATGCGAAACGCTTTCGTGCGGGCTTGTCGCGGACCCTGCTTGGCGGACGCCCGGTGGTGGAGTATTTCCATCAGGCCGATGATCCTTACAGCCATCTCGTCGTTCAGCTGCTGCCGCGCCTTGCGGACCGCTATGGCCTGGATCTAAAAACCTGGATTGTTTCGCCTCCCGATGACGCGGCTGCGCCGGAACGGGACCGCCTGCGGGCCCTTGGCCTGCGCGATGCCCCGCGCTTGGCTCGGGCCTACGGCTTAAGTTTTCCGAGCAACGCCCAGCTTCCGGGTCTGGAAGCTCTTGCTGCGGTTAATGGGCGGCTGGCTGAGGGGATCAGGCAGCCCGGCTTTCTCGATCTGGCAAGGGCCTGTGGCGAATCCCTCTGGCAGGGTCAGGCAATATCCGCCGGTTCGCTAGATGCGGCTGAGGTTCACCTGAAGGCTGGTACAACTCGACGGCGGCAGCTGGGTCACTATCTGGGCGGAATGCTCTATTTTGAGGGCGAGTGGTACTGGGGCGTTGATAGACTGCATCATCTGGAGTCCCGCCTCTCTGGTCTGGGGCTGGACAGCCGGCGTGAAGAATTACCCTTGGCACCCTATCGGGATGTGGTTCTGGGACCTCCACCGCAAGCCAGACGCCGGGTGGCCATTGACTTCTGGTTCTCCTTCCGCAGTCCTTACACTTGGATTGCATTTCCCAGGGTGCGGCGGTTGGCCCATCACTATGGGGTGGAGCTGAGGCTTCGCTATATTCTGCCGATGATTATGCGCGGCCTACCCGTGCCGCAGATTAAGAGCCGCTATATTACCTTCGACACAAAGCGGGAATCGGAGACGGTTGATCTGCCATTTGGAGTCATGGTTGATCCGGTCGGGCGGGGTGTGGAGCGGGCCTTGGCGGTGCTCTACAAAGCGATCCCGCTGGGCTTGGGTGAAGTCTTTGCTGAAAACGCCTTAAGGGCGTCCTGGGCGCAGGGCGTTGATCTTACCACCGATGCTGGGCTCAAGCGTGTGGCCAGGGCGTCCGGTCTATCGACCGCCCAGGTGGATGAGGCCTTGGCCGACCAAGCCTCGCGGCAAACGGCCGAGGCCAACCGGAAGGCCCTGTTCGATGCCGGCCTGTGGGGTGCTCCCAGCTACAGCGTCAATGGTCTACCCGCCCACTGGGGGCAGGATCGACTATGGGCGCTGGAAGAAGACCTTCTCGACGAGATGACCCACCCGTGATCACCCGAAAATTCAAAATCCTAACGAGACTCAAAGGGTGGCGAGTGATCTTATCAGGTGGGGCATTGCTTTTGGCGCGCGTAGAGGTCGGGTGCCTAGGCTGGCCTCAGACTACCGGTTACAGCCCTATTCTTCGGAGTGCGCATGACATCGCCCCTTGTTCAGATCGCCGGTCGCACCGTCGGGCCGGGTCGTCCGCCTTACATCGTCGCCGAAATGTCGGGCAATCATAACGGCGACATTCATCGCGCCCTGGCCCTGATCGATGCCGCGAAGGCGGCGGGGGCCGATGCCGTCAAGCTGCAGACCTACACGGCCGATACCATCACCCTTGATCACGACGGTCCGGAGTTTCGTATTGAGGGGGGGCTTTGGGATGGGCGAAGGCTCTATGAGCTATATCAGGACGCGCACACACCTTGGGATTGGCACCCACAATTGTTTGCCCATGCTCAGGCCATAGGCATCCATATTTTTCATCACCCTTTGATCCCACCGCCGTGACCTTCCTGGAGGATTTGCAAGCCCCGGCCTTCAAGATCGCCTCATTCGAGCTGGTGGACATTCCTCTTATTGAGCAGTGCGCCCGAACCGGCAAACCGCTGATCATGTCGACGGGACTGGCCTCCAAGACAGAGATTGCCGAAGCCGTCGCCGCGGCCAAGGGGGCGGGTCATGGGGGGTGATCCTGCTGCATTGCACCAGTGCCTATCCCGCCCCGATGGAGGACATGAACCTTCGCACCCTCCAGCGTCTGGCAGCGGAAAATGATGTGGTCGTCGGCCTTTCAGACCACTCGATGGGGGTTACGGCTTCGGTCGCCGCCGTCGCCCTGGGCGCAGCCCTTGTCGAAAAACACTTCACCCTGAACCGGGCTGATGGCGGTGTCGATTCTGACTTTTCTCTCGAACCGGAGGAACTGGCGAGGCTGGTCCGGGAATGTCATGATGCCTGGCTCGCGCTCGGTTCGGAGAGCTTTGATGAGACCCCGTCTGAAATCATTAACCGCGATCATCGGCGCTCGCTCTATGTGGTTCACGATGTGAAGGCGGGGGAGGCCATAACCCCCGCCAATGTCAGGTCCATACGCCCAGGCTATGGCTTGGCCCCCAAGCATCATCCGGATGTCATGGGACGAACTGCTAAGCGAGATATTGCCCGAGGGACACCTCTGGATTGGGACCTGCTGAATTAGCCCTTTCGGAATAACCACCAAGTGATGTCATCAATGCCGCTGACCCGCTTCCAGAAGAAACCATAGTCCATCAGCTTCAGATCCGGAAAACGGTCCATGTAGAGGCCGCCGAAATCGTTCTTGAACAAAAGGCCGTCTTGACCTCGATAGGTAAGGGCCTCCGGGCGCGGTGAAAAATACTCGGCGGCCAGGATGTATTTTGATGAGACCCGATGGATTTCATCCAGTGTGGCGACGAGACGCCCCGGCTCAACATGGATCAGGACACCCGAGGTGAAGGCCATTTCCACAGCACCGTCGGCTATCGGAATAGAGTCACCAAATCCGGCGTGTAAATTCCCAGGTGGCAAAACCTTGTCTTGCAGCAGGCGGTCTCGGGCGGCTGGATTGGGTTCGATAGCATGAAGCGTGCGCCGAAAAGCCCAGGCAGAACCCTGAGATTGATCCCGAGATTGGGACCAACCTCCAGGATAGACTTAGGGGGTTCAAGCTGGAAGGTCCGACCGATCCTGGCCCACATCAACGCGCGATCACGCAGGGCCTGATCAGAGGCAGGGTTGCGCGATGTGTAATCTGCGCCAAAGGCACCTGACCATGCCGATGTCGGGTCAAGGGGCTGATCGGTCATAAGGTTTTCCGAAGTTCAGGTTCAAAGTGTGAGAAGGGCAGGGCGCGGATGTCTTCGGATGTGAAGTCCGGATTTGATGGATAGAGCATGTCATAGACCTTGGCGACGAAGGTGTAATCTTCGGGAGTGTCCACCGTCCACCGCAGATGGCTATCGTTACCTGCGAGGTTAACAAGGTCCCGCCGGGTATAGATTTCCGGGTGATGATAGATATAGGGCGTCACATGTTCCTGGTCGTAGGCGTCCCGGGCACGCGCACCCACATCTTCAAGAATGCTCAGGGGAAAGACCTCAACGTCTAGCCCACGGGGATAGGTTCGGTGTTGGCCGTTGGTCACATAGTCCGCGCCGGTGGTCTTCTGCATATCAATGGCCTGATCGACCACCATCGGGTCGATAAGCGGGCAGTCTGCTGTCAACCGAACAAGAGCCCCGGAAAGGTCAAAGTGCTGCGCACAGGCCAAATAACGGGCAAGGACATTGCCCAGTGAACCCCTGAAAACATCCACGCCCACGGCGCTTAACTGACTGTAAAGGGGGTCGTCCGAAGGATCTGTGCTGGTTGCGACAATGACCCGCTCCAGGCGTTGGCACCTGGAGAGCCGTTCAATCTGCCGCGTGATCATTGGTCTTCCCGCCAGGGGCATCAGCACCTTGCCCGGCAGGCGGGAGGAACTCATGCGTGCCTGAAGAATAGCCACCGCCATAGGACGGACTCCTCTGTCGGTGGGCAATTTAGGGTGAGAACCTTGCGTGGGATTTAACCGGATTGGGGAGCCGTGACTTGATTTATCCCCCGCGCGGCTCTTGGTTATGATCCTGCTCATGAGTTTGGGCCAAGAAAAACAGGGAGAGATTAATGTCGGATACGCCGAGCGGCCTGCCCGATGTCGCAGTCATCGGGTTTGACGCGCCGTTTCGCTGGTTGGCCCAGGGTTGGTCGGACCTAATGGCTTGTTTTTGGCAAAGTCTGGTTTATGGGCTGCTGCTGACCGCCTTCAGTCTCTGGCTGGTCTATGCGCTCTATACCACCCGGATCGCCTTCTGGGTCTTCGCCCTGACCTGTGGTTTTGTGTTTGTCGCGCCCATGCTGGCCATGGGGCTCTATGCGGCGGGCCGAACACTGGAGGCCGGCGCGCGTCCGACCCTAAGGGGTATGCTCTTCGTCCGGTCCGCTCTGCGGCAGGATCTGGCCTATCTGGGCCTGGCCCTACTGATCATTTTTCTGCTCTGGGGGCAGATTGCTCAGATCGTCTACGGCCTATCGACCTTTCAGACCCACAGCACGATCGCCTCATTGCTGGATTTTACCTTCAATACCCGAGCCGGGCACACCATGCTCGCAATGGGGACTTTGGTCGGCGGCCTGATTGCATTTTTCGCCTTCTCCCTGGTGGTGGTGTCCGCTCCCATGTTGCTGGATCAGAATACCGACGTTTTCATCGCCACTGTGACCAGCTTCCGTGCCGTGTCCCGCAATCTGTCCCCCATGCTGCTTTGGGCTTTTCTCCTGGCCCTGTTGCTGTTGCTCACGGTTTTTACCGGCTTTCTGGGCCTTGCGATCATCTTTCCTTGGCTGGGGTTTGCCAGTTGGCGTGCCTACAGGACCCTTGTGCTGCCCCTGATTTGACAGAAGGCGGCAGATTTGGGACCCACCGGTTCAGCCCCCATACCGCAAGGACAGATATTATGACTACGCCGCTCAGTGCCGCCGCTCTGGACCAACTCTTTATCAAGCTCGAACCGCCAACGGCTGGACAGATAAACCTGTGGGCGAGGATCTGATTCGCCAGCTTTATGATCTGGTCAAGTATGGCCCTACCGCCCTCAATGCCTGCCCGGCTCGCTTTGTCTGGGTGCGCAGCGAGGACGGCAAGAAGATCCTGGCTGAGCTGGCCTCTGAAGGCAATCGCGCCAAGATACTTACGGCCCCTCTGACGGTTATCGTCGGCTACGATCTCGATTTTGCTGAGACCCTACCCGAACTGTTCCCTGCGCGTGGTGAGGCGATGAAGCCGATGCTCAAGGCCCCGGCCATGGCCGAGCCTATGGCTTTCAGAAATGGAACCTTGCAGGGGGCGTATCTTATCCTGGCTGCCCGCGCCCTGGGTTTGGACGCGGGGCCAATGTCGGGGTTCAACAATGCCGGGGTGGATGAGGCCTTCTTCGCCGGTACATCCGTCAAGTCGAATTTCATCTGCAGCCTGGGCTATGGCTCCGATGAAAATATGTTCCCCCGCAATCCTCGCCTCAGTTTTGAGGATGCCGGGCGTCTCGCCTAAAGGGCCCGTGGGCGCTAAACTGCCCACGGGCGTTGTTCAGCTTAACCCATACGGTGTAGGGCGCAGAGCTTATTGCCGTCGGGGTCGCGCAGATAGGCCAGATACATATTGCCCATGCCACCAGCCCGAACACCGGGGGGGTCTTCGCAGGTGGTTCCGCCATTGGCGACGCCGGCCGCGTGCCAGGCGTCTGCCTGTTCGGCGTTAGCACAGGCAAAGCCGATCGTGCCGCCATTGGCAAAGGTCGCGGGCTCACCATTGATCGGCTGTGAGACCGAGAACACCCCGGTAGGGGTCATATAAAACATGCGATGGCCGTCGATCACCGAGGGGCCAATGCCCAGCGTGCCGAGGACGGCATCATAAAAGGTCTTAGCCTTCTCCAGATTGTTGGTTCCAACCATGATGTGGGAGAACATGCGGGCATTCCTTCCTGTGTTTTGCGCCGGGCTTTGCCCCGTCGCGCGTGAGATGCGATAATCCCGCCTTGTTTCATGAGCGGGACCGAAAGGGCAAGTCTGCTTGGGCTGTTGAGGCGCAAAGAGGTGCGGCCTAACCGGCGAGGAACCCGATCTGGAGGCGGTTGCCGGCAAACAATCTGCCCCCGGGTCGGCGCAAGTGTGACTTTCGCCACACTCCGAGGCGGCAAGATCGTGCCAAGCTTTTGTCGCGCCCGTAGAAATTCAGGCGGCCGAACCGAGAAGGGGATGACATGAAGCAAATAACCTCAAAGCATATCGACGGCATATCCGATCTGGTTGTCGTTGCACCGATCAAGGACGGCTTCATTAATGCCTTCGAGACGATCACCTACGCCTCGAGGCTTGAGCTTGTTGCCACGGCGCTTAATCGCATCCGGGTCGCAGCTCGTGAGTATGAACGCATTGTGCCTTATAGCGATGTTACAGAGCGCATACTGAGTCTGCTGGATTTCCGGGTCGGTGTGATCGACAAGAACTTGTTCGGTATGGTGCAGGGTGATGGGCATAAACTGACCCTGACTCCCAAGCGGTATCTTTATCTGACAGCGACGTTCGACGGTGGGTTTGAGCCGTATATGCGTCAGATTTGGCGGCCTCTCGGGCTGTTCCTGGATCTGCTTTTTTGTAATTGCGATGGCTATGTCACCGCATCGGAGCACAGCTTCGACGAGTATATTCAATGGGTGCGCGACCACCAGATGGATAGCGCCATCTTCTATAACACCACCGGTGTGACGGTCCGCGATCAGAAATACCTTGCGCAGTTTGAGCGGGTTCAGCGCCACGGGGACACCGACATCCGGCTGTCACAACTGACCATGTCCTATCCGGACGATGACGCGGCGGCGACCCGTAAGACGCATTTCCTAAAGACCGTAGAACTCGGTCTCGAGGCCCTCAATGTCCTGTATAAACTTACCGATTATTTTCCACCTGAATGGATGACGGGCCATGTGGGTGATCCGAAGCTTAAGGGCGAAGGGCATCGCCTTCTGAAGGTGACGCGCAGCATCTTATCAGGTTGGGACCCCATTCTCGCCTGGCTCAAACAGCAGGATCCAAATGGCCCCTGTGGATGGGCGAAGGCCGTGCTTAACATATATAAAGTTCCGCTAAATTGGTATGAGTCCGGCATTGCTGATGTGGTGCAGCACGGCGATCCGCCGCCGGAACCCGATCCGAAATTCGAAGCTCGTGAAGTCCAGGCCGGCATTCTCAAGGCCCATGGCTCAACTGGGCAACCGGTCCGCCAGGGCGCGGTGATGTTGTTCACCGTGAGGGAAGCGCAGCGCGCCCGTAATTTTATCAAATGGCTCCTGAAGACCAAAGTCATCACGTTTGAGGACCGGGCACCAGCGGACCTTGCATCTGGGATGTTCGGTAACATCGCCTTTACCCCACAAGGTTTGATTGAGTTGGGCATGTCGAAAGACGTGTTGGATTGCTTTCCCAGCGAATTTCGTGAGGGACTGGCAAAACGTAGCGGTCTGGTTGGCGATATGCGCGAGAACCATCCGCGCAATTGGATTCGTCCCGAGCGCAATGGCCCTGCGGCCCTTGGGCTTGCGGACTCAAGCCGGAAATTTCAGCCGGTGGACTTGGAGGAAGTCGATTTTGTACTGCAACTGCGCAGTGCCACACAAGATGCCGAGGCCTTCAAAGAAAGCGTGCTCAACCTGGCACGCCATGCCGCTCCCGGCGCATCGCTTGAGGCGGTCGAGTGGTTGCATGTTGCTCGGGATGACCAGGGTCGATTCATAGACCATTTCGGCTTTGTTGATGGCATCAGCCAACCCAGACCGCGTCGACCAAATCAAAGTTCGAGTGGTCTTCCTCGGGATGCGGTTGCCTTGGGAGAGGTGGTCTTAGGCTATGCGAATGACCGGGGCGATGGTCCGCCTAAGGGGTTTGATGCGCTGGGCGCGGGGGATCGGCCTTGGGACGAAAATACCGCTTGGTGCGATGAGCCCCGGATCGCCGCACTTAAGTTTCAGAAAAATGGGAGCTATCTTGTTATCCGTAAGATTGGCACGGCGGTCAGCGCATTCGATGCTTGGCTCGACGCGCAAATGGGACTCATTGCGGATCAGACTGGATTGACGCGACCCGCAGCCCGCGCCCTGCTTAAGGCGGCGGTCCTTGGGCGCGATGAGGAGGGCAGGGCGCTTGCCGATACGGCGATGGGCGATCTCAATGACTTTGATTACAGGGCTGATCTGGCTGGTCTTCGCTGTCCGCATTCAGCCCACATAAGGCGAGCCAATCCCCGACGAACCGAGGATAACCCCCAGGCTCCTGTGGAAGTGCGTCGGGAATTTGGTCGCCCGACGCCTCGTCTTATGCGCCGGGGTATGTTGTTCGGGCAGGACAAGGATCACTCAAAAGGCCTCATGTTCATGGCCTATGCGGCGAGCATTTCCGAACAATACGAGGTCATCCAGCGTTGGCTGAACGGTGGAAATCCGACGGATGTCGCCTCAGGACATAATGATCCGCTCACCGGTATTCGCCCCCGGGACGGGGAGGGGTCATTCCGTTTTATCCACCAAACAGTTGAGGCTAACGGAAGCCCTAAGTCGATTGTCCTGCATGTAAGCCTGCCGTCAGCCCAACCTCTGGGGGGCTCGGAACCCGGGCGGCACCCCTTCACCCCGCTGTACTGGGGACTTTACCTCTTTTCACCCTCACGCTCGGCCCTTCAAGTCATGGCCAATCAGTGGACCGGTGGATACCAACCGCTCGGTGGCCCTCTCGATCAAGCCCTAGGTAAGGCAACCATTGATCGGCTATGGCGACTTGAGCCGACTGTTCGTTCCGGTGAGTGGGAGCGGATTCTCAATGATTTCATGACGAAGGACCCGTCTGAGCGCGACATCAGTCCAAATGTCTGGGTGGCGATTCGTGACTATGCTGGCGGCGTCTTGGATATCCACGGGCCCTTGACGGCCAAGGCCAAGGCGCGCCTGGAAAAGATCTGGCCGAGATGAAGGATCCGACCTGCTCTGAAGTCTGGCAAAATCCAGACTGGAAGAAGCAGAATGTTCTACTTTGCGCGGGCCAACCTCAGGTGATGCAGGTTCTGACCGACTGGAATAATTTCACCTCAGAGGAGCAATTGCGGCGCATCAAGACCAATGCGGGGCCGATTTATGTAACGCAACAACCCGACAACAAATATGTTTGTCCTGAGCGCGGATTATACGAATATACTGTAAATGGTCACAATAAAACACAAGAGCTCAATTATCACTCTGAGTCTTTTCAGACTAATAAGGCGCTTTTTTCATACCCTGAAGATGATGCTTTTCTTGACGGCTATAAAGCTGGAAAGAAAATTTTGGATAATTATAGAAAAAATGCAGAAAAAATTTCTCATAATTACTTCAAAGCAGAACTTCGCAGAGAATATTTTCAACCTGCAATCGCAGAAATATGGCAGACTTGGTATGGTCTGCCCGATGGTAAAACTTTGCTTCCTGAGAGCTGGTCATGGAAACGTATTGTTGATGTAATTTCTCAAACTGATCCTGCAACTGTTGCGCGGACCCATGCGGTCTGCCCGGGGGATTTCATGGCCCCATCACGGGGCTCGGTCTTCCCGCGCCCCAGCGAGGCCATCCGTGATTTCGCGCAAATGCACGGGAAGGCCATACTGAAGGCGGGGCGTGAATTTGTGGCCCTCCATCGGACGAATGTGAATCTTCCTAAAACCCGGCTCATTGCGCAGTTATTTAAGGTAACCTCAGATGACGAGGTTCTCGCCCGGAACATAATTGGCACCATGATCGGTGCCATCCCGCCGATGGACGCCAACCTGCGCAACATCCTATTCGAATGGATAGATACCGGACGTCTTTGGCGACACCAGGCGGCATTCAAAACCGCACTGAAGGGTAAGACTGTTGAAGGCAATCTCGCCGGTGCGATGGACTCGTTACGGACACCGGTGTCCCAAGCCATGTGCCTACGCCCGGCACCGGATATGCTGTTTCGGACAGCCAAACGGACAACTCGAATTGCTCGCTCTAAAGGTAATGACATTTCTTCAAAACTTGACGGTGCGTGGACGCACGAGGGGGACATGGTCCTCGTCAGTCTGGTTTCGGCAAGTCAACAATCGCTCCATAACGACCCGACGGGCCGGTCCGGCATTGATGTCATCTTTGGCGGCAAGCGCGTCGCTGTCCCTCAAGGTTATGAATTGAAAGACGGGAAGGACAAACCCGGCCAAAATCCCAACAGCAACCTGCCTGTTCATGCTTGCCCGGCGCAAAAATGGCTATGGGCGGGATGATGGGCATTCTTGCTGCGCTTCTTGAGTTCGGTACGATCCAGGTCCTTCCGGCCTCGTTGATTGTTAAGATCAGCGATTGGTAAGGGCGCGATTTCTGTAATAGGGCATGTCCAACCTTTCAAAGACTGAACCGGCGATGACCCGCCTGGCTTGAGCTTGCCGGTTGTGTCCCCGGGCCGACAGGAGGTCTGCCTCACAAAGGAGATTGTGCGCGGCCTCACCTTGCGAAAGACGGAGGTCTGCGGAGCATTTCGCAAACCTGAGATAACGGTCAGCGCGCGCTGAGCTGCCCGACGCCTGGGCCGACCGTGCCATGGCGCGCCAGCCCATGGCCTCTCCCAGCCGATCACCCGCCTCCCGGACCCGTCTGATGACCTCGCCCATATAGATCCGGGCGGTCTCCGCCTCATCATGTTCCGTCATCACTTCAACCACCCAGCCGAAGACCATGGAGACATGCTGGCGGCTATTGTTACCGGTGCGAAATTGGCGTGCGACCTGTTCAAGTTCATCGACATGGGCGCGCTCCCTTGTCAGGTGCCAGCGTGCATAGGCCTCTTGTGCTCGGCCCGTGCGACTTTGCATACGCGCCCGGCTACGATGACTGACCGCCAAAACGGCTTCGGCCGCAATAATGGCGCTGGCCCACTCTCCCTGATCTATCAGGGCGGCTGACCGGTAAAGCAGTATGCTGGCATTCATCGCACTTGCCGGATTATCCAGAATGTCTTCGGCCTGTCCAAACAGCTTTGCGGCCCGACGATGGTCTCCGCGTTCGGCATTGAGGAAGGCATAGCCCGCATGGGCATAGGCCGAAAGTTCGCGTTCATTGCGGCTTTCGCATGGGCGAGTTGAGGAAGGATGACCTCGAATTGTTCGACGGCTTCGGCAATACGACCACTGGCAAACAGGGAATGCGCGAGCTTGGTCTGAATCAGGCGGCCGTCGTCCTCGCGGCCACCAGCCTGCGCCCGATGCCTTGCGGCCTGAAGGTGCCGGACAGACCGCTTACCTAAACCCACGCCGTAGGCGATGGAGCCCATCCAGTAGTCCGCCCGCTGCAAGTCGCGATCTGTACCATAAAGGGCAAGTTCACGCTGAAGCCGCTCGAGGACGAGAAGCTGGTCAGGTGACGGGTCAACAATGCAGGCTAGGCCAAACTTGTTCAGCAATGACCAGGCTGCATCACGCCGTGCTTCGGCCTGCGAAATGCCGTTTAGCCCTTCAAGGCTAGCCAGGTAATGACCTTGGGCCCGGTCCAAAGCTCCGGCAGACAAGGCCGCGTCCCCGGCCGCGATCCCGAGTGGCAGGCCCTTCTCGGCATTACCGGAGGCCAGGGCGTGATAGGCCAGGGCGTCAAGCAACACTGCCCAGCCGCGCTCTGGAACCGCGTGTTCCAAGGTATCAAACACCTGTGCGTGGAGCCTCAGACGCTCCGACCGACCTATGCCAGCATAGAGGGCGTCACGGGTCAGGCCATGCTTGAATCGGAAGGTTTCAAATGTCTCTCCAGGAAATAGGAAGTCGAGGGCTTGAAGTCGCTCAAGCTGATCCCGGTCGATGGGTGCGCCGTATAATCTGTCCATCAGCCAGATCGGGACGATGTAACCGATCACTGCTGAGCGGTTTAGAAAGTCCTGGTCATGCGCCTCCAGGCGATCAAAACGAGCCTGAACTGCCTGATCGAACCAGGCACCGCGAAGGTCGCTGCCTGGGGCATCACCGCCTGCGGTGACCGCATGGCACAACTCTTCAATGAGAAGCGGGCTCCCACCGGAGGCCTGCTGAATCTGATCAATCACAAATGGGTCAGGGGCCGCGAGAATCTGGCCAATCGTTACCGTCGTGGTGTCCCGGTCAAATGGCGCGAGAGCGAGCGGGGTTAAGGATGCCGGGCCGAGCGCCCCGAAGTCGTCCACGCGCGAGGCCAGAACACATCTGAACTGAGAAGGGTTTATTCGCCTCAGAAGCGCATTGAGCAAATCACGGGTGGCGTCGTCGGCCCATTGCCAATCATCGATGACCATAAGAATCCGCTCGCCTGAGACGGTTTCGGTCAAGGCATCAGCGGTCAAAATTTCAACATCAGAGGTGGTCTTGCGCGCCTGTTCACCTCTGAGCGCCGTGGCAATCTGACGAAGAGGTTGAAGGGGACGGGCGCTCAAATACGATTCGCAATAGCCTTGAACTACCCGCCAGCCCTGTTCTGAAGCCACCTTTGTTAGCTCGACCAGGAAGCGGCTCTTTCCAATGCCCGCCGGTCCATGCAGGCCGAGAATGACGGGGTCCGCGGAAGATCGCGAGAGCCAATCGCGGACGGTATGGAGTTCATCTGTCCGTCCTTGAAACGGCACCAACCCCGCCCGCTCACGGGCCTCATAGCGACGATTAAGACCCGCCCGGCTCTTGACCGGTAGAGATGATACCGGCGCGCTTCGACCATTGAGTTTGATTGCCCGAAGGGGTCCGGTGAGAAAGAAGTGCTGGTCTCCCCCTAAGGTCTCGGTGCTGACCAGAATTTCTCCGGGCGCAGCCGCATCACACAGACGGGCTGCAATGTTCGTGGCATCACCCAAAACCTCATACTTTCCACGGACGATGTCTCCTCCCCGCAATAAGACAAGACCGGCATGTATGCCGCTGTGAAGGCGCAGGTGGCGATCTCCCAAGGCCTGGCTCATGTCGTGGGACGAGATGGCGTCGTGCAGATCGAGCGCCGCCTCCGTCGCGCGTCGCCCGGCATCCTCCTGCGGTTCTGGAAAGCCGAACAGGCACAGCATTCCGTCTCCATCCAGGCGGACGATCTCCCCCCCATGCCGGGGTATCACCCGGTGTGCTATGGTTCTGATCTGCTCCAGCAGGTCGGCAAACTGTTCAGGTTCGAGCCCAGCCGAAATTCCAGTTGAATCTGTCAGGTCCGAAAACAGAAGCGTGATCCGTCGCCGTTCTTGTCGGACAGAATTCATTAACGCGACAGGCGGGCTAATAGGGCTTTGAGCGCCGAGCGCGAGCGAACGGTCAGTCGTCTTCCCGACTGTGACACAAAACCATCCTGCGCAAGCCGGCGAAGCTCGCGGGTCACGGCCTCGCGGTGGGTTCCGATACGGGCCGCCAAATCCGCGTGGGTGGGCAGTCTGGTGATGTCGGCGGTATCGCCTTCGGCGGTCTGCGGGGCCGTTAGCCGAAGGAGTTCGCTGACGAGACGCGCGGCCATGGGAAGCGAGGCAAGCTCTGATGATTTCTCCGTCAGATCGCGCACCCGGGCGGCGAGTTGGGTCGCCATCCAGTAACCAGCTCCCGGTACGTCATTCAAAAAGCCCCGAAACTTGACGGCGGTTGTAAGGGCAAGGTCGGCATCTTCGACCACAATGACGCTAACGGATCGGGATTGCCCATTGATTGCTGCCAGTTCCCCAAAAAGGCATCCAGGACCCATCTCACGCAGAATGGTTTCGCGACCGTTTGCGGAGAAAACCGAGAATTTCACCCTGCCGGAAAGAATGAGATAAACATCGTCAGCATTAGACGCCTGGGCGATCAGCATCTGGCCCCGGCGCGCGTGAATGCGCGTTGCCAGAGCACAAAAGGCCTCTGCCAGCGCCTCGGGCAGCACATCTTCTAAATTAATCCCGGCAACGACCGTATCGCTCATCTGGCGCGCCCCACTCTAGTCCGACCTTGGATGCACAAATGTGAAAAATATCACAAGGGCCCGTGAAACAGGTCTTCCCGTTCTTTGGTAATTGATTGATGAGACTTCGCACGCCCACCGTGCGGCCCGAATTTGAAATTTATCTTCCGCCCCAAACTCAATTAACTTTCGACCTTCTGTTTTCAATCGGGCGCAGGAGCAAATCGATATCTTCAGGGGTGAATGCCGCTCCGGAGGTGGCACCGCCCTCGAACAACGCATCAGCCAGGGCGCGTTTCTTGGCCTGAAGTTGGTGGATGGCTTCCTCGACAGTGCCCTCGCTCACCAGCCGATAAACGAAAACGGGCTTATCCTGGCCGATCCGGTGGACACGATCCATAGCCTGACGCTCGACCTGGGGGTTCCACCAGGGGTCATAAAGGATCACGGTATCGGCTGCGGTCAGTGTAATCCCGGCCCCGCCAGCTTTGAGACTGATCAGGAAAAGCTCTGCCTTGCCAGACTGGAAGGCATCTACGACCTTATCACGATGGGTCGTGGCACCATCAAGCCATTGGTAACGCCATTTCCGCGCCTGGACTTCGGCTCTGATGAGCTTCAGCATTTCCACAAACTGAGAAAAGACAATGATCCGTCTGCCCTCGGCCAATAGGCTCTCCAGCATTTCGAACAGGCGCTCAAATTTCGCACTGGGCGGCGGCGACCCCTTGACCGTCTTCAATAGTCTTGGATCACAGCAGACCTGACGTAGTTGCAAAAGGGCCGCGAGGATCGAAATGTGGCTGGCCACAATGCCTTTGGCGGCGATCATTTTACGGACCTGGCTGTCCATAGTCAGCCTCACGCTCTCATATAGGACCTGCTGGTCCTCACCCAGGGCTACGGTTTCGATAATTTCGGTCTTTAATGGCAGGTCGGTCTCGACCTCTTCCTTGGTGCGGCGCAGGATAAAGGGCCTGGTCCGAACATTGAGAAGCGCCTGCGCCGACTCCGATCCCATCCGTTCGATGGGCGTGCGGTAAAGGGTGGTGAACTTCTCGCGATTACCGAGCAGGCCGGGGACCACCCAGTCAAATAGCGACCAGAGATCCTTCAGATTGTTTTCAACCGGTGTGCCGGTCACGGCCAGCCGAGTATCTGCATTCAGTTCCCTTAAGCGTTTTGCAGCATTGGAGGTCGGGTTCTTTGCCGCCTGCGCCTCATCGGCGATGACGCAGGCCCAATGCCTAGCGTTCAAGACCGCGCGATCACGGTGCAATAGGGCATAGGTCGTGACATAGATATGGGCCAGATCATCCACCTCAAGCCGACCATGCCTGCGGAGTCCGTGCAGGACTTCCACTTTCAGATCCGGGGTGAAGGTTTCTGCAGCGCGTTGCCAGGCTCCGACAACGCTCGTCGGTGCGATAACCAGAGACGGCATGGCGTTCTTCTGTTCCAAGTGCAGGTCGGCCAGAAAGGCAAGGGCCTCAATAGTTTTACCCAAGCCCATATCATCGGCCAGAACCCCGCCAAATTGGGTTTCGCGAAGGGTTTTGATCCACTGATAACCCACCAGCTGATAGGGGCGAAGCTGACCCTTGAAGGTGGCAGGCGGCGATGCTTCGATACGTTCATTGAGACCTTGCAAACGGGCTGCACGCTCAAGCAGGCTGTCATCCCCCTCCAGGGTAATGCCGCTGTCAGCTAGGTCGTCGGCAAAATCCCGATAGCGCCCGGCTTCGGCCGGATGAAAGGGTTCGAGATTTGTGACATTGTCCAGCAGGCTGCGGATGATCCTTGCCAACAGTCTGGGCTCGATGGAGGTACAGGTCTTCTTGCCGTCAGCCATCAGAATCGATGTCCCAGCCAGGGCCGCCTCGAGATCAAAATTCTTGGGCAGGTTGCCAGCGGCATCGAGCGGCAGGAGCCCAAAAATCTCGGTGATCAGGGGAGCAAGATCCAGACGGGCACCCTGGCGATCCAGCATAAGGTCAAGCTTCAGCCCGCGCTCAGTGTCCTTGATCCTTGCGGTAATATCCGACCACAGCGTTGATTCCTTAAGCGGCCAACTCTTATGAACCTGGATATTCCAGTTTTGCGCCTTGCGCCTCGGCAGGCCCGCCTCGACGAAGGCTAGGGTCTCTATCGGAACCTGTTGAAAGGTCAGGGTTCCACGGTCAAGCATCATGATGACTTTATTCGGGTCGGCCTTTCTGCGGCGACCGTGCTGACCACCCGCCTTCAGGGCGGTTTCGGCATCAAATTGCGAAAGCCGCCTCGGGGGAGGCAGGAAGAAGGTGTTCGGATCACGCGCCGACACCAACCTAACGGATTTCAACTTATCAGGACCAAGAACGCCCTCCGCCAGTAGATCGGCCAGGAGGTCGGCTTCAAACTGCACATCCCGCTCCAGGATCACGAGTTCTCCGGCCTGAACATAGGCGTGGGTTTCAGCGCGGTCTGCCGGAACAATTTGGCCGCCATAATCGAAGAACAGCGATAGAGCCGGTACGGTAAGTCCACCCGAACTGTTGCCATAGGCATACCTACCCCAAACCCGGGCTTCGGCGGATCGTCCTTTCGCACCGCTCAGGATAAGTTGTGGTTGGGGGGTTGTTCCGCGTATCCGTCGCTGCTTGATTGCCTTGGGTCGGAAGGCTTCCGGCACCCCCAGGTCTGCAAGCGAGACTTCGACGGCATTGAAGTCTTCAGCTCGGAGGGGCGGGGCCCGGCTTAACAATTTCAAGATTTTGACGGGCACTTCGGGCCCTAAGAGCCCTATCATCCGGTCGGTTTTCGACAGCCAAAGCGCCGGCACCGTTTCCAGAACGCTGACGGCCTGACCTTCGGGGCCGACCAGATGCGCGCTTTGCGACCCGTCCTGGTTGAGGACCCACTTAAGGGCTAGGTCCATCGTCTCGGATAAGGTCAGGGCCGGCGTGTTTACCCCGTCGCAGTGAAGTTTTCCGGCCTTCGCCACGGCGAGAATGAGGTCAGCGAGGCCTCTCGGATCTGGGGCGTGGTTCGCTGCGTAATAGCCCCTGCTTTCGGCATGGAGGAGTTCGATCTCCTGAATCCATTGCCGAGTCTCCCGGGGGGTCTGGGCGCGGAGTTCAGGGTTATAAAGCGCACCAAAGGTCATTCGGCGAGGCAATCGCTTACTGACCTCCCCATTCTTGTTCAGGTGGACGCCATAGGCAACAAGCTCCGGCAACCCCTGGGCCGCCGACACCTTCAAGTCGATCCGGATGTCGAGGGTTGGGGTGTCTGAGGACGGCTTGGGTGCCGCAGCCCCCCCCTGCGCGGCCTGAGTCAGTTCATCAAGCCACTTTTGCACCTGTGCCGGGCGTTGAGGTTGGGTCTTGGCGGGCGCATCGGAAACCTTTTCAAGCCCGATCTTGTGGTGAATCGCCAACAGGGTTGCAACGATATGCTTACAACCCGACTCGAGAAAACAGGTGCAAGCTGCCTCGCCGTAGGTCGTTAAGGGCCAGGGGATGATGACCTGATAGGCATCGGCCGATCGCCCTCGAACCTCGGCACACCACATATCCTCTTCGTGATCGAAGAAGAGATCCAAGATAGCGCCGGATTCAAAATAATCGACACCGCGCTTCCAATCTACGGCATCAAACCAAGTCTTCAGTCGTTTCAAGTCGAGCAAGCTATTAAGCCCCCGGATTAAGGCTCGCGGTGAGACGATCCGGCGGATCCGAAGGTCGCCTCGACTCGTACGAAGATACACAGTGAGCAGAAGTTAAGGCACCGCCTTGAGGATTTACACACTGAAACGTGTCCTGTGCGCACCGACGGTTATGCCCAAAACCTCACCGGATCTGGTGGGCTCGATTGAGGCCCGCATAACAGTGCTATGATTACAGAATATGTTCCACAGGATTGAATTTTAAAGAATTTTATCACCACGAACGTGGTGGGTGCAGTAGGATTCGAACCTACGACCCGCTGATTAAGAGTCAGCTGCTCTACCAACTGAGCTATGCACCCTAAGCCAGATCGCACACTTTGTGGTGGTCGTCGGCAAGGGCGCGGAACATACTGGATGCAGCCCCGAAAGCAAGGCGCGAAAACGGAAGAAAGTTATGGCTAAGCGTGACCTCAGCGGCGCGGTGAATTTTCGCTATCTGGAGGACTATGCTGCGGGCGATTTCCAGCTTGTGGATGAGGTGCTGGGCCTGTTCCGCGAGCAGGCCCGGATATGGA
This sequence comes from Phenylobacterium zucineum, assembly GCA_002221445.1. GTDB lineage: Bacteria > Pseudomonadota > Alphaproteobacteria > Caulobacterales > Caulobacteraceae > Phenylobacterium > Phenylobacterium zucineum_B. The sequence continues at coordinate 20,175 of NMUI01000056.1, read as the reverse complement.
TGCCCTTACTCGATCCCTCGGCGGACGGCTGGAAGGATGCGGTTCATACCATCAAGGGCACCGCCCGGGCGGTGGGGGCCTTTGACCTTGGGGATGTCTGTCAGGTTTGTGAAAACGAAGGCCCGCATAGGCTTACCGCCGTCCGTGACGCCCTGGATTTGGCCCTGCAGGATGTTGCGGCCTATGCGCACGAGCGCGCCCTGAATTTCCTGAAGGGGAAGGTTTAGATCCCCGCTCCGTTGTCGATGGCCCGCAAGGCCGCCTCATGGGCGTTGGCCTCGGCAATAATCCAGCTGATAAAAGCCTTAACCTGTGGCAGTCGTCCCTTGGCCTTGGGGTGAACAAGGTAATATGCGAAATCCACCGCCGTCGAGATTTGGAGGGGCGAGATCAGTCGTCCAGCATCCAGATCATTCTGGGCAATCGTCCGTTTAGCCAAGGCGACGCCGCGACCGTTGACGGCGGCTTCAATGACCAGACTCGACTGATTGAACCGGGGTCCCCGTGCGCCGTCCACGCTCTTCATGCCCCGTGCGGCCAGCCACATGGTCCAATCTGGACAACTGTCGTCCGGGTCAGGTGATCCATCGTGCAGCAGCACATGGGCGGCTAGATCCTTGGGATCATTCAGCGGGGTTTGAGCGTGAAGCTCGGGGCTGATTACCGGGATGACGGTTTCGCCGATCAGTCGATGAACCTCCAATCCGGGATAGCGACCGCCGCCATAGCGGATGGCGAGGTCAACCTCGCCCGCCGTCAAGTCCACCAGGTCCAGACCCGCTGAGAGCCAGACATCGACCAAGGGGTGCTTCTGTTCGAACTTGCCCAGGCGGGGCACCAACCACTTCGCGGCAAAGGAGGGGGCCGCCGTTAGGGTCAGGCGACGACCATCAACCGCGGCGGTCAACATGGACGCCGCTTCGGCCAGACGATCAAAGGCTTCACGCAAGGAGGGCAGGGCGGTCTGAGCGGCATCGGTGAGTAGCAGACCTTTTGGCGTGCGCTTGAAAAGCGGGGCACCGACATAGTCTTCCAGGTTCTGAATTTGCTGGCTCACCGCGCCGGGGGTCACCGACAACTCGTCTGCCGCGCGGGAAAAATTGAGGTGCCGGGCGGCGGACTCAAACGCCCGCAAGGCGTTTAAGGGTGGTAACCGGCGGCGATCGGTATTTCGTTCCACGAGTTTTCCTGACAGCCCCAAGAGAAGTCCTTGGGTTGCGAATTGGGACGGTGGCGACCTATTTGCAAGTCTTGATCACTGTATCATCTGTTTTCTCATGCCGGATTTTCGGGGTCTGAGGCACATTTGACGCAGGTCATCCTCAGTTCGAATGCGTATTAGAGAAGCTATCGGCATGTCCCGTCCCGCATCACCAAAATCTAAAGCCGGATTGGTTCTGCTCAAGGGCGAGACATCGAAGGCCCCGGGCACTGTCTGGCTGGTAGGGGCGGGGCCGGGCGATCCCGACCTCCTGACGATCAAGGCGCTTCGGGTGCTTGGAACGGCCGATGTCGTGGTGCATGACGGTTTGGTCTCCTCCGACATTTTGGATTTAGCCCCAGCGGCGGCCCAGTTGATTTCGGCGGCCAAGCGCAAGTCGCGGCACACCTATGCCCAGGCTGAAATAAACGCCATGCTGGTCGCCTTCGCCCTGGAGGGGCTGACGGTGGTCCGGTTGAAAGGGGGCGACCCCTTTATTTTCGGGCGTGGCGGTGAAGAGCTGGAGGCCTGCAGGGCTGCAGGCGTGGTCTGCCATATTGTCCCAGGCGTAACGGCGGCCCTGGCGGCCTCGGCCTCGGCGGGCGCACCTCTCACTCACCGCACCACAGCTCAGGCGGTCACATTCGTAACAGGCCATGCGGCGCGCGACCAGGAACCCGATCTGGACTGGGCCGCCCTGGCCCGGGCCAATCATACGGTGGTGATTTATATGGGGCTATCAGCGGCAGCGCAGATTGCCGGGCGGCTGCTGGGAGCCGGTCGGGCGGCCTCAACACCGGCCCTGATTGTCGTCGATGCAAGCAGATCTTCTGAACAAAGGATCACCACCACCTTGGGAAATCTCGCAATGACGGCGTCAACCCTGACCGGCCCGGCCCTGCTGATGGTCGGAGAAGCCATGGCCCTGGCCGGGAGGGACGAGGTCGACCGGGTTCCGGTCCTGGACAATCTTATCGCCGGTGTCGGGGCATGAAGGCTCTGACAGCCAATCGTCTGATCGACGGTGAGGTGGTTTTCTGGAAGGCGGGGGCTTGGGTTGAGCGGTTCTCTGAGGCGGAGCTGTTCGAGGCTGACACCCCAGCCCTGGTTGCCGAGGGGCAGGCCAAGTCTCAACTGACCGTGGTGGTGGACGCCTATCTTATCGACCTCGCCGAGAGCGAAGGCTTGTGGGTCCCGATCAGTTATCGGGAGCGGATTCGGGCCTTAGGTCCCACCAACCATCGCCATCATGGCAAGCAGGCCGAGGGCAGCGATGCCGTTCTGATCTTGCAACATGCCCATGGTGCCGCGCGATCATCGGGGCGCGTCAACCTAATCAAGCGTAAATAGGAGAAGGGGCATGTATCAGTACGACAGCCTCGATCGTGACATCCTGGCCGACCGGTCTGCGGAGTTCCGCGACCAGGTGGAGCGCCGCCTTGCTGGTGAAATCACGGAAGATCAGTTCAAGCCCTTGCGTCTGATGAACGGGCTTTATCTGCAATTGCACGCCTACATGCTGCGGGTGGCAATCCCCTATGGCTCGATGAACAGCCGACAGCTTCGTAAGCTGGCCGAGATCGGGCGGCGGTATGACAAGGGCTATGGCCACTTTACCACTCGAACAAACCTGCAATTTCATTGGGTTAAGCTGGGCGATACCCCAGACATTCTGGACGCCCTGGCGAGCATTGACATGCACGCAATCCAGACCAGCGGCAATTGCATTCGCAATGTCACAGCGGACCCTTATGCCGGGGCCACAGCCGACGAAATCGACGATCCCAGGGTTTGGTCAGAAGCCATCCGACAATGGTCGAGCCTGCATCCGGAATTTTCCTTCCTGCCGCGCAAATTCAAGATCGCGATTACCGCGTCCGCCAAGGATCGGACCGTTGCCAGGGCCCATGACATCGGCCTCATGGTTCGTCGCGCCCGGGACGGAACCCTGGGGTTCGAGGTGATTGTCGGTGGCGGCATGGGGCGGACGCCTTTTATCGGCCCGACCATTCGGGAATTTCTGCCGGCCAATAGGCTGTTTTCCTACCTTGAGGCGATCCTGCGGGTCTACAATCGGCACGGGCGGCGGGACAATATCTACAAGGCCCGGATCAAAATCCTGGTGGCCGCCCTGGGGCGCGAAGAATTTGCCCGCCAGGTGGACGAAGAATGGTCTAGGGTCGGGGGCGCGGGTGACCTGCCCGATACCGAAATCGCCCGGATTCGCGGGGCCTTTGCACCCAAGGCCTTTGAGACCTTACCCGCGCGGTCAGAGACCTTTGAGGCCGCTTTATCTGAGGACCCCGGCTTTGCCCGGTTCGCACGGAACAATCTTAAAGCGCACAAGCGTCAGGGCTACACCATTGTCGAAGTCTCTCTGAAGGCCATAGGTGAAACCCCGGGCGATGCCTCTTCTGATCAAATGGATGTGGTGGCTGATCTGGCCGAGCGTTACGGCCTAGATGATATTCGCGTTACCCATGAGCAGAACCTTGTCCTGCCCCATGTGAAACTGAACGATGCATCTGTCGTCTATCGCGCCTTGGCCGCAGCAGGCCTCGGGACGCCGAACATCAATTTGATCAGTGACATAATTGCTTGTCCAGGCCTGGATTACTGCGCCCTGGCGAATGCGCGCGCGATCATTGTGGCGCAGGATATTGCCCGTCGCTTCGAAGATCAGGATCGTGCCGAGCTGGTTGGAGAGCTGAAGATCAAGATTTCCGGCTGTATCAATGCCTGCGGCCACCACCATGTGGGGCATATCGGCATTTTGGGTGTCGATAAGAAGGGTGAGGAATTCTATCAGCTGACCCTGGGCGGTTCCGGCGGGGAGGATGCAAGCCTCGGCAAGATTTTGGGGCCTGCCTTGCCGCTGGACAAGGTAACGGACGCCGTTGACGCCCTAGTGGAGGTTTATCTTCGCGAACGCCGGGGGGATGAGCGTTTCCTCGATACCTATCGCCGCACCGGCGAGGCCCCATTCAAGGAGGCGGTCTATGCCGAAGCTCATTAAGCGGGTAGCGGATGATTTCGTCGAAACCGATGATCCATTCACCGCCGTCGCTGACGATCAGGAAACCCCGGACGGCGATGTCATTGTCTCCTTCGCGCGCTTCCAGACTGACGGGGATAACCTTATCGGCCAAGATCGTCGGGTCGGCGTCCGATTAGAACCCGCCGATGAGGTTGAGGCGCTGTCTTATGATCTGGCGGGCCTTTCTGTGGTGGCCCTAGCCTTTCCCAAATTTCGTGACGGACGGGCCTTCACTTCGGCGCATCTATTGGTACAGCGCCTGAAATTTTCTGGAGAAGTCCGGGCTGTCGGTGAGGTGCTTCGCGACCAGGCGGGCTTCATGGTCCGCTGTGGCTTTAACGCCTTTGAACCGGCTGACGGGGCCACGGCAGATCAATGGGCAAGGTCGGTGCATCGCCACCGGCATGTCTACCAGCGTGCCGCTGACACGCGCCCGCCCGCCTTCATCGCGCGTGAGGGACGCTGATTTTCATGGCCTATGACCGGGACGAGACCACCTCATGGGCCGGTCGTCTGGATGCGGAGTTGCGGTATGCAGATCCCTTAACGATCCTGAATTCAGCGGTCGCCGCTTTTGGAGATCGTCTGGCCCTGGTGTCGTCGTTCGGCGCAGAGTCGGCGGTGCTTCTGCACATGGTTTCTCGGGTAAAGCCCGACATGCCGATCTTGTTCCTTGATACGGGCCTGTTGTTCGCACAGACCCTGGACTATCGACGGGCCCTGGCCGGACGGCTGGGCCTTAGCGCTGTGCAAGATCTTCGTCCCGCCTTCACCGACCTTGCCGTCACCGATCCGACCGCCAAACTCTGGCAGACCGATACGGACCGATGTTGCCATATCCGCAAGGTCCTGCCGCTGGATCGTGCCTTGGCCGGTTATGGGGCGTGGATTACCGGTCGCAAACGCTTTCATGGCGGGGATCGGATCAGCCTGCCCGTGGTCGAGGGCCTAGACCATCAGATCAAGTTCAATCCCCTCGCTAATTGGGGCAAGGCCGAGCTTGACGGTTATATGGCGGACTATCAGCTCCCGGCTCACCCCCTGGTGGCCCAAGGTTTCCCGTCCATCGGTTGTTGGCCCTGCACCCAGGCGGTTCAAGGTGATGAAGATGTCCGGGCTGGACGCTGGGCGGGGTCTGAAAAACCGAGTGTGGCATCCATATCGCGCGCGCGCCGGGGGCTGTCGTCCATGTCGGCAGCGACATCTAGGGATGCGAATTTGACATGTGTTTCCCGCTTGAAGCCAGCGTCCTGGGTGGGTCTGATATATCTCAAGGTGGCCTTTTGTCCCCTGAGACAAATTCGGCTAAAGGCATAGGGCTCCAGCGTCGCTGTATCAGAAGACCCCAGAATGACTGAATCTATAGCGGCCCCGGTTGCCAAGAAGAGTGCGTTTCTGACCGAAACGGTCACCTGGACTCAGCACTGGACGGACAGGCTGTTTTCCTTCCGGACCACGCGCGATCCATCCTTCCGCTTTCAGAGCGGGCAGTTTGTCATGGTCGGTCTTGAGGTGGACGGTAAGCCGCTGCTCAGGGCTTATTCTATCGCCAGTCCGGCCTGGCACGATGAGCTGGAATTCTATTCCATTAAGGTCCCCGACGGGCCCTTAACCTCGCGACTTCAAACGATCAGCGTGGGGGACAAGGTTCTGATCGGGCGTAAGCCGACGGGAACCCTGGTTCTGGATGGGCTAAAGCCTGGCAAGCGGCTGTTCATGCTCGGCACGGGCACCGGCCTTGCCCCCTGGCTCAGCCTTGCCCGCGATCCGGAGGTTTATGACCGGTTTGATGAGGTTATCGTCACCCATACCGTCCGTCGGGTTGCGGACCTCAACTATCAGGACATGTTCGAAAAAGACCTACCTCGTGACGAGGTTCTCGGTGAGATCATCGGTGGAAAGCTGCGATATTATCCCACCGTCACCCGGGAGGCCTTCAAGACTCAGGGACGGATTACCGACCTGATTGCCTCGGGCCAGATGTGCCGCGATCTGGGACTTCCTGACCTTGACCCGACAACCGACCGCCTAATGCTCTGCGGAGGCCCTTCGGTGCTCGCGGATCTGAAGGTTCTATTGGAATCCAAGGGCTATGTGGAAGGCTCCCTGGCCGCCCCGGGGGACTATGTTCTGGAGCGGGCCTTCGTCGAAACCTAATTTGGTGGCAGCCGCGAAAAACGCCGACAGCGCTGACAGATACTTGAGCCAGATTTAGCCCACGAAACGGCGAGGTGGATTGGGTGCTCATACCGGTGAACAGGTCGATCCGCGAGCCCTTGATCCCGCCGCCGGTGTCGGAGGCGTACCAATAGCCGTCATGAAGACCCCCGTCCGGCATGGGCAGGCCGACGGTTTCCTTGATGAATAGAACCGAATGCTTTGGGATGATCCGGGTGTCGGTGGCGGCCGTCCGCATCGCCACCACCCGACACCCTAAGGAGTCCAGGGCTCCAACCCCGCGCGCGCCGGCATGATAGAGGCTGGCTTTCATCTGATAGGTCGGGGAGCCGGGAATGGCCCCCGTCAGAAGCCCCAGCAGAATGTCACCAATCGGATCGCCTGGGGCAGGCTCGGCATGGGCGAGGTTCGCTGCGAATAAAAGCGGCAGCGCGGCCAGGGCGGCGAGGCGGCGTCCCATAACGGCGTCTTTCTTCGTCCTTGTTCTGTCAGCGAGGATTTAGCCACTTGCGGCGTACCTCACAACTCATGGAACGCAGAAAGGTCCTCCACGAGGGTATGTGCGGATTGGGTGTGATCGACCTGCGGCCAGGGTCCTATTCTCTCAATGGCGGGCTTGAAGGAAATAGGCATGGCAAGAGCCCTCGCACATGCTCTAATTGCCCAGGATCATGTCTGGAGCATAAAAATTGCAGATATACGGCGATTCAATTTCTGGAAATTGCTTGAAGATCAAATGGTTATCTGACCGTCTGGGGCTAACCTATGATTGGGTGGAAACCGACATACTGAAGGGCCAGACCCGCACGCCGGACTTTCTGGCGCTGAATCCCGCAGGCCAGGTGCCTTTGGTTATTCTCGATGACGGACGCGCTCTTTCGCAGTCCAATGCCATTCTGCTGCATCTGGCGCAGGGTTCACCTCTGATCCCGGAAGATGCCTATGATCGGGCCAAGGTCCTGGAATGGATGTTCTGGGAACAGTACAGCCATGAACCCTATGTGGCCGTCGCAAGATTTCAGGTCCGCTATCTCGGTAAACCGGTTGCAGAGCTTGAACCGCGTCTGGTGGAACGAGGTCATGCCGCCCTGACGGTGATGGAGACGGCGCTGGAAAAGTCACGCTTTCTGGTTGGTCGTGCGCTCAGCGTGGCCGACATCGCCCTGGTGGCCTATACCCGGATGGCCGGAGAAGGCGGGTTCGATCTATCAGTCTATCCCGCGATTTTGACGTGGATTAGGCGGGTAGAGTCGGAACTCGGACTTGCCACCGTCTGAGGTGCTTGCCTTCCAGCAGATTCCCCAGCACACCGCAGACATGAAACCTATTGCCCTTACCCTTTGCTTCTTGGTTTGGCTCTCTCCTGGGCACGCCCTGGCCTGGGGGGGATCGGGGCACCGCATGATCGCCCAGGCTGCCTTAGAGTCCTTGCCAGCAGATCTGCCGCCATTTCTGCGCACCCCTAAGGCCGCTGCGGATGTGGGTGAACTGGCCCGGGAGCCGGACCGTTGGAAGGGGGCTGGAAAGGTCCACGACCAGAACCGTGACCCGGCACATTTCCTCGATATTATGGATGATGGGTCCATTCTGGGAGGCCCCCGGCTGGAAACCCTACCCGCTACGCGCAAGGACTATGAAGCGGCCCTGAAGATCGCTGGGACCAATAGTTGGGATGCAGGCTACCTGCCCTATGCGATCCTGGACGCCCAGCAGCAACTGACCAAGGACTTGGCCTTCTGGCGTGTGATTTCTGCGGCGGAACGCCTCGAACGGAACCCTGAGCGTCGGGCTTGGCTCAACGCCGACCGGGCGCGGCGGGAATATCTGATCCTTGTGACCTTAGGTCAGCTTTCGCATTATTTAGGGGATGGGTCACAACCTCTTCATCTTACAGTCCATTTTAATGGCTGGGGTGATTTTCCCAATCCTCAAGGCTATACCCTGGCCAGGTACATGGCCCGTTTGAAAGCGATTTTGTCGCTGCTAATATCCGGGAAGCAGATGTTCGCCGGGCTATCTCGTCCCCAGTCGTTGCTGATGGTCCTCTGGACCTGCGGATTGCGGCCTACCTATTGAAGACGGGGCGGTCGGTCATTCCGTTTTACGAGTTGGAAAAACAGGGTGGCTTCCAAGGCGTGAACCCGAAAGGGATTGCATTTGCTCTGGAACGCCTTGCGGCCGGTGCCGGTGAATTTCGCGATCTGATCGTTGAGGCTTGGCGCACCTCCCCCAAGATGACGGTCGGGTGGCCAGCCGTCAGTTTGGCCGATGTTGAGGCCGGCCGGGTTGACGCCTATCTGTCTCTTTTCAGCAAGGACTGATCTTCATGCCCCTAGCTCGGATGATCGACGGTCGCGCCACGGCCGAGCGCCTGCGCCGCGACCTAGCCGATGAAGTGGCCAGGTTGAAATCAGACCATGGGCTGACGCCTGGCCTGGCGGTTGTTCTGGTCGGTGACGACGGTGCCAGCCAAGTCTATGTCCGCTCCAAAGGCGAGCAATCCAAGGCGGCGGGGATGCACTCGGTAACCCACATCTTGCCCGCAGATACATCCCAGACGGAACTCCTGGCCCTGGTCCGACACCTGAACGGCGACCCGGCCATTCATGGCATACTTGTGCAACTGCCCTTGCCGAAAGGACTTGATGAAAAGGCGATTATTCAGGCCATTGATCCTGACAAGGATGTGGACGGACTGCATGTCATCAATGCAGGTCGACTGGCTCAGGGCCTGCCGTGTCTGGCCCCCTGCACGCCGGTCGGCTGCATGATTCTGTTACGCGATACTCTGGGGCAGGACCTCTCGGGCAAGCGGGCCGTGGTAATTGGCCGGTCTGCCCTGGTGGGGCGACCGGTCGCCCAGCTCTTGGTTCAAGCGAACTGCACAGTCACCATCGCCCATTCTCACACCCAGGACTTAGCGGCGGTCTGCCGGGAAGCCGATATTCTGGTTGCCGCCGCCGGGCGTGCCCAGATGATCAAGGCTGATTGGCTTAAGCCCGGGGTTACGGTGATCGACGTCGGTACAAATCCCATACCCTTCCGGGACCCGGCTAAGGCCGCAGAGGGCAAGACCAAGTTAGTGGGTGATGTGGATTACAAAGCCGCGAGGGAAGTCGCCTATGCGATCACACCCGTGCCCGGCGGGGTGGGGCCGATGACTGTCGCCTGTTTGCTTGTCAATACAGTCACCGCGGCCAAGCGGATCGCCGGGATTTAGAGCGGGATGCCGTGAGCGGGGGTCGGTTATCGGAACAGACTCACATCTAAGTCGCCGTTATACCGGAATTGGTTTTGGCGATGATGGCGGCCACGGCTTTTCCAACCGCCTGATCGAAGGCTCTGACAATGGCCGAAACCCGATTGTCAGATGCTCTTGCCTTCACCGCTAAGGTCTCATCCTTGATCTGAGCCGGATTACTCGTGCGGCTCAGAACCATATGAATCTCCAGACACACCTCAGGTGCCGCACGCGCACCGCGATCATAGACCGCTTCAAACCTCTGGACATCGAGTCTCAGCGTATAATCGGCCCGGGCGGGTTCGCCGCGAATGACCAGACGGGCAGGTCCGGGACCAGCATTGAAAGCCCTGAGCAGCGCCTCGTTGAAAAGGACCTCCGCCGGTTCCGCCCACCGGGATTTGGCAAGGTAGGCCACCTGTGAACCCGTCACGGTCAGAATCCGGTCGCCGGCGGCGGCGGCGTTGAAACTGCCCCCTGTGCGCACGACGCCAACACGGGATGGGGCCGGGTTTGTGGCGGCGACCTCCGATAGTCGTCCATCAAATCGATAGAGTTGCGACGGGGTGACTTTCGGAAACAGGGTCACACAACCGCCGAGGCCAAGGAGGAGCGCGACCATAAAACCTTTAGCAATCGGATTCATGGCTTGACCTCTTTTTCAGCAGCGGGCGATTTTGTGACCAGGGCCTGGGGGTTGGACTCAATCTCTCTGACCAGACGGTCCAAAGACTGGGCCGTGGATTGCAGTGAGCTGACCGCCGCCGTCAGCTGGGGCAGGCCGTTGGCCGCAAACTCACTGGTCGGTCCATCGAGCTTACCCATCATGGCGCGCAGATCCTTTGCGGCACTTTGAGTCTCAAGGGCGGCGTCTGTAACGGATTTCAAACTGCGCCGGCCTTCGCCGTCCACCAGGGATTGGCTTGAAGCGGACAGGGCCGTGACCTGTTGGGCCGCCGCGTCGATATGCTGAAGCGCCAATTGAGCATCACCGATCAGTTGCTTTTTTGCCGCCAGTTCGGCGGTAACGGTCTGCACATTGTCAAGCGTCCGACCGAAGGTCCTGATGTTTTGATCTGAGAGCACCCTGTTGACCCGATCCAGGGCCTCTACAGTCCGTGCCAGCACCGTGCCGCCGCCTTCAAGTAAGCCTGAAAGGGCACTGCGCCGTGAGAGAATGAGCGGGACCTTGCCGATGGGCGTATTGTTTTTGAGCAGGGGGCGGGCTGCAGATCCGGCCGAAATTTGGATAAAGCTGACCCCAGTAATCCCTAAGGGTTCGATGGTGGCATAGGAGTCGGCGCGGACCGGTACGTCCGATCCCATGCGTACATGCGCCGTGACATTTTTGGGGTTCGACTTGGTCAGCTCGATTTTGGTGATTTCGCCAACCTTGATCCCATTGAACCGAACTTCACCGCCCTGGCTCAAGCCACTGATCGGGCCGGGAAAATTGATGTCGTATGAATCGAAGTCCCGATTCAAGCTGAACCGGGCAAGCCAGACTGAAAAAATCACCACACCGAAGAAGAGGAACAGGGTCGAAAGGCCGACGACAGCATAATTGGCGTCTTTTTCCATCAGACCAATGTCCTCTGTTTATGTTGGCCCGCAGCGCGGCCGCGGGGACCCAGGAAATAGGCTTGAATCCAGGGGTGATCCGACTTTTCCAGTGTTTCCACTGGGGCGACGGCAACCATATTCCTGTCCGCCAGCACCGCGACTCTGTCTGTGATCGTATAGAGGCTGTCCAGGTCATGGGTGATCATGAAGACGGTCAGGGACAGACTGCGGGATAGGTCAAGGATCATGTCATCGAAGGCGGCCGCGGCGATGGGGTCAAGACCAGCTGTGGGCTCGTCGAGAAATAATAGGTCTGGATCTAAAACAAGCGCCCTTGCCAGACCGACACGCTTGCGCATCCCCCCCGATAATTCTGCGGGTTTCTGCAAGGCGACTTCTGGGGCTAGGCCAACTAGGCCAAGGCGCAGGTCCGCCAATTCATGGATCTTGGAGCGCGGAAGGTCGGTGTGCTCGTAAAGCGGTGCCGCAACATTTTCGCGGACCGTTAGATTGGAAAACAGGGCCCCTTGTTGGAACAAAACGCCCCACCGCCGTTCAATATCACTCCAGCCTTTACGGTCGGCGGTATGGATGTCCTGACCAAACACCTTAACTTGTCCACCGTCGGGGCTTTTCAATCCGATCACCGTATTGAGCAAGACTGACTTGCCCGTGCCTGAGCCTCCGACAACGCCCAAAATCTCGCCGCGTTTGACGGTCAGATTCAAGTGATTGTGGATCACATGATCGCCAAACCTGGAGACAAGATCGACGATCTCGATCACGGGATCAGATAGAGCGGTCACAGGTCCATCTGCATGTAGAGAAGGGCAAACAGGGCATCGATCACGATGATGGCGAAGGTCGCATGGACGACGGCAGCAGTCACCCGCCGACCTAGAGATTCCACATCACCCCCCACTTCCAAACCCTGACGGCAGCCGATTCCAGCGATAACGGCCGCCATGACGGGGGCCTTGAACATGCCGATCCAGAAATGGGACGGTCCGACACGGTCGAGAATACGTTGCAGGAAAAATGTTGGTCCAATGTCTAAGACAGACCAGGTGATGAGCAAACCGCCAAGCAGACCGGCCAGGGTGGCGACAAAGGTCAGCAGCGGGACGGTGAGCAGCAAGGCGGCGAACCTCGGGAAAACCAGAGCTTCAAAGGGATCAATGCCGAGCACGAGCATGGCGTCGATTTCCTGATTCATTTTCATCGACCCGATCTCGGCCGCGAAGGCTGATGCCGATCGACCTGCCAGCAGGATGGCGGCAATAACGATGTTAAACTCCCGCAAAACTGCAATGCCGATCAGATCGACGGCAAATACGTCCGCACCAAACTGCCGCAGGGTGTTCACACCCAAAAGCCCAACGACAGCACCGATGAAAAACGTGGTGGTGGCGACGATCGGTACGGCGTCGAAGCCTGCCCGTTCTGCCAGGGCGAAACAGGCTGCCCATCGGATTTTTGAGGCCTGATCGTGAGGCGACCAAGGACCACCAGCAAATGGCCTACAAAGACCATGGTGTCGATGAATTCCCGGTAGAGATCTATGGCACCGCGACCGATCCGAATGGTCAATTCATGAAAGCCGCTGGGTGGGCGTTTCCCTTGGATTTTGGCGTTGGACGCCTTTGAAACAAGCTCCAGTAATCGGATAACTTCGGGGCGTCCCTGGGTCCTGGAAAGATCTAACCTTCCGTCCGTAGCCCGGATCAGGAGATAGGCTGCTGTCGTATCCATCCGATCAACACCGCTCAGATCCATGTCAAATCCGCTCAGTCCGGACAGGCCATGGGCCAGATCTTTGCAGGGCTTGTCTATGCCGGGTCCCGACCACCTGCCGGTCAAGCCGACCAAGACCCCGTCCGAGGTCCGGTTCACGCGAAATTGGGCGGGTTGATCCATCGGCTCGCAGGTTTGGGCAGGAGACGCAAGAAAGCATGTTACCCAGGCGTTTCCAGGTCAACAGCAGCTGTACAGTGTTCTTAGACCTCGCCCAAGGCGAAATCATACCTCTAGTTCTTGGCGGGTTGCTTGAGGGAGCCGGGAGGGTTTCGACCGGCGAACCTGTTCTAATCAGGTGGAGTCGGTCACAGTCAGCCAATCGGCCTCAAATACACCGTTGGCATCCTTATGGCTGTTTTTTGGAGCCCGACCGCTTCGCACAGCGCTTGCGGCGGTGGTTTTCAAAGAGGCGTGCGTTGAAAGATCTCAGACTCTGTTTACCAAGTTCAGTGAGCCGCAGTTTACGTCCCTGCATTACCAACACGTTCAGGAAATAGGGTTTCAAGGTGCTTTGCTATGTTTGAGCAAATCCGGGAGGTCGTCGCAAAGCATGGCGGCGTTACCGTTGATCCTGCCAGCCTTGAGGATAGCACCGACCTCTATGAAGCCGGCATGACCTCATTTGCGTCCGTGGATCTCATGCTGGGTTTGGAAGAAGCGTTTAATATCGAGTTTCCGGATGCGCTTTTGACCCGGCAGACCTTTGCTTCCATTAGCTCAATCGCCGAGGCTCTAAGCAAACTGATCGCTAGGGCGGCCTGATATGATCCCAGACCCGCCCGGCTTCTTGCAGCAATTATTTGATCGCGGTTATCTAATTGCTTCTGGCGTTCCAGGGCTGTTCGGGCGCGGTGAGGTTTATGAATCTGTTATCTCAGCCTTTGATGGCTGATCAGCCGGGTCGTCAAGGATGATGGGGCCGAGAAGATTTCTTTTCCCCCCGGCATGAACCGCGCTCAGTTCGAAAAAAGCGGCTATATGAAAAGCTTTCCGCAGTTGGGCGGCTCCGTCCACAGCTTTTGCGGCAATGACCACGATCATACCGAACTGCTTCGTGAGTTGGACCAGGGCGGCGATTGGACAAAGACCCTGGCCCGGACTGACATCACCCTAACGCCGGCGACTTGCTATCCCATCTATCCCATCATGGCCGCCCGGGGTGACTTGCCGTCGGGTGGGCGGATCTTTGACTTGCAGTCCTACTGTTTCCGCCATGAACCGTCTGACGACCCGGCGCGTATGCAGATGTTTCGAATCCGGGAATTTGTCCGGGCCGGGACCCGGGAAGAGGTTCTGGCCTTTCGGGACCTCTGGCTCGAAAGAGGTCGGAACATGATCAGCGCGGTCGGCCTTCCGCCGGAAATTGAGCTGGCAAGTGATCCGTTTTTCGGGCGAGGGGGACGCCTGTTGAGCGCCGGACAACGGGAAAAAGAATTGAAGTTCGAGCTACTTGTCCCGATTGCAAATCCGGCGGGACTGACTGCGATTATGAGCTTTAACTATCATCAGGATTATTTTGCGGAGACCTGGAACCTTCGCACGACGGAGGGGGGCACGGCACAGACCGCCTGTTGCGGCTTTGGCATGGATCGCGTCGCCTTGGCCTTGTTTAGACATCACGGCCTGGATCTCGACGCCTGGCCTTTATCGGTGCGCGAGATCCTGGCGCTTTGAGCCAAAAGACCGACCGTCCCGGATGAATTTTATGAGTCTCAACGCCTCAGATAGGCCTCGATCTCGTATCGCAGGGGCATGGCGGTTTGGGCACCGGGGCGAGTGGTCGCCAGAGCGGCTGCCGTGCAAGCAAAGGCCAGGGCCTGGTCTGGGGGGTGTCCTTCCAGCAGGCCGACACATAGAGCGGCAATAAAGCAGTCCCCGGCCCCGGTGGTATCGACCACATCCACAGCGGGCGGGGTCGCGCGCGCTATCGCTGTCCCCCGCCGATAGATCACGGCACCGGCGGCACCTTGGGTGATCACCACAAGACCTTGGCCCTGGTGGAGTTTCTCAGCGTAAAAGGCAGCTTCGCCCGCATTAACCACCACAAGATCGGGACGGCTCAGTAGGGCGTCCGGAACCGGCAGAGCCGGGGACAGATTTATCGCGACGAACCCCCGGGCCGCATTTATGGCCTTGGCAACGGTACTGATCGGCAGTTCCAACTGGCACAGCAGAGGGGCATCCCCGAAGTCCGGAACCTCGGTCATGCCCAGATTGGCACCCGACGCCACGACAATCTGGTTCTCGCCCTCCGGCGAGACCGCAATGAGGGCCATGCCGGTCGGCAGGTGGTCATCTGTGGTACAGAGGCTCAGATTCACCCCCTCCCGGCGAAGGCTCGCCAGGGCCTCGTCAGCAAAGATGTCGCGCCCGACCCGTCCGATCAAACAGACCTCCGCCCCAAGCCTCCGGGCCGCCAAAGCCTGATTAGCCCCCTTACCGCCGGGATAGCGTGCGAGGCTGGCCCCGGTGACGGTCTCGCCGGCCTTAGGTAGGGGCGCACCAGACGCTACGATGTCGAGATTAATCGATCCCAGGACATGGAGGCTGACGGGTGTCATCGGCTGAGGTGGTCTGTCAGTAGGGCAAAAATGCCGTCGGCATCGGCGCTGATAGCCCATTTTATGTGAGGTTGCGGGCTGTCTCTGTGACGAAAGTCTACAGCCGTATGGCCTGAAGTGAGGGGCGAGCTGGTTTCCACCTCCATACGGCAGGGGCGGAGGGTAAACAGGGTCGGGGCTAGGAGGTAGGCCATGGGGCAAAGGTCGTGTTGGGGGGCGTCGCCACCGCTCGCCAAGGCTTTTTCGGTCCGGTCCATAAAGCCAAACAGGTTGACGCAGGCCTTCGATACTGGGCCGCCGATAGCGGCGATGGCGTCAATGTGTCGGGCCGCGGCGCGGACCTGATGGGTGACGTCCAGCCCCATCATCACCAGGGGTGTACCAGACTCGGCGACTACCTGGGCCGCATGGGGGTCGGCATAAATGTTATATTCCGCCGAAGCCGTGATATTTCCGCCTTCTGATCGTGCGCCGCCCATAGCGATGATCCTGGCCAGACGTCGGCTGAGTCTCGGCTCCTTCACCATAGCCATGGCCAGATTGGTCATGGGGCCTGTCACCGCCACGGTAACCGTGTCGCTTGGGCGCGACATCACCGCATTGATAATGAAATCGACACCGTGGATCGCCTCCACCCCTTTTTGGGGTGTAGAGATCGGCAGATCGCCCAAGCCTGTCTGACCATGAAAGTGTCCCGCGTCGATGGGGGCGCGAACCATGGGGCGCTCACATCCGGCGGCCACAGGCACGTCTTCCCGCTGGGCAATTTCCCGCAGGATGCAGGCATTGCGCGCGGTTAGGGCGGCGGCCACATTGCCTGCCACCGTGGTCACCCCCAAGAGATCCACCTCATCCCGAGCCGCAAAGGCGAGAAAAAGGGCGATGGCATCGTCAACGCCCGGATCGCAGTCAAAGATCAGGGATGTTTTGGTCATGGGTTCACCTTCCACGGTTTTGGTCCCTGACGGCAAGAGGGCGCGCGATGACCGATTTCAGGCCCAGGGTCAAAAAACACTCGCCAAACTCATGAGGGGTCGATTTATGGCGGCGCGATAGCAAGGACGCCCCATCGTGCCGCCCATTCCCAAGCCCCGCTATACCCTGATCCTCAAATGCCCGGACCGGAAGGGCGTCGTGGCCGCTGTTTCCAGCTTCCTGGCGGATAATGATGCGTCCATTGTGGAGTCCAACCATTTCAATGACGGATTAGCCGGTCAGTTTTATATGCGCACGGTCTTCCATGCGGAGGGGGACATGCCTGAGGCTGAGGCCTTGAAGCAGGGCTTTGAGCTCATCGCCCACCGGTTCCACATGACCTGGTCGCTGCATGACAATCAGATGAAACCGCGGGTGCTCTTGGCGGTGTCCAAGTTCGGGCACTGCCTCTTCGACCTGCTGCACCGTTGGCGGGCGGGTTTGTTGCCCGCCGAGGTGGTGGGGGTGGTGTCCAACCACGAGGACCTACGCTCCTTCGTCGAGTGGAGCGGCGTGCCCTTCCACTACCTGCCGATTACAGCGGCGACCAAGTCTGAGCAGGAGGGCCAATTCCTGTCGCTTATCAAAGAGCTGGGCGTCGATCTTGTGGTGCTCGCCCGCTATATGCAGATCCTCTCGCCGCAGATGTGCGAGGCCCTGGCGGGGCGGTGCATCAATATCCACCACTCCTTCCTGCCGGGCTTTAAGGGCGCAAAGCCTATCACCAGGCCTATGACCGCGGGGTGAAGATCATCGGCGCCACGGCGCACTATGTGACCACCGACCTGGATGAGGGTCCGATTATCGAGCAGGATGTCCAAAGGGTGGACCACAGCCTGGGCCCCGACCAGATGGTGCTGATCGGCCGGGATGTGGAGTGCGCAGTTCTGGCTCGCGCGGTCACCTGGCACTGTGAGCACCGGGTCCTGGTGGAAGGCGGCAAGACCGTGGTCTTTGTCTAATCGGAGTCGACGCCCGCTTAGGCTCTAGCTAGGTTGATCCCCTAATTTGGGAGAAGACCATGGCTGACGGCGTAATTTCGGATTCGCGCTTTGAGACCCTGCGCGGCGTGTTGGACGGCCATATCGCGGCGGGGAGCGACGTCGGCTCCTCCTTCTGCGCGACCCTAGAAGGCAAGACGGTGGTCGACATCTGGGGCGGCCATGCCGACGAGGCCAAGACCCGGCCCTGGGAAAAAGACACCATCATCAACGTCTATTCCACCACCAAGACCATGACGGCCTTGACCGCCCTTCTTCTGGCGGACCGGGGAGAATTGGACTTCGACGCCCCAGTGGCGCGCTATTGGCCGGAGTTTGCCGCCAACGGTAAGGCCGACGTCAAGGTCAGCCATCTGATGAGCCATTCCGCCGGCCTGTCCGGTTGGAAAGAACCGATCACCGAGGCCGACCTTTATGATTGGGAAAAGGCCACCGCCCTCCTGGCCGCCCAGGCGCCCTATTGGGAGCCGGGAACCAAGTCCGGCTATCACGCCCTGACCCAGGGCTATCTGGTGGGCGAGGTCATTCGCCGGGTGGCGGGCAAGAGCGTCGGCACGGTCTTCCGTGAGGAATTCGCTGAGCCCATGGGCGCAGACTTCCACATTGGTCTGCCCGCCAGCGAAGACGGCCGGGTCGCCGACCTGATACCGCCGCCGCCGGGCGGTGCCATGGGGGAGGGGACCACAGACGACCTCATCGCCAACATGGCCAATAATCCTGGGGTCAATGTCCTGGCCACCCGCACCCGGGAATGGCGCGGGGCTGAAATCCCGGCAGCTGGCGGCACCGGAAATGCGCGGTCCGTGGCGGAGGTTCACACCATATTGGCCAATGGCGGGATCGGCCGAGACGGCAAACGCTATCTCTCAGAGGCAGGTTGCCGCAAGGCCCTGGAGCCTCAGATCGAGGGCGCGGACCTCATCCTCGGCATTCCGGTCAAGTTCGGCATGGGCTTTGGCCTGCGGGGCGGTGCCGTGCCCCTGCCTAATGATGCGTGTATTTATTGGGGCGGTTATGGCGGTTCGCTGATCATCATCGATATGCAGACCCGCGCCACCTATTCCTACGTCATGAACAAGATGGCCTCGACCACCTCGGGCGACATGCGCGGATTCTCCCTGCTCATGGCCATGTGGGGGGCGATGTCGGCCTAGCATTTTCCGCCCAAGTGGACACCGGTTGGGCGTAGAAAATGCGGCAAAACAAAAAATCCAGCACGCCCGATCTGATTCAATCAGATCGGTAAGCGCACTAAACTCTGATAACGATCTTGCCCATGTGGGTCCCGCCTTCGAGGTGTTCGAAGGCGGCGCGGGCGTCTTCAAAGGGAAAGACCTGGTCGATGAGGGGCTTGAGGCCCGCAGCTTCCACAACCCTGGCCAGTTCGATCAGGGCTGAGCGGTCGCCGACCGTGATGTTGCGGAAGTTCGCGCCGCTCGACTTCAGCTGGAAGAAGTCGATCCCCGGATTCTCGGTGCTGAGGAAGCCGATGGAGGCGATCTCGCCGCCCAGGGCCACGGCGCGCAGGGACTGGGCGATGGTGCCGGGGCCGCCCACCTCGACCACCCGGTCAACCCCGCGACCGCCGGTCAGGGCGCGGACCTGCTTTCCCCATTGCGGGTCTTTGGCATAGTTCACCACGTGGGCCGCGCCCAATGCCTTTAGCGGCTCGCCCTTGGCGTCGCTGGAGGTCGTTGCAATGACAGTGGCGCCCAGCGCCCTCGCCAGTTGCAGGGCGAAGATCGAAACCCCGCCGCTGCCCAGCACCAGCACGGAATGGCCGGCGCGGATCGGCACAGGCCCGGTGAGGGCGGTCCAGGCCGTCACGGCGGCGCAGGGCAGGGTGGCGGCCTCTTCGAAGGACAGGCCGCCCGGCATGCGGACAATGGCTTCCTGGCTGACGGCCTTGAGCTCGCAAAGCCAGCCGTCGCGCTCGGCACCATAGCTGTCCTTCTGGATGGTGGCGGGCATGTCGCCGCCGAACCAGCGCGGGTGAAAGGCGCCCATCACCCGGTCGCCCGCCTTGAAGGCGGCGACGCCCTCGCCGACCTCCACCACCTCGCCCGCCGCATCGCTGAGCGGGATCAGGCCCGGCAGGCAGGGGCGGGGATAGCGGCCCCTCGGCATGGCCAAATCGCGGAAGTTTAAGGAGACGGCGCGCACCCGCACCAGCACCTCGCCCCTTTGCGGCCTGGGATCGGCTTCCTCCCGCTGGCGCAGGCCGTCCAATCCGTCGAGGTGGTCGAAGCGATAGGCTTTCATGATCAGATCCAGTCCAGCTTGGCTTTGAGCGGCCCGCCGATCATAGGCTGGCCAACCAGAGGCCTGCGGGGCAAACCGCAAGGCCTGCGAGATCTATCGAGGGAAGGGTCTCGCGGAAAGCGAAATAACTGATCGCCGGGGCCACCGCATAGGCGAAGGTCTGGACGGCCAGGATGTTGCGCCCCGGCCGGGGCAGCTTGAGCAGGACCTGATAGGCGACCAGGGTCGACACCATCAACAGGTAGGGCCGGGCCAGCAGACCGCCGATTTGCATGGGAATCTCCTTCGCAGCAGGCGGGAGTGATCTTCCCCCGAAAAAGTGGACGGGGTTAGGCCGCTCTACGCTCGGCTTCGGCTGG
>NMUI01000055.1 GCA_002221445.1 Phenylobacterium zucineum | reverse complement strand
GAAACGCACTCTAACATCTTGAATTAGAGCCTGTTTTATCCCTCTAGACGTTTCCGTCTAAAGAGAACAGGCTCTAGGCAAGGTGTCGCCGGGAAAGCGCCGCCATGACCTGGTTCCAACGCAGAGCAATCACTAGGACGCCGGCCAGGGCCAGGGCCGTACCCAAAGCCATGCGGACGCCGAAGGCATCGTGGGTGAAAATCACCCCCAGGGCTATGGTGGCCAAGGGCGTCATCAAGGTGAGGGGCGAAATCAGCGTTGCCTCATATTTCTGGATCAGGCTGTAATAGAGGGTATGGGCCACCACCGAAACAAACAGGCCCGAGAACAAGGCCGCAACCCAGAACCGCCAACCGGCTTCCAGAGCCAGATGAACCTGTCCCGGCTCAAACAGCAGGGAAAAGGCCAAGGTCGGGGCCAGAGATGACACCCCGACCCAGGCCTGAAATTGAAGGGGTTTGACCCCTTCCATCTGCTTCATCATCACGGCCCCAAGGGAACCGAGCACCGAGGCGGCGATCACCAGCATCAGACCCGGTGATAAACGAAACCCACTGGGGTCCCACATGACCAGCAACACTCCGGCCAGGGTCAGGCCAACCCCAACCATCCGCCGCCCCGTCAAGCGTTCACCCAGCATAAAATAGGACAGCAGGGTTGTGAGGGGGACATTCATCTGACTGACAATGGCCACAGCCGAAGGGCTGGAGGTCTTAAGAGCGATGAAAACCAGAGAAAAGGTGCCACCCCCCATCATCAGGCCGACCAGGACCATCTTCCAGCGCGGTCGCGGCATATGTCTCAACCAGGGGAAGACCGCAAGGGAGACGACGGCAAACCGCATGGCCGCATAAAACATCGGCGGTGCGCCAAGATGGGTGACCACAAACTTCGACACGACATTATTGGCTGCCCAAGCCAGACAGACAAAAGCTAACAGAAAGAAATCACGGATCGCCATGGGAACGGCTTAAGCCCGCTTCGCCATCCGACGGCAACCCAATTCGATCTGCTTATGGAGCCCAAGCTCGTCCCGCGCCCAATAAGCGCCCTCAGATGCCCTTGATCTGCGGATGGCCGTCATGGATGGTCGGGTGAACTTGCAAGGACCAAACCCATGACAGCCTTTCTCGGCCCGGACGTCCGTAATCTCGGCGCGGCATATATCGACTCCTCAGCCAGGATTTTCGGGGATGTCGAGATCGGGTCAGGGGCCTCCATCTGGTGCAATGTGGTGGTGCGCGCCGAGAGTGATCGGGTGGTGATCGGGACTAGGGCCAATATCCAGGATTTCGTCATGATTCATGTGGGGCCGGGACCGGGACGTTTATCGGTGCCGACTGTTCCATCACCCACCATGTCACCCTGCACGGCTGTGCCATCGGTGAGGCTTGCCTGATCGGGATCGGGGCCACGATTATGGACGGCTGCACGATTGGTGAGGGGAGTATCATCGCTGGCGGCACCTTCCTGAAGGAGGGCACGATCATCCCGCCACATTCCATCGTCATGGGCGCGCCCGGTCGGGTTACCAGAACCTGGGACAACACGGTGGCCAACCAGTTGAACGCCTTCCTCTATCTGAAGAATGCGCAGGGATATGCAGACGGCGATTACAGGGTTTGGTCAACTGAGGCGTTCCGCACCGAAATGGCTGCGGAACGCGCCCGCCTTAGCACTATATCATCCCTTAGAGGTCAGGGCCGTCGAGAGGCCTAGGCCGCCTTGCCCAGGGACAGGGTCTCATATCTGCCAGATAATGATCGGTGGAGCCGAAGGCCCCCTCAATCATGGTGGCGCGTTTGAAATAGTGGCCAATGGCCATTTCGTCGGTCATGCCCATGCCGCCGTGCAGTTGAATGGCGTTCTGACCGACAAATTTGCAGGCCTTGCCGATTTGAACCTTAGCCGCAGAAACGGCCTTCGCCCGTTCCTCGGCCGGGTCTTCCAGCTTGATTGTGGCCATATAGGTCATGGAAATCGACTGTTCGAGCTGAATGAACATATCGACCATCCGATGCTGCAGAACTTGGAAGGAGGAGATCGGCTGTCCAAACTGTTTGCGCTGCTTGGTATAGTCCAAGGTCCCCTCATGCAGCCGGCGCAGAACGCCACAGGCTTCGGCACAGGTGGCCGCAACCGCCTCGTCAATCACCTGCTCGACCAGGGGCAAGGACTGGCCTTCAGGACCTATCAGGGCGTCAGCCCCGACCGCCACATTTTCGAAATAGACCTCCGAGGCGCGGAAGCCATCGACCGTCGGATAGTCGCGGGTGGTCACGCCCTTGGCTGACTTTTCCACGATGAAGACAGAGACTCCCTGGGCCTCCCGCTGGCCACCGCCGGTACGCGCGGTGACGATCAGGTGGGTGGCGTAAGGGGCACCGATAACCACAGCCTTATGGCCGTTCAGCACATAGCCGGAACCATCTTTCTTAGCCGTCGTCTTAAGATCCGCCCAATTATAGCGGCCTTGGGGCTCGGCGTGGGCAAATGCTATAATAGCCTCTCCGGCAATCACCTTGCCGATCAGGTCGTCGGCACCCGCGGGCTTGCCGTGTTTCAGGAAACCCCCACCGATAACCACGGTTTGCAGATAGGGCTCGACCACAAGGGATTTACCCAGCTCTTCCATGACCACCATGTTTTCGGTGTAGCCACCCCCCAGCCCGCCCTGGTCCTCCGAAAAGGCCGCCCCCAGAATGCCCAGCTCATCTGCAAAGGCCTTCCAGACATCCGGACGCCAGCCCGGTTCCGCCTTCAGCGCCGCGCGGCGCTGATCGAAGCTGTAATTGTCGGCCAGGTAGCTGGCGATGGTATCGCGCAGCATGGACTGTTCGTCGGTGAAGCTGAAATCCATGGTTTCCTCGGAGCGTGCGCCGCCCCGTCTGTGACGTGGCGGCATGTCGTAAGATGTTTTAACTTGAGATGGGGTCTTAGAGGCCCAACACCATCTTGGCGATAATGTTACGCTGAATCTCGTTTGACCCGCCGTAGATCGACGTCTTGCGGGTGTTGAAATAGTCCCCCGCCGTATCAAGGGCGTGGAGCGGGCCTACCCCGGAATTATGGCCGGATTCTCCCAGGAAGGGCGCACCGTAGTGACCTGCAGCCTCAAGCGCCAGCTCGGTCAGACGCTGCTGGATTTCGGTGCCCTTGATCTTGAGAATCGAGCTCTCCGTGCCAGGGCCCTTACCGCTGCTTTCGCCCGCCAGAGTGCGCAGTTCCGTAAATTCCAAGGCGGTCAGGTCGATCTCCAGCTCGGCGACCTTGCGGCGGAAGAAGGGGTCCATCAGCAGGGCACCGCCCAGGTCGGACATCTCTGTAGACGCCATTTCCCGGATACGCTCCAGGCCGCGCTTGGACCGCGCAACCCCGGCAATCCCCGAACGCTCGTGCGCCAGCAGCGCCTTGGCACAGGTCCAACCCTGATTTTCGTGGAAAATACGGTTCTCCACCGGCACTTTTACATTGTCGAGGAAGACATCATTGACCTCATGGCCGCCTTCCAGGGTCGTGATCCGGCGAACCTCGATACCCGGCGAGGTCATGTCGATCAGCAGGAAGCTGATCCCTGATTGCGGCTTGGCATCGGGGTCGGTGCGAACCAGAAAGAAGCCCCAGTCGGCATGCTGGCCCAGGGTGGTCCAGGTCTTCTGGCCGTTGACCAGATAGTATTCCTTGCCATCGTCGGCAGTGAAGCGTTCGGCCTTGGTTTTCAGGCTGGCTAGATCTGAACCGGCACCGGGTTCGGAATAACCCTGGCACCACCAAATCTTGCCGTCCCGGATGTCAGGCAGGAACTTGGCCTTCTGCTCCGGGGTGCCGAAAGTGTAGAGCACGGGGGCCAGCATGGCCACACCGAAGGGCAGGATACCTATGGTGTCGGCCAAGGCTTGTTCTTCAGACCAGATATATTTTTGGGTGGGAGTCCAATTTGTGCCCCCAGCTCAACCGGCCAGGACGGTGTCGACCAGCCCTTTTTCGCCAAAATGCGGTGCCAGGAGAGATAGTCTTCCTTGGACAGGGTCTCGCCACGATCCTGCTTTTCTCGCAGGGCCTTAGGATAGTTTTCAGCGATAAAGGTCCGGGCTTCCATCCGAAACGCATTATCTTCCGGAGAAAAATCGAGGTTCATATGGGGGCTCCCTGACGCGTACGCCCAAAGCGTAAAATTAAGCGGCGACTACATACCGAAACACCCACCCTTGGGAAGATGACGTTTACGTTAACGGAATGAATTTAAGGGTGATCTTCAGTCTCAGGCAGTTTGAATTGCAGGCGAATGGTGATTTGTCCGGCCTTAACCCGTGGATCGCCCGGCTGGACGTGAAAATTTCGGGCTAATTGCAGGGCAAAACGTCCAACATTGGCATGAAGGGGCGACTCCGACACCAGAGCGCAGTGATGCAACCGGTTTGACGGCAAGACCTTGCAGACCACCACCGCCCGGCCCTGCTGTGGCGGCGGCGGGTGATCCATTAGGCCGCCAGGGCCAGTAGAGGCTTCTGCCGCGCGGCCCGCCAGCCGGGGAAAATTCCGCCGATCAGACCGATAATTAGGGCCAGTATGACCGCCTGACTAATGATCTGCGGCCCAATCTGCAGACGGAATGCCACCTGGGTGAAGCCAGCCCCCAGGGTCGAAGCCGACAAGCCGTTGAACCCAACCGCGCAGATTGCGACGCCGAGCACAGCGCCCAGGGCCGACAGGACCAAGGCCTCGACCATGGTGCCCATAAAGGCCGAAAATCCGGAAAATCCGATCACCCTTAGGGTGGCGATCTCCGCAGCCCGGCTGAAACGGATGCGTACATGGTGTTGAGGGCACCTGCCAGGGCACCTATGGCCATGATGATCCCCAGGGGCCAGCCGAAATACTTGATTAGCAGACCTGATCGCTCAGCCTGGGCGGCATAGAAATCCAGTTCGCTCTGCGCCTTGAGCTGCAGACGCGGCTCACTCTTCACATATTTTACATAGGCGGGCATGGCGGCAGGGCTGGTCAGGACCACCCGGGCCGTCTGGAATGAGGTTCCTCGATTAAACAGGCTCTGCACCACCGGAGCATCGGCCCAGAGTTCGGATTCGAAGACCGTGCCGGGGGCTTCAAAAACGCCGACCACCTTCCAGTTTTGGGTGCCGAACCGGATGGTTTTACCCATTTCAAAGCCAGCGAATTCTCGGAGCAGGCCCGCGCCGACGACGATTTCATTAGAGCCAGGCGCGAACATTCGGCCCTCTTTGATTTTCGCCTGTTTGCGGACCAACAGGCCGTCTGGCCCAATACCGCGCATGGGCATGTTGGCCTTGGTGCCGGAGGATTTCTTGATACCATCCACCACCAGCATGAGCTCTGATGACACGAGAGGATGCCCGTCCGGGCCAATTCTCACCCCTGGCCCCTGCCCCAGCAGATCAGCCTGTTCCTTGGACATGGAACTGTTCAATTCAGCCTCGGCACCATCCCGCAGTACGATGGCCACATCGGATGCGCCCGAGCCCTTGAGGGTCTGGTTGAAGCCATTGGCCAGGGACAAAAACCCCAGGAGTACCGCCACCACCAGAGCGACGGAAACTACAGTTGCCAGCGACATCCAAAGACGTTGGGGAATAGACCGGACATTCATAGCGATCACGGACCCGGTCTGACGAAGAAGGCTCATCTCTGGTCTCCCTAGCGCCGGTTCAAGGCGTCGATAATGCTCATGCGCAGGGCCGAAACTGCCGGTACGGCACCCGTAACCAGACCCAGGGTAATCGCCAACAGCAGGCCTGACACCGCCACCATTGGGGCCATGGATAGATCACCGAATTGAGACCCCACAGGTGACTTGGCGAGGCCTTTAAGGATGACGGCGGACACCCCCAGCCCCAGGACCGCCCCCAGGGTCGACAGCAAGAGTGCCTCGCCCAGCACCATCCGCAAAACCCGGGGGCTAGAAAAGCCCAGTGTCTTCATAACGCCGATCTCTTTGGTCCGCTCGCGCATGGCCGAGACCAGGGTGGTACTGACAATCATCAAAATAGCGGTAAAGGCCGCCGCCACCACCATAGTGACGATGAAGTTTAAGTCGCCGGCCTGCTTCAAAAAGGCGCGCGCAAAGGTCTTTTCATCCACCGTCGAGGTTTCCGCCGATGAGTTGGCGAACATGGCGTCAACAGTCTTGGCTATGCTGTCATTGAGATCGGGTGAGGCGGTACGAATGGCGATATTACCAATGGTGTCGCGCCCAAAGGTCCGGGTTTCGTTGACATAGTCATAGTGAAAATAGATCGCGGCTGTGGAGTCCGTAGGCTTAGCACCGACGAATATCCCGGTGATCTTCATGTCCCAGGTCCGACTGCCATCAGGCTTCACATAAATGTTCGAGCTGATCGGAATAGTTTGGCCGACCTTCCAACCATAGAGGTCAGCTAAGGACTTGCCGACCAGGACGCCGGTCCGTTCGGAGATAAAGGCCTTCTTCTCCGCTTCGGTCAGCTTCACCTCATCCTCATAGAGGTTGAGATAGGTTTCCGGGTCCACATAGAAGCCGACAAACCGGCTCTTTCTCTGGTCCTGATAATAGGCCCCGAACCAGCTCTGGTGAGTGACCCCGGTGACGCCCTTGATCGACGAGACCCGGTTCACATAGGAGATCGGTAAGGGTTGGGTGAAATTGATCTTGTTGGAGACGATCAGGCGATTGCCTGAGGTCCCGGTTTCAGAGGCTGCATTGAGCGCCACATTCAGACTGGTCAGCATCCCGAAAATCAGGAAGGCCATGAAGATCGAAACCGTCAGCAGAATGGTCCTAAGCGGCTTGCGAAACAGGTTCTTTCGGACGAGGTCGAAGTCGGTCATGCCATCGCCTCGACGAACCGACCCTTGTCCAGATGCAGGGTCCGGGTGGCAAAGCGCGCAGCTTCGGGATCGTGAGTGACCATGACAATGGTCTTGCCCAGCTCCTTGTTCAGCAGCTGAAGGGTTCGTAAAATGTCATTGGCGGTGGCGCGATCAAGATCGCCGGTGGGTTCGTCAGCGAGGATCAGCTTAGGGTCAGAGACAATAGCCCGGGCAATAGCCACCCGTTGTTGCTGACCGCCGGACAATTCCTTGGGCTTATGCCTGGCCCGGTCAGACAGTTCGACAATCTTCAGCGCCGTCTCGACATTCTCCCGGCGCTTTTTCGGCGACAACTTGGTCAGCATGAGCGGCAGCTCAACATTCTGCGCCGCCGTTAGCACCGGCATGAGGTTGTAGAACTGGAAGATGAAGCCGACACTGCGCGCCCGCCAGGCCGCCAATTGGCCTTCGGAATAGCCGTCAATCCGCGCACCATCGAACCAGATCTCACCGCCGTCACAGCGATCTGTGCCGCCGAGCAGATTGAGCAGTGTCGTCTTGCCCGACCCTGACGGGCCCATAATGGCGACAAAATCACCTTCCTCTATGCCCATGGTCAGGCCGTCAAAGATGGCGATGCCTTCCTTGCCGCGCTTGTAGTTCTTGATGACGTGGTTCAGCTGAATAAGGGCGCTCATGGGGGGATCCTGCAGGGCCGATTCAAATTTTCTTGTCGAGAAAGGTGACCTTGACGCCCATCTCCGGAAGGATGCGGGCGTCCCGGGATTCAAAGGCGATCCGAACCCGCACCGTCGCCTTATCGCGGCTGGCGGTGGGAATGGTCGCGATCACATGAGCTGGCAACACGGTGTCGGGATAGGCGTCCAGAATGGCCTCGACCTTCTGGCCGGGCGAGACCCGGCCGATATAGGCCTCATTCACATCCACCTCGATCTCAAGGCTATCCATATCGACAAGGGTGCAAATCCCAGTGCGGGTAAATCCGCCCCCTGCGGATAGGGGCGAGATAATTTCCCCAGGCTGGGCGGCCTTGTCGATCACCATGCCTGTAAAGGGTGCCCTGATCTCGTATTTGCTGAGCTGAACCCGGGTGCGATTTGAATCCGAATTCGCCGCCGCCAACTGGGCGCGAGCAAGGTCTTCCTGCGCCGCCGCCACCTTGGCCTTCAGCACGGCGGTCTGGAGATTGGCCTCGCTGATATATCCGGTTTTGCAAGGGCCTGAGATCGGACAAGGTCCTTCTGGGCCTGGGCATATTGGACCTGGGCGGAATTCAGGGTCGCCCGGGCAGATACAGCGCGCGCCTGGGTCGAAGCTGCATCAACCCGGGCCAGAGAGCCGTCCAAAACCGCCAGCACCTGCCCGGCCTGAACCGACTGGCCCTCCTCAACCCTGACCTCAACCACCCGTCCGGTGACTTCTGCGGCCACCGTCGCCCGGGTGCGAGCCACCACATAGCCAGACGCCGTAAGACCACCTGCCGGGGCAACAGCTCGGGCAGGACCGGTCTGAGCCGCCTCAACAACAACCGGCTTAGCCTTGGGGGCCGGCTTCAAAACCATCCGGCCGCGCCGCCGATAAGCAGGCTAACCGCTGCCAGGCCCCCCAGCACCACCGGTCCGAACCTGGAACCGCCTGCGTCCTCGTTCTCATCCAGGCGCGAACGACCTATGCTGAGCGACCTTAAGAGCTCTGTCTTATCTTCACTCACAATTCCAAGCCCCCCGCCCGGCGCGTCCCCCGCCGTCTGTCGGGATATTCAAGCACCTCAAACATCTCTACAATGAAACGGAAGCAGAGACTTCGCAACAGGGCGATTTCAGAGGGAATGCCATGACGGACCATCCGCCCGCCGCCATTAAAACGCCCTGTATCAAGGTCTGCGTGATCGACGGCGAAAGTGGTCTCTGCCTGGGTTGTTATCGACGACTGAACGAAGTGGCGGGATGGACCAAACTTACCCCAGATCAGCGGGATGAAATCCTGGCCGGTCTGCCTGATCGTCGCGCACTGATCCGGCCCGAAAAATTGGCCATGTTCTGACGACAGACGGCCGGTCGTTCATTCCTTGAAAACCTCGACGACTTAGGCTGTCGGCCACATTGGGCCGAGAATGGCTGTCAGGCGCCGGAAGGCGGGGTTTCAATCATGTTGCGACTTGCGGTTTTATCATTGGTGGGTGCCGTCTCAGCCGTCGGCGCAGCGCAGGCCGTCGCGGCCTTTTCGCCGTCGAATCACATAGAGTCTCTGACCCTAACCCAACCCCCGCGGCCATGGTTCAGACCGACACCCCTGCAGCGTCAATCTCCAAGGCCGCCGACGGACACTATTGGGCCCAGGCCGATGTCAATGGCACCTCGGTCAAATTTCTGGTGGACACCGGGGCCAGTACGGTGGCCCTGACCACCGCCGATGCTCAGCGGTTGGGCTTTGATCCCGGCCATCTGAACTATAATTATAAGGTCATTACCGCCAATGGCGAGGCCCACGCGGCGGCGGTAAAACTGGCCAGTGTGTCGATCGCCGGGGCCCATGTGGCAGACGTGGACGCGCTGGTTTTGGACAAGGGCCTTGAGACCTCCCTGCTGGGCATGACCTATCTCGGGCGCCTTTCGCGGTTCGAGGCCACTAAGACCTCGCTGATCCTGAGGCCTTAAGCCAAGGCCTCCGCCCGGCTTGGCCGACGCACGGCCGCGAGAGCCTGATCGACCACCTCAAGCCCCGCCCCGGACTTAATGCTGTCCACAGTCAGTATGCGACGCCAAGTTCGCGCGCCCGGGCGACCATGGAACAGACCCAACATGTGCCGGGTCATGTGAGCTAAATGCACCCCCCGCGACAGCTGCCGCGAGAGATAGGGTTTGTAGGCCTCAACCGCCTCGAAGGGATCGCGGATCTCGCCGACGCCGAAAATCATTGGGTCTGCTGCCCCCAGAAGGCCCGGGGTGTGATAGGCTGCCCGACCGATCATGACGCCGTCCACATGGTCCAGGTGGCCCAGCGCCTCGTCCAGCGATCCAACCCCGCCGTTGAGGGCGATGGTCAGCTGGGGGTGTTGCGCCTTCAGCCCATAGACCAGGGGATAGTTCAGGGGCGGAACATCGCGGTTTTCCTTGGGGGACAACCCCTTCAGCATGGCCTTGCGGGCGTGGACGGTAAAAGTGGTCGTCCCCGCCCCGGCGCACCGATCCACTAAGGTGAACAAGCTTTCTTCGGGGTCCTGGTCATCCACGCCGATCCGGCACTTGACCGTTACGGGAATATTCACCGCCGCGGCCATGGCCGACAGGCACTCAGCCACTAGGTCCGGCTCACGCATCAGGCAGGCCCCAAACCGCCCCGACTGCACACGGTCAGAGGGACACCCGACATTGAGATTGATCTCGTCATAGCCGTAATCCGCGCCAATCCTGGCGGCCTCTGCCAAATCGGCAGGGTCTGACCCACCCAGTTGCAGGGCGACGGTGTGCTCAGCTGGATCAAACCCCAACAGGCGCTCCCGGTCCCCGTGCAGCACCGCGCCCGTGGTGACCATCTCGGTATATAGATGCGTCTTGGCGCTAAGAACCCGGTGAAAGGCTCGGCAATGGCGGTCCGTCCAGTCCATCATAGGTGCGACGGACAGTCTATGAATTTGAAATTGATTCATTTTTTCTTTAATTTCAATTCGCCGGATCGACCGTCTCGCTGCCGAGTTTACGACCCAATACGCTATTTTTCGCTATGTTTCTCCGCCCCATTGTACGCATAGAGGACACAAAATCGGCCTCCTTCGTGACGCTTCCATCAGGGTGCTGGGCTTTGTGGGGGGCTTTGTCGACGCCAGCTCAAGAGAAGATTGGACGGCACCGATCGCATTGGTGTTTGTAAGGCAGACAGGCCCGCTGAAGTATCCCGCCTCGCGGATCCAGAGGGCACCCGTCATCTCGCCGTTGCCGTTGAAGCTGTGGAAGCTGGCGCGCGTAGGCTCTGGGCCGGCGGCTGGGGGGCGCGGCAGGATCACGGTCACTCCGGTCCGCACGTTGCCGCCTTCAATCCGCGTGACCTAGCCCACGCTGACGCCGGTGTGGCTGTGGTCGGCGGGCCCGCCGTGCAGCGCGATGACCGTTGGACGCTCGATCCAGTTTGGCCCGTCAGCGACCAGCTTCGGGCCCAGAACTTCGACGAATAGGCGCAGGCCGTTCACGGTCACGAACATCGTCGGTCTCCATTAAGCGCCGGACTGGGACAGACCGCCAATCACGCGCAATCGCAGGATAGCGGACACTGGGCGGCTCGCGCTGGTTCTAGGGCTGCCGCGCATAGCGTCAGGTTCCCAAAATCCGGCGCGCCGATATTCTCATGTGTTCTGACGACCTACACTGCCGCCAGGCAAGAGATGATGCAGACCGGGCTGCACCTGGGATAGATCTCCGTGATCTTGCCTGCCCCTTGGGCCGTTGTCCTGGATCTGAGGCCATGGTGCCCCACTCCGAGCCTTATCGATCCGGCCGATCGCCGCTGATTAGGGTCGACAGGCCCGATTTCCGGGTCTCAGGGGCGATTTTGCCGGGTCATTGCCACTTAGAACGCCACATGCGCGTGACATCCGCATGAGAGCTTGGCAGGGTCTGCCCTTCGATTCTCTTACGAAAGACGACATATGACCATTTCCGACCTCATCGATCAGGTTGCCGCCTCGGACGACAAGCTGACCAAGGCGCAGGCCAAAGCCATTGTTGACGCGGTGTTCGGTGCCATTCGTGGTGCCGCCGTGAAGGGTGACGAAGTCTCCGTCCCCGGCTTCGGCAAGTTCAAGGTCCAATCCAAGCCAGCCCGCACCGGTCGCAACCCCTCCACGGGTGCTGCCATTGAAATCGCGGCCTCCAAGAAGATCGTGTTCCAGCCCGCCAAGGCTCTGAAGGACGCCGTCAACGGCTAAGCCATTTCGAGCCGGCGATGTTCGGATCCCCCGGATGTCGCCGCTCAGGCTGCCTGACGGCTCCGCCGTTCGGGCAAGGACTTCAGGAGTTCTCCATCCGCCGGACTCTTATATTTATCGGTCTTATGGGCCTGAGCTTGTCCGGCTGCGGCCAAACCGGTGCGCCTGATCGGTTTGTCGGCTTCGGCCAGAACCCCACACTGCCAGAGCCGCTTAAAGGCCTCATCCCCCAGGTCGCTATCGCCAGGGTCACACCCTGGCGCGCGGGTGAACACCCCAAGGCCCCGGAAGGCTTCACCGTCACGCGGTTTGCTGAAGGTCTGGATCATCCCCGCTGGGTTTATGTCCTGCCCAATGGTGACGTTTTGGTGGCGGAATCATCGTCGGAGTCCAAGCCCCCCAAGACCTTCCGTGATCAGGCCGCCGCCTGGATCATGAAAAGCGCCGGTGCCAATACCAAAAGCCCGAATAAGGTCATCCTGCTCCGGGACGCCGACGGCAACGGCATCGCCGAGTTGAAGACGGTTTTTGCTGAGGGCATCAAGCGCCCCTTCGGCATGGCCCTGGTGGGACAGACCCTCTACATCGCCGCCGACAATGCCATTGTGAGCTATTCCTACCATGACGGCATGACCCATGTGGACGGCCCAGGAGAAAAGGTCTTCGACCTTCCCGGCGATCCGATCAATCACCACTGGACGAAGAACATTATCGCCAGCCAAGACGGGACCAAGCTCTATGCGACCGTCGGCTCTAATTCCAATGTCGGGGAAAACGGCATGGCCGCCGAAGACGGTCGGGCCCAGATCACAGAATTTGCCCTGCCAAAGGGTCCAAGCCGCGCCCTTGCCACCGGGATCAGGAACCCTAACGGTTTAGATTTCGAACCGGTCACCGGGGCCCTATGGACCGCCGTTAATGAGCGCGATGAAATCGGCCCGGATCTGGTACCCGACTATATGACGAGGGTCAGAGATGGAGCCTTCTACGGCTGGCCCTACAGCTATTATGGGCAACATGTGGATGTCCGTATTCAGCCTCAAAGACCAGATTTAGTCGCCAAGGCCATTACGCCAGACTTTGCCCTGGGGCCGCATACAGCCTCCCTGGGACTGGCCTTTTACAAGGCCAAGGCCTTCCCAGCACACTATCGGGGCGGGGTCTTTATCGGCCAGCACGGGTCTTGGAACCGCAAGCCGTTGAACGGTTATCGCGTGGTGTTCATCCCCTTCGAAAATGGCAAGCCGATCAATCACCCCGAGGTGTTTCTCAGCGGCTTTCTCACCGATAAGAGCGAGGCGCGCGGTCGCCCGGTCGGTGTCGCAGTTGATAAGACGGGCAGCCTGCTGGTCGCTGATGACGTCGGTGCCGTTATCTGGCGCGTTGCCGTAAAACAACCTGAAGCTAAAGCGTCTTCTTAATGCGAATCAATATGTTACGACCAAATTCTAAATCACGATCGTCCGTGTAGGACAAGGCCGACGAACCTCGGGGGCCTGTATAGACTTCGCGGATACGCTTGGCATTCCGCTCTCCGATATTCTGAACCTCCAGGCGCAATAGCAGATCAGGCCGAAGGCGGGTTTCGGCAAAAATCCAGATGGGTGTGCCGACCTTTTTCGTCTCAATCTCCGTCAGCCGGAAGGCGCGTTCGCGGAAACCCCCGGCGAAAATCTCGATACCCCAATTGGTTTTCAGCTGGGGCAGATCTTGATTGAAGTGCAGTTCCCAATCAACGGGATGAAGATTTGAAATCTCCCGGCGGCGGCCTGTGGCGGGGTCAATCACCGAGGTAAAGCGACGGGTTACCTGCCCCTTGATCTGTGCCGCTTTCAGACCAAACCTTTGTAAAGGAACGGCCAGACTGGCCACAATCTCGTCGCTGGTTCCCTTGCCGATATTGCCAGGGGCATCGGCAACCGCCAGGCCGTTCACATAAATCGGTGCCCGGTCGATCACATCGGTCAGTTTTGCATGACGCAGGGTGAGAACAGCGGCTCCACTTTCCCAGAATCGCCGCTCAAAGGTGGCTTCTGCGACCCAGGACTGTTGCGGTGCCAGATTGGGGTTACCGGCCAGCACGGCTCCGGTACTGGCTGTTGTAGACGAGGCAATATAGTCATCAAAGTTCAGCTGACTGACTTCCCGCTCAAGCCTGACCCGCACCTGATCGGCGGCATCGGGCGACCAAGTCAGCCCTAGACGAGGCTTGAAATAGCTGAGGGCTTTCTCGAGCACCAAGTCGCCGGTGGAGGCGAGTGTAGAGGTTTCCTCCCGCAGCTGGCCTTCCAGCTTCAGGCTTGGTGATACGGTCAGAGTCGCCTGAAGCGAGGCTTCACCGCGCTTTTCCTCCACCCGCACATTAGCAGCCGGCAAGGCAACCTTGTTTCCGTTCAGGACAAAGCTTGTCTTACTATCCAGGCCGTTGAAGGCCCCTTCCACATAGCCCTCAAAGGCGAGGTGATCAGACTGTGTTCGGCGCACCAGGATCCGCCCGACGGTCTCCGTCAATTTTTGTCGGATACAAAGTCCCGATTTACGGCGGAAGAGGCGAAATGGACCTTGGTGTCATTATTGTTCCACTGTTGGAAGAAAACCGCTTCCAGGCCACCCTTGGCCCCCAAGCCCCGGGAATAGCGCGCCCCGAACTCACCCTGCAGCTTGTCTTGGGTGTCGTATTCATATTCCTTACCACCTGGTACTGACAGGCGGTCGGTGATTTCGGCACTGTAGGGGTTCGGCATGAAGGCACCGTTCAGCTTGAGACGGCCGCCATAGAGGGGCATTTCATAGGCCCCGATCAGAAACTTTTTCTTGCCACCGGCGTCGGCATCCACCCGGCTACGGATCAAAACCTGACCCGATGGCGCAATGCGCGTGCGAACGCCGTCTCCCAGCAGATCATCCGGACCTGATCCCAGGACCATGGACAACTCAAGCAGCTTGCTGTCCCATCGCCATTGACCTTCGGCGCGCATCCCGTTGAAGGTTCGCCCATCATAGACGTTCCAATTGGTTGCGCTCAGGGCACCATGAAACCCGACTGAGACTTGCGCACGACATTGGCCACCACGGTTCGACCCCGCATGTCTATGCCAGCTGCGCCGCCACGAATAACATCAACCCGAAGCACCGATCCCACCGGAATTCGCCGGAGCATTTCATCTAGGGTGTCATTCTTGGAGACCACAGGCTCCCCGTCGATCAGAACATTACCACCGCCGCCTTCCAGGCCGCGCACGACCACGCCCTTGTCAAAGGTAAAGCCGGGCAGCCTCTGGACCATATCCAAAGCTGTATTCGGCCCGGTCTCCGCTAAGAATGCCGCTGAATAGGAAATAACCCCCGGCTCGGCACCGTCCCCGGCAAGGGCCGCGCCGGACATCGTCAAAGCGAGGGCAAATACCGCCCAACCCGTCTTACTCATATCTTGAGGCCCCCGCCTCGCCCGTCGAAAAACCCGGCACTGTAAATAGCTGTTGCTAAAATAAAGGAGGCTGCACCGCCAAAATGACGCGGTCCCCTTTGTGGGGTCCCCTCGCACTGCACGCCGTTCCGCGCAGGCGCAGAACGTGTTGCAGCAGGTAATCAGGCCTCACCCAATGGTGGGCAAGGGCGGACCGGGCATGCACAATGACGCCCGGTCCTGTCTATCTTAGAGGCGCTCGACGATAGTCACATTGGCCATACCGCCGCCTTCGCACATGGTCTGAAGACCATACTTACCGCCCCGAGCCTGCAGACCATTGATCAGGGTCGCCATCAGCTTGGTGCCCGACGCGCCGAGGGGATGACCCAGGGCAATCGCGCCGCCATTGGCATTGATCTTAGCCGGATCGACACCCAAATGCTTCATAAACGCCACCGGGACCGATCCGAAGGCTTCGTTAACTTCGAACAGATCGATGTCGTCGATCTTCATACCGGCCTTCTTCAGCGCACGCTCTGTGGCGGGGATCGGCGCTTCCAGCATGATCACAGGGTCGTGGCCCAACAGGGACAGGTGATGAATGCGGGCGATAGGCTCAACACCGAGATCCTTCAGACCTTTTTCAGAGACGACCATAACACCGGAAGCCCCATCGCAGATCTGGCTGGAGGACGCCGCGGTCAGGCGACCGTTTTCACGCAGCAGCTTCACGCCCTTAATGCCTTCGAGGCTGGCATCGAACCGGATACCTTCGTCAACCGTGTGGAGTGAGACATTGCCGTCCGCATCGGTGATCTCAAGGCCGATGATTTCCGCCTTGAACGCGCCTGCTTGAGTGGCGGCAATGGCGCGCTGGTGGCTCCGGAAGGAGTACTCGTCGATCTCATCCTTGGTCAGATCGTATTTTTCGGCCACCATTTCCGCGCCGATGAACTGGGAGAACTGGATGTTCGGGTAAGCCGCCTGAATACGGGGGCTCATATAGGTGCCAAATCCGTTTTGAGCTGGCAGAGCGGCCGAAAGGCCCATGGGCACCCGGGTCATGCTTTCAACGCCGGCGGCGATGACGATGTCCATGGTGCCGCTCATTACCGCCTGGGCAGCAAATTGCAGGGCCTGTTGCGACGACCCGCACTGGCGGTCAACGCTGGTGCCAGGAACGCTTTCCGGCAGCTTCGAGGCTAGAACCGCATTGCGGCCGATATTGATGCCCTGCTCGCCAACCTGACCGACGCAGCCCATAATCACGTCTTCGATCAGGGCCGGGTCAGCGCCCGTGCGATCAACCAGTTCATTCAGGACAACGGCGGCCAGGTCGGCGGGGTGCCAATCCTTCAGCTTGCCGCCCTTCTTGCCGCCGGCTGTGCGCCCTGCGGCCACGATGTAAGCTTCACCCATGGTCTGCTCCCTTGCTTCGGCGCCGGACCTCCGGCGGCTTTGCGGCTACATAAGCCCACGACGTTGCGGAAGCCAACCGCCGGAAGGTGAGCCGTGCGGGTTTTTCCTCGTCCAACGCCTTTGCCGCCGGTTATCGGCCAAGTCCGTTCAATCTCCGGCCCCGAAGGTCGCAGATAGTATGGCCTCCAGCCAACGACCATCCAGCTCGTCAAAGGCAGCAGGCATGGTCGAGTCGACATCAAGAACCGCGATCAACCGCCCAGATCCATCAAATGCCGGAACCACGATCTCGCTGGCTGAACGGCTATCACAGGCGATATGACCGGGAAAAGCATGGACGTCAGGTACAATTTGGGTCCGCCCGGTCATTGCCGCCGTGCCGCAGACACCTCGCCCGAAGGCGATGCGCAGACAGCCAAGGGTTCCCTGATAGGGGCCGATCACCAACGAGTCGGGTCTTTCCGGATCGACCATATAAAAGCCGGTCCAGAAAAAATGCGGAAAGCTGGCAGCCAGCATGGCCGTGATTGTTGCCATACGCGCCACGATATTGGGCTCGCCCACCAGCACGGAGGCCATTTCCTGCGCCAGCACCGCATACCGTTCGCCACGGTCAGCAGGTAGGGTCCGATCGTGAAAAGGTTCAGCCATGGGAATGGGTCCGTCCGATCCGGCTATGGCGACCGGACGGAGCACATCTCAGTCGTCTTTATGCGGCAGTTCCATGGGCGAGGCTTCGTGGCCCTCCACGGTAACACCCCGGCCAAGATTGGAGCTGTTTCGACCAAAGGCGAAATACAGCAAGATCCCGGCGGCGAGATAGATCAGGAAGAAGTTCCGGGTGTGATCCGTCGCCATCAAGCTCATCAGCAGAACCAAGCACATCAGCGCCCCGAGGATCGGCACCAGCGGAAATAGCGGGGTGCGGAAGGGACGAACCAGATCCGGTGCTGAGGACCGCAGATAGATCACTGTGAGGCACACAATCGCAAAAGCGGCCAGCGAGCCCACATTGGACAGATCCGCTAGGGCATCCAAGGACATGAACCCGGCCGCCCCGCAAGCCGCGATCCCGACGATAATCGTGTTGATCCAGGGGGTTTTGAACTTGGGGTGGACCACAGACAGGGCTTTCGGCAACAAACCGTCCCGGCTCATGGTGTAGAAGATCCGGGTCTGGCCATAGAGCAGGACCAGCATGACTGACGACAGGCCAGCAATAGCCCCGATCTTCACCAATACGGCGAACCAGGGCAGGCCGATATGGTTCACAGCCGTGGCGATGGGGGCCGGATTGTCGAGGGAGGCATAGGGCACGATACCCACCAGAACGGCGGAGGTCGCGATGTAGAGCAGCGTGCAGATAGCCAGGGCTCCGAGAATCCCGATGGGCATGTCCTTAGCCGGATTGCGGCTTTCAGCACCCGCCGTAGAGACCGCTTCAAAGCCCAGATAGGCGAAGAAGATGACCGCAGCGGCATGGATGACGCCGCCGACGCCGTATTTTGTTGAGGTGTCACCCGTCACCACACCCAGAAGGGCCCGACCGATCTGGTGAAACATATCCATCGGAGTCCCAGGCGGGGGGGGCGGGATTTGAGCGGGAATCAGCGGGTGCCAGTTCGCCGGGTTCACATAGTGCGAGCCGATAAGAATGAAGGCGATGACCACGGTGAGCTTGATGGCAACTACGATATTGTTCACCGTTGCCGACTCCGACACCCCCATGACCAGAAGGCCCGTGACGAGGGCAATGGCGACGATGGCCGGAAGGTTCATCACCCCATGGGCAATCACCTGGCCAGCGTCATTCTTGACCAGGACTCCCGGAGCCGCTGTAAACTCTGGGGGAATAACAATGTGCATGTCTTTCAACAGGCTGGCGAGATAACCTGACCAACCGACGGCGACCGTCGAGGCCGCCAGACCGTATTCCAAGACCAGAAGCAAGCCCATCACCCAGGCGACGATCTCGCCCATGGAGGCATAGGAATAAGAATAGGCCGAGCCGGAAACAGGAATAGCGGAGGCCAGTTCTGCATAACAGAGGGCAACAAAGGCGCACAGTGTTCCGGTGATGATGAACGAAATCATGATGCCAGGACCGGCAAACTGAGCGGCGGCCCGACCTGTCAGAACAAAAATTCCAGTGCCGATAATGCAGCCGATCCCGAGCAGGATCAGGTTCAAAGCGCCAAGGGATCGATTCAGTTCCCCATGCTCATGCTCAGCTTGGATTTGTCCGATACTCTTTCGCCGAAAAATTCCACCGATCCCGCCTGCATTCGCCATCTGTCTCTCCAATGAGTGGCCGATCTGACCGACCTCTAAACCGGACGCTAAACGGCATTGAAGGAACGGGCAATCGCCCAGGTGCGGCTCAGGCGGAAGGATCGACGGACCAGGAGCTGGATCAGGCCCCCAAAAATGAGGTCGACCGCGTCGAAATGGACGCTCGATCTTGCCGTCCGCGCCCCAAAACCTTTGTCAAAAACACCCTAAAAAGAAGAAGATTTGTATTTAATTTCAAATTATTATCGGATTTTTCCGATCAAATTCATAACGGCGCGTGTGAGATAAATCACACGTTTTAAGGGTCTCCAGCCATGTTCTGTCCGATTAGGCTGTGGCCGGGTTCAGTTAGATTGGGACGGTTTTCAGCTTTGACGCCGCGCCGCAATCTATGTCCGGCAATGGAGACTTATCGTGAGTGAGGTTGTTCATCTGGCCAGCCGCGCGGAATTTGGTCTGCGTCGTGCGAGAAATAGGGTCGAAACCATGTCCAGTCTATTTCAAGCTCTTAAGACGGGCGGCCTGCTGGATGTTGGGCCAAAGGACCCCAAGTCCCAGGCGAAATATGTGGTCGGTTTGAAATTGCTCGACCTGATGCAGGCCGAGCTCGACCTCCTGCGGCGGGAGCTGCCCTGATCTTTGAGCACCCAGATCTGGTGATGCCCTCCCCGGTCATTGCCGAATATGTGGGTCGCTCAATTTGCAGCTATCGCCCTGGCTCGCGAGTCCCGTTAGAAACGGGGTTATGAACACACCTGCCAAAACCCTCGCCCAGACCGCTGCAGACTACGGCCTGAAGGCAGAGGAATTCGACCTGATCGTCAAGCGATTGAACCGCGATCCCAGCCCTGTTGAGCTGGGTGTGTTCTCGGTTATGTGGTCCGAGCACTGTTCCTACAAGTCATCCAAAATCCATCTGAGCAAGTTCCCGACCACGGGGCCTAGGGTCATTTGCGGCCCTGGAGAAAATGCCGGGGTTGTGGACATCGGCGATGGTCAGGCCTGCATCTTCAAAATGGAGAGCCACAACCACCCCTCATATATTGAGCCCTATCAGGGGGCGGCCACCGGGGTCGGCGGGATTATGCGCGACGTCTTTACCATGGGGGCCCGGCCTATCGCCCTGCTAAACGCCCTGAGGTTCGGAGATCCCGACCACCCCAAGACAAAGCGTTTAGTGGGCGGAGTGGTCAGCGGTATTGGCGGCTATGGCAACTGCGTCGGCGTGCCGACCGTGGCGGGCGAGACCAACTTCCACCGGGGATATGACGGCAATATCCTGGTCAATGCCATGTGTGTAGGCTTGGCGGATTCAGACAAGATTTTCTACTCTGCTGCCCCATCACCGGGCCTGTCCGTGGTCTATTTCGGGTCGAAGACCGGTCGCGATGGCATTCATGGCGCCACCATGGCCTCGGCAGAGTTTGACGATGCCTCAGACGAAAAACGCCCGACTGTTCAGGTCGGTGACCCATTCGCTGAAAAGCTGCTCATCGAAGCGACGCTGGAACTGATGGCCTCGGGTGCCGTGGCCGCCATCCAGGATATGGGGGCGGCGGGCTTGACATCCTCTTCCGTGGAAATGGCCGGCAAGGGCGGGGTCGGGGTCGAACTCAACCTCGATAAAGTGCCCCAGCGCGAGGTGGGCATGAGCGCCTACGAAATGATGCTGTCGGAAAGCCAGGAACGTATGTT
Organism: Phenylobacterium zucineum; assembly: GCA_002221445.1. Classification (GTDB taxonomy): domain Bacteria; phylum Pseudomonadota; class Alphaproteobacteria; order Caulobacterales; family Caulobacteraceae; genus Phenylobacterium; species Phenylobacterium zucineum_B. Next base: position 4,336 of record NMUI01000055.1, on the reverse strand, counting down.
GGCGGTCCTGAAGCCGGGTCGTGAGCATGACGGTCACCGCATTTTGAAAAATGGGGTCTCAACGCGGCTGTAATCGGCCAGACCACAGATACCGGCCGCTTGGTGCTGAAACACAAGGGCGAGACGGTCTGCGACCTTCCGTTGGCCCCCTTGTTCGACGACGCACCGCTCTATGACCGCCCGTGGGTCGAGACGAAGGCTCAGCCCCATCTGACCCCACGGGACATACAAGAACCCGACGACTACGCCGCAGCCGTCCTGAAACTGATGAGCTGTCCGGATATGGCCTCCAAACGCTGGCTTTGGGAGCAGTATGACCGTCACGTCATGGCCGACACCCTGGAAGATAGCGCCACTGGGGCTGATGCCGGAATTATCCGGGTTCACGGAACCCTGAAGGCCCTGGCGGTGACCTCAGACTGCACGCCGCGCTATGTCTTAAATGACCCCTATGAGGGGGGAAAGCAGGCGGTGGCCGAGGCTTGGCGCAATCTGACCGCCGTGGGTGCGGACCCCGTGGCCATTACCGACAACCTGAATTTCGGCAATCCTGAACGCCCGGAGATTATGGGCCAGATTGTCCGATCAATCGAAGGAATGGCGGAGGCCTGTCGTGTCCTCGACTTCCCGGTGGTGAGCGGGAATGTCAGCCTCTACAACGAGACCAATGGAACGGCCATTCCGCCGACCCCCACCGTCGGGGCCGTAGGATTGCTCGCAGACTCTCGCAAGCGCGCCGGGTTCTCGGGCATGAAGGCGGGCGATACCCTGGTTCTGCTGGGGGAAACCAAGGGGGAGCTTGGGGCTTCCCTGTATTTGCGTGAAATCCTTGGCCGCGAAGATGGCGCACCACCGCCTGTGGATCTACACTTGGAGCGTCGGATCGGCGACCTTGTTCGCAACCTCATAAAGTCTCAGCAAGTGACTGTGGTACATGATCTTTCTGACGGTGGTCTCATAGCCGCAGCGGCGGAAATGGCCCTGGCCTCCCATGTCGGAATCACCCTGGAACTGCCGTCAAAACTGCCAGACCATGCCCTGCTGTTCGGCGAGGATCAGGGCCGCTATCTGATCGCGACAGCAGACCCGACCACGGTTCTGAAGGCCGCGCAGGCAGCGGGTATCATTGCCGAAGAAGTGGGTCACGCTGATGGTCCAGCCCTGGCGACGGCGGGCATATTCAGCATCGCCCTGGCGGACCTCCGCGCCGCCCATGAAGGCTGGATGCCCGCCTATATGGGGTAAGCCCCCGATGACTTAGGTCTCGGTCGCCCGGGCCAGAAGCTCAAGGGCCGCCGCCGCAAAGGCCTCCATATTGGCCAGACGGTCCGATGAGGCCGTCTCGACCACCACGGCGAACTCAACCGGGCCGGAGATCGCCACAACCGTATGGCCCGCGGCGTCGCCATAGCCATTGCCGCTCGGCCCCGCTGCACCGGTTTCTGAAATACCCCGGGTGGCCCCGAATCGCTCGCGGACGGTTCGGGCCAACAACAGGGCGTAGGGCTCGCTGGCTGATCGCATCCCGGCCACCGCCTCACGGGGCAGGTCGAGCAGGCTCATCCGCGCCTTACCCGTGTAAATGATCCCGCCGCCCAGATAATAGGCCGACGCCCCGGCCACGCTCAACAAGGCCGCCGAAATCAGACCGCCGGACGAGCTCTCAGCTACGGCAACTGTTTCCTTGCGGGTCTTCAGGCGTTCACCCAGGGTGTCGCCCAGAGCCGATAGTGCAGAATTCATAGATGCGCCCCTCCCCCTGGGCATGATTTTCTTGGCTTGGCGCGAAAGTCGCGCGCATGATGCTTCCCAATTAGACCAATCACCATTTTCCGGGAGGATTATTTCGTATGGACGCGCAATCTCAATGGACCGGTCTCGACGCCGCCCGCCTGGAACGTATTACCGACCATATCAATCGCAACTATATTGAGCCGCAGAAAATCGCTGGCTGCCAGATCGCCGTGGCCCGCCATGGGCACATGGCCTATATGCGCAGCTTCGGTCGCATGGACATCGAGCGCGGCAAGGCCATGGCCGACGATACGATCTTCCGCATTTATTCCATGACCAAGCCCATTACGTCGGTCGCCCTGATGACCCTGTACGAAAAGGGCTATTTTCAGCTCAATGATCCCGTCAGCCGATATGTCCCATCGTGGAAAAACCACCGGGTTTGGGTGTCGGGCGAAGGCGATGACATGGTCACCGAAAAGCCGAACCGTCCGGTCAGCTTCCGGGATGTGCTCTGCCATACGGCGGGCCTGACCTATGGGGGCGGCCTGCCTGGGGTCGGGATCCAGCACCCCATTGATCACGTCTACCGCAACCTGAAGATCCGCAGTGCCGGTAGCCAGGACACCATGATGGAATTCATGGACAAGCTCGGCCAAGTGCCCCTGCGTTATCATCCCGGCGAACGATGGATGTATTCCCTGGCCACCGATGTTTGTGGTGCCCTGGTCGAGATCATTTCGGGTAAGCCCTTTGCCCAGTATCTTCAGGACGAGATTTTTGACCCCCTGCGCATGGTGGACACCGGGTTCTTTGTGGCCCCGGAAAAGGTCGGACGGTTTGCGGCCAATTATCAGCGCGGCCCGAACAAAAGCCTCAAATTGATTGATGATCCGGCGACCAGTAGCTTCATCTCTGATCCGGGCTTTAAGTCCGGCGGCGGCGGTCTGACCGGCACCACGGCGGACTATATGCGGTTTTGCGAAATGCTCCGCCGGGGCGGCGAGCTGGACGGTGTGCGCATTCTCGGGCCACGAACCCTGGAAATGATGCACATGAACCACCTTAAGGACGGCAAGGACCTCACCCAACTGGCCCTGGGAACCTTCTCGGAAACGGCCAATGAGGGTGTCGGGTTCGGCCTCGGATTTGCCTCGACCATCGGTATGGTCGAAACAGGTGCCCTGGGGGTCGGCGATTATTATTGGGGCGGTGCAGCCTCGACCATCTTCCTGGTGGACCCAAAGGAGGACCTGACCATGGTCTTCATGACCCAACTCATGCCCTCGGGCACCTTCAATTTCCGAGGCCAACTGAAAAGCCTGATCTATTCGGCGATCACCGAATAGGACCTGCGCTGGTCGGTGGGGTTTTACAGGGATCGTATGGGGTGATTTCGGCACCCCATACGGCGTTTGTTAACGATTAAAGCCGACAAACAAGGCCCCCGCTGGAGCTTGCAAATGCCTATGCCCCTTTCGGTTCTGAAGGCGGAATTAGAGTCAGCCTTCCCTGACGCAGAGATCGAAATTCAAGACCTGGCCGGGGACGGCGATCACTATAAGGCGACGATTGTTTCAGGTGCCTTTGCAGGCCTGAGCCGGGTACGCCAGCACCAGCTTGTTTACGCGGCTCTGAAGGGCAAGGTGGGCGGCGAACTGCACGCCCTGGCCCTTGAAACAAGGGCCGCAGATTAGAAGATGCGCTACCGCCCCTTCGGTCCGTCCGGCAAGGTGGTTTCGGCCATCAGCCTGTTGCTGCGAGAAACCGACGCGGAGTCGAATCCCGCGGCCTGGCGGGCAGCGACCATTTCCGGCCTTGAAAGCGGTATCAATTATTTCGAGCTTTCCGCTCTGAGTGATGCCCTGCCCATCGGGGTCGGTGGGGCCTTGAAAACCCTGGATCGCCAACTTGTCCTGATCGGATGGCGCATCAGCCACAAGGGGCGTCTTCCCCTGACGGGGCGAATCCTTATGGAAAATATCCAGGAGGGGCTCCGAAAAACCGGAGCAGGGTATTTTGATACGCTCATGCTGGGTGACCACGCCTTCAACTGCCTGAATGCCGACGGACGTCAGTATCTGGTGGACTTAAAATCTGCGGGTCTTTGCAAGCATATCGGCGTGGTCGGTGAAGGTGATGCCGTGGATCGCTGCCTCAACCTTGGAGCGTTCGATATTCTATCGACCTCGTATAACCTGACATCGGACAGTCAAAGCCGGCGACGGCTGCGGCAGGCTGTGGATCGAGACATCATTGTCATCGCCACAAATCCTGTTCCGCTTGATCTCGTCCGCGTAAATCAGGTGCCCTTAGCCCGCAAGATCAGCCATTTTCTAGGCATAGCCCCGAAAGACCCTCTGGCCGGGGTCGGGACTTTTCAGTTTCTGCACACCATCCCCGACTGGACGCCTGAGGACCTTTGTCTGGCCTATTTGCTAACCGAACCAACCATGGCGACGGTTATGATCGAGGCCGATAATCCACGGACGATTGCAGACTGGGCGGCTGTGATAGACCGGGAAATCCCGCCCAGTGTCCCGGCTCAGGTGGAAATGGCGCGGTTTGCGCTCTAGAGAGCGTTCCGATAAGTGGGAACCGG
>NMUI01000330.1 GCA_002221445.1 Phenylobacterium zucineum | reverse complement strand
GGGCTGACCCATCGAGCGGTGTATCCCGCCGCATCAGCACGGTAATCGGCACAAGTTCACCGTCCGGTGCCGGCGCATTCAGCCGCCGTGCCACATAGAGGGACGGATCATGGCCGGAGGGTATGTCCTGGGTCTTCCGCAGGGTCCGCTCCCGGCTGACCATGTCATAGTCGAACCATTGCCGGGGCGTGGTCGGCGACTGGTAGACAAACCGAGTCACTGACGTGTCGTACTCATATCCGCCCGACAGATTGAGGGCGTAGGCCTCCTCGTCGAAGGCAATCCTGTGTTCCCCGCCAGACCGACCCATAATGACCAGCTGATCATTGGCGTCCACCCGCTCGGCCCGCACCAGATGGTCGGCATAGAGGGCAAAGCCCGTGATATAGCGTCCCGGCCTGTGGGCGACGAAATCTACCCAACTGTCCCGGGTCGGACGGGCGGCCTCTGACCGGGCCAGTTTGAAGTCTATGGCGTTATCGGCATTGGTCCGAATGATCCAGCGATCGGTCCAGCGGTCGAGGTCATATTTCAGACCATCTCGGCGGGGTTCGACAACAACCGGCAGGGCTTCGGGGTCGCCAGCAGGGATCAGGTGGACTTCCGTGGTCTCCTGATTGCCCACCTGGATCAGGATGTGGCTGTGATCGGAGGTCGTCCCCACACCCAGGAACATGCCCTCGTCTGGTTCCTCATAGACCAGGGTATCTGATCCCCCTCGGGCGGGCCGTCGAAAGACCTTAGAAGGCCGGGCATTTTCGTCCCGCAATATCCAGAACAACCACCGACTATCAGGCGAGAAGATAAAGTCGCCATAGGCGCTGTCGATGGTGAAGGGCAGGTCTTCGCCGGTCGCCAGATCGCGAACCCGGATGGTGTAATACTCGGACCCCTGCTCATCGGCGGCCCAGGCATAGAGCCGGTGGTCGGGGCTATGGTGGGCCGCCCCCACCTGAAAAAAGGCCTTGCCCTTAGCTAGGGCATCCTCGTCCAGCAACACCTGTTCGCCGTCCATCCGGCCACGGGGGCGGCGGCCATGGATCGGGTGTTCTGCCCCGACTTCATAGCGGACATAATAGTCCCAGGCCCCGTCCGGGCTGGGAACCGAGCTGTCGTCTTCCTTGATGCGGCCCTTCATCTCGGCGAAGAGCGTGGCTTGTAGGGCCAGGGTTCCGGCCAGCATGGCCTCGGTATAGGCGTTCTCTTCGGTCAGATGGGCGCGAATGTCCGAACGCAGGGCAGAAGGATCGCGCAGAACCGCCTGCCAGTTTTCATCCTTCATCCAGGCATAGTCGTCGATACGGACGCGGTTCATCTGGTAGATGGTCTTGGGTTCGCGCTTGGCGACCGGGGCTTTCATCGCAGGCGCTCCAGCAGGTGATCGCCGACCCGCATAGCATTGGCCACCGTGGTCAGGGTCGGGTTTACAGCGGCGGACGATACAAAGACTCCCGTATCGACCACATAAAGATTGTCCAGATCGTGCGCCTTGCACCAGGGGTCAAGTACCGATCTTTTCGGGTCAATCCCGAACCGCACCGTGCCGCATTGGTGGGCTGTGCCATAGAGCGGCAATAGGGAGTCCAGCTGAATATGATGCTGCGAAATCGGGTGGTCGTGATCGGTAAAGCCGTTCAGCGAGGCGCGCAGGGTCTTCACCAGCCGCTCATGGCCCTCAAGATTATTGTGGGTGTAGGTCAGCTTGATCTTGCCCTCTGGATTAAGGGTGATCCGATTGTCGGGCCTGGGCAGGTCTTCTGAAATCACCAGCATAGAGAGCAGGCGCTCGGCCAGGGCGTTGGTGAAGACATCGGGCACCAGGGCCGGCGGCAGCCAGTCGGAAATCTGTCCCTCCAGGGTCTGACCGTTCATGTATTCCAGCATCTGGATATGGCCCATGGGGAAGTCGAACCCGCCGCCGGGATCCCGGTGATAAAAGTCATTCACCGCCAGGGTTTTGGGGAACCGGACAGGCGCCGGGGCCGCCGTCAGCGACACCATGGCCGTCAGGGTGTGGAACATATAGTTCCGCCCCACCTGATCAGAGCTGTTGGCCAGGCCGTTGGGATGGGTCGGGCTGTGAGATCTTAGGAACAAGGCAGCGGTATTGGCAGCGCCTGCCGCCGCAACGATGATGTCACCTCGCCAGCGCTCCTCGCCGCCGACGGTCTGACAGACCACCTCCGTCGCAGTTCTGCCACGGGAGTCCGTCTCGATCCGCTCCACCAGTCTGCCCGTGAGCAGGGTGACATTGGGCAGGCCCAGCAGGGGCTCAAGGGCAATGGTCCGGGCGTCGCACTTGGCCTTTAGCAGACAGGGAAAGCCGCCGCAGGTCTTACACTTGATGCAGGGCGAGGTGACGGGATTGGCTTCATCCAGCTTGACCCCGACCGGCAGGTGGAAGGGTTTCCAACCCTGGGCCTCCCAATGATCGCGCAGGTGCGCAATCCCCGGATCGTGGTTGATGGCCGGATAGGTATAAGGCGGCTCATCCCCCGCCTCGGTGGGATCAACGCCGCGGGCACCATGCACCTGCCAAAGGGTTTCAGCTTCGGTGTAATAGGGCGACAGATCGGTCAGGCTGATCGGCCATGCTGGTGAAATCCCCCCGGCGTGTTGCACCTCTTGGAAGTCGCTGGCCCGCAGCCGCATGAGGGCGGCACCATAAAAGGTCGTATTGCCGCCCACCCAATAGTGGGTATTGGGGGTGAAGGGCTTATTGCGGCTGTCTAACCACTGTTCATGGGTGCGATAGCGATGCTGAACAAAGACCGCCTTGGCGTCCCAGTTCTCGGCCTCGCGAACCACATGCTCACCCCTTTCCAGGATCAGGATCGACTTGCCGCTGGGGGCCAGCCTCTGGGCCAGGGTCGCGCCCCCGGCCCCGGAGCCGATGATGATAACGTCAAAGTGCGACGCCATGGTCAGTCTCCCAGATGATATTTCGACGATCCCGCCTGGACCATGGCCCGGACCAGGCCCTGCGGCAAATACTGCAAGAGCACGGCGGCCAGCTTGTTGTGCCAGCCGGGAATCACCACCACCTTGCCCGCCTCATTGCCCGCAATGGCGGCGGCCACTACGGTCTGCGCCGACTGCCGGAACAGGCGCGGAGCCTCGTCCATCAGATGCGCCGTGGCATTGGCCTGCGCAAACTCGGTCTTGGTGAAGCCGGGACAGATGGCGGTAACCTTCAGCCCTTTAGCGCGATACTCCGCGTCCAGGGCCTGGGAGAAGGTCAGCATCAGGCGCTTGGCACCGGGATAGAGGCTGTGGCCCGCAGCCCCCGGCGCAAAGCTCGCCAGGGAGGCCACATTGATAATTCGTCCCGCCCCCTTGGCGATCATCCCTGGCAGAACCCCGTGGGCCAGGGCGCAGGGGGCGACGACCAGGGTCATCAGGAAATCTCGCTGCCGGGACCAGGGCACAGCCCCGAAACTCTGCGGGATAGAGAAGCCGGCGTTGTTGACCAAGACATCGGCGGTGCGCCCCCGCGCGGTCATGGCTTCGAGGATCGGCTTTCGGCCTCAAAGGCCCCCAGGTCAGCCGATACACAGAAGGCCTCAATCCCATGGGCGGCCGTCAACTGCGCCGCCAAGGCCTCCAATCGGTCCAGCCGCCGGGCGGTGAGCAACAGGTCATAGCCTCGCCCCGCATAAGCCCGGGCGAACTCCGCCCCCAAACCAGATGAGGCACCCGTGATCAGGGCGAGGGGGCGTCGGGACTCAGTCATACCCAACCATCGCGCGCAGACGTGTCGATCTCAAGGCGGCGTGGAGCTCAGGCCGCCGTATAGGTTTTGAGGTTGCTCAGATCCGGACAGACTATCCGCGTTCGCCCATTCGGATCGGTGACGACGCCATGCAGGTATTTCCAGGCGTTGGGGCCGATCGACACCAACCTTCCCGAACCATCACACCATAGCCAAGAGTCCACCATATCGCGGCGGACTGCAAGAAGGTCGCCGCTATCAGCGTCAAAAATACGGGCGGTGTTGTCATCAGATGCGGTGAGGACCCTGGCCC
>NMUI01000054.1 GCA_002221445.1 Phenylobacterium zucineum | reverse complement strand
CCACTTATCAGAACGCACTCTAGGCTGTTCCGGCAGAGGGGCCTTCAATCCAGGCATGGAGAACGGCGAGGATTTGGGATCCGGCCTGCCAGCCCCGGGTCACGACGCCGAAAGCTCCATCGGAATTGGGTCCTGCTACAAGGGTGGGAAACCCCGTGACCCCGGCCCGTTGCGAGGTTCCGTAGTCGCTCCAAGTCTCAGTCTTCAGATCATCGGACTCCAGGTCGGCCAGGAAACCGTCATGGTCAAAGCCTAGCTCGGTCGCCAGATCGGCCAGGGTCTCGACCTGGGTAACATTGCGGTTCTCGGCATAGAAGGCCCGTTGCACCCGTTCAAGATAGGTTAGAGCCAGTTCGGGGTCCTGACGCCGCACCCGCACTACCGCCCTGGCCGCTGGATCGGTGTCGTAGCAGAAGCCCGGATGATCCAGGACTGCGCCGTCGAAGGGCAGATGAGCGGCCTCGGCCACATGGGACCAGTGACCGCGAATTTCGGTCTTTGCCGCATCGGTCATCGGCGTTTCGGTTCCGGGACGTAGGCCGCCCATGACCAGCCTGATCGGCAAGGAACGTCCGAAATGCCTGCGAATATCGGCGATAACCGGCGAAAATCCGTAACACCATGAGCACATCGGGTCGCTGAAATAGACCAGGTGAGGGGTGTCCATAAAGGCTCCGATGTCAGGGCTGGGGTGGTGGGTCAGGGGGTGGCGCAGCGGCAGGTTCAGGGGGCTTTGAGGTTTCTACCGCGGGCACCTCCGAGGAGGTATCATTAGCCTTGAAAGTCGCCCCCATCAGCCTTGACCGTGCCTCCAACTGCGCTGCCCGGACCGGACAAACCGCAGGCAGGGTCCAACCCATCCACTGCTGGGCAACCGTCCGGGTAGGAAGGTTGGCGGCGGGCGACCAGCTAGCCCGTCCCTTGGCTATGGCGGCAGCGCCGGCCTGGTTGATTGGACGCAGGCTGGCCCGTTCCGCCGCCTCCATGGCGCGTTCAAAGAGCTTCATATTTGTCCGGCTGAGCTTTCGCATGTCTTCATAGACCGCCATATCGTCGGCAAGGCGGGTCCCGGGCTTGCGAAAAGCGGCCTCAATACGCGTGACCTCCGGCAAGACCCGGTCATGGAGGTCGAGATAGCCGCTGAGTACCCCATAACACCAGGCTACCAGGCCATAGTCATCCTTCGGCGCATCGGGCGGATAGGGTATGTCGTCTACAGCTTGCGGGGTATCAACTGAAACCGGCCTTGCCTCGGGTGCAGACGCAGGTGCCGAGGTTGCCGGAGCGGTGGGATTTGACGGCTCAGGTGCCGTTACTAGGGCAAGGGCGAAGATCAGGGCGGACATGGTGCGCGGCTACCTGTAAATCTCGGCGGTCATGAGGCAGGGCCAAAACCGCCGCCTCCTGGTGTTTCAATTTCGATCCGGTCCCCGACCTCAACAGAAATCGAAAAACATCCCGGCAACTCCTTTATCTCACCCGCTGCGGTGATCAAACTCTGCCGACCGGGACGACCGGGGCCGCCGCCGTTCAATCCTTGCGGCGCATGAGTCCGGCGGCTGGATAAGAGCGCCGCTTCCATGGGGGCCAGAAAGGTGATCGACCTCACCGCACCATCACCTCCGGTCAGGGCCCCGATGCCGCCGGACCCCCAGCGACGACCGAAGATCTCAATCCGCACGGGGAACCGTCGCTCAAGGATTTCGGGATCGGTCAGCCGGGAATTGGTCATGTGACTGTGGATGGCGGACTCGCCCGGGTGATCAGCCGTCGCGCCGGTGCCGCCGCACAGGGTCTCATAATACTGTCGGGTCTCGTCGCCGAAGGTGAAATTATTCATCGAACCTTGGCTGTTGGCCATCACCCCAAGGGCGGCATAGAGGGCGTCCACCACATGTTGACTGGTTTCTACATTTCCCGCCACCACGGCCGCTGGAAAGGTCGGAGAAAGCATGGAGCCGGGTCGGGTAAGGATCTTCAGGGGTTTCAGACATCCGGCATTCAGCGGAATATCGTCGTCCACCAGGGTTCGGAAAACATACAGCGCCGCCGCATCGACAATGGCCGAAGGTGCGTTGAAATTAGAGGTTAACTGGTTTGCGGACTCGCGAAAGTCGAGGGTTGCCTCACCCGCCTGGGCGTCGATGGTCGTGCGGACGACGATTTCGCCGCCACCATCCATGGGCACTTTGGCAAGGCCGTCCTTCAGTCGGCCAAGTGCCTTGCGGACGCAGGCCGTCGCATTATCCTGGACAAAGCCCATATATCGGGCGACCCCGCGTTCGCCATAGGCCGTGATCATATCGGATACAGCATTGGCCCCTGCCCGGCAGGCCGCGATCTGGGCCTTGAGATCGGCGAGGTTTCTCAAGGGTGCCCGGGACGGCCAGGGTCCGGCCTGGAAGGCTGCCAGAGCTTCCGCCTCTAAAAATCGACCCCCGCGCAGGATTGGTAAGGCGTCCAGCAGGATGCCTTCTTCCGTCAGGGTCTTGGAGAAGGGGGGCATGGACCCGGGTTGCACGCCCCCAACATCGGCGTGGTGTCCTCGGGCGGCCACATAAAAGGTGGGTCCTCGCGCCTCACCGACAAAAACCGGCATGACCACCGTGATGTCGGGCAGGTGCGTCCCGCCCGCATAGGGATTGTTGAGGGCAAATCCATCACCGGGTCTCAGGGTCGGGTGGCGATCCCGCACGGCCCGAACGCTGGCCCCCATGGAACCCAGATGAACCGGCATGTGCGGGGCGTTGGCCACAAGGCCCCCATCGGCGTCGAATAGGGCGCAGGAGAAATCTAGGCGCTCTTTGATATTCACCGAATGGGCGGTGCGTTCCAGGCTGCGCCCATGGCCTCTGCCACACCCATGAACCGACGGTTGAAGAGTTCCAGGGTTATGGGGTCCGGACGCTTAGCCTCAAGCGGTTCAGCCTGGGGGCAGTCCAGGCGGGTCAGACGGATGAGATCATTGGCCTCCCGGTTGGCCCGCCAGCCCGGTGCCACGGCGATCTGCGTATCGGTGCGGATGATCAGGGCTGGACCCTCAATATCCTGCAGGGCGTTGGCTGGGATTACCGGGGCCGCATGACGGCGGCCGTGGGCAAACATGGTGATGGTCTGCCGGCGATCTGGCCCCATGACCGCCTCAAACGGTTTGCTGGCCAGGGGGTCTGACTCTGCGGTGGCCTCGACTTCGACGGTTGCTATCAGGATGGTGCGGTCGGCCTCGATAAATCCGAACAATCTGGCATGGGCGGATTCGAAGTCTGACCTGATGGTCTTGAGGTCGGCCATCGGGACTGGCAATTCGGCGTCGGCTCCGTCATAGCGAAGGCGCAGGATCGTCTGGATCGTTCCGGCTCCACAGCCCTGGTCGGCGAGGGCCTGTTGCGCCCGGGCCTGCACCGAGCTTGCCAGATGCCTCGCCCGGCTAAGTCCGTTTTCATCCAAAGGGGCGTCCAGTCCGGCCTGGCGCAGACTGCTAATCTTGGCTTGGCCGATTCCCCAGGCCGACAGAACACTGCCATAGCGCGGGCAGAGGATTGTGCTGATCCCCAGGGCCTCTGCCGCCTGACAGGCGGTCTGCCCCGCCGCGCCACCAAACGCCACCAGGGCATGATCCCGGGGGTCAAAGCCCCGTTCGGTGGAAATGCGCCGCACGGCCTGGGCGGTCTGTTCCACAGTGACCGCCACAAAGCCTTCGGCGACCGCCTCAACATGGTCCTGACCCATGGCACGAGCAAGTTCAGATAGCCGGGCATAGGCCGCTGCCTTGTCGAGAGGCTGGTCAGCCTTAGGCCCGAAAATGCTGGGAAAGAATTGCGGGTCCAGCCTGCCCAGGACCAGGTTGGCATCTGTCACCGTCGCCGGGCCGCCTCGGCCATAGGCGGCAGGTCCGGGATTTGCGCCCGCTGACTGGGGCCCGACCGCGCCCGCTGACCATCAAAGCTCAGGATGGAGCCGCCACCGGCCGCCACGGTCTCCACGTCCAGCATGGGACTGCGCAGGCGGACCCCGGCAACCTTGGCGAGATCCCGGCGTTCAAGGGTTCCGGCATAGCGGCAGACATCGGTGGAGGTACCACCCATATCAAAGCCGATGACGGCCTCAATGCCAGCGTGCCGCGCGGTCTCTGCAACCCCGATAACGCCCCCGGCCGGTCCGGAAACTACCGCGTCGCGCCCACGAAAGGCCTCCGCCCGGACCAACCCGCCAGCCGAAGTCATGAAGTATAGCGCCGCGCCGTTAATTGCCTGGGCGACCTGTTGGACATAGGCCTGAAGAACCGGGGTCAAATAGGCATCGGCCACGGTGGTTTCTGCCCGGGGAATGAACCGGGGCAGGGGGGAGACGTCATGACTAAGGGCGACAAAGGAAAACCCGGCGGCCCGACCAATCTCGCCAGCCAGGATCTCATGGTCCGGATTGAGATCAGAATGCAGGAAGGCCACGGCCAGGGAGGTGAACCCCTCGGCGACGGCGGTTTGGAGCACCAGACGCAAGGCTTCGGTATCTAAAGGCAGGAGAATGGTTCCGTCCGCGGCCAAGCGTTCGTCGGCTTCCACCACCCCGTCATAGAGCGGTGGCGGTCGGGTCAGGTCGAGGGCGAAAAGGTCTGGCCGGGACTGATCGCCGATCATCAGGGCGTCGGCGAATCCTCGGGTGGTCAGGAACAGGGTCTTGGCCCCCTTGCGTTCCAGGAGGGCGTTGGTGGCCACGGTAGACCCCATGCGGATGGACTCCACCTGATCGGCCGGAAAGGGCAGATTGTCTGCCAAATTCATCAGGCTGCGCATGGCCGCCACGGCGGCATCGGCATAGACTGGCGACGCGGACAGGACCTTGGTGGAGACCTCCTGTTGGTCGCCATAGGTTCCGATCACGTCGGTGAAGGTGCCGCCACGATCAATCCGGAAACGCCATTTCATATCCAAAACTTAAGGCTCTGCGGCTAGGGGTCTTGTGGAGTGTGACATTGGCACCTCCTCTTATACCGACGCCCAAGTCCATGTGACACTCGATAAGACCCTTCGCTGAGTGTAGAGTCTCATAGCGTTTTTGAATTTGACATTCATGTTTCGCCTTGATGTCACGCGAGAGGTGAATGTCAAATTCGCGGCAAAGGGGTTTGATTGTTGTGAATGCAGGGAGAGCCTGAAGGGTTTGGGTGGGCCTATGAGCTTTTGGCGCAAGATTGCAGGGCGCGCCGTAACGCGGCCCGACGGCTGTGAGGACGGCGATTGTCCGCCGGGACTGCCCGGTGAAGACCCGGCGTTCTCCACAGCGGTGACCGCGCTCGGTGCCAAGCTGGCCAAGGCTGATGGTCGAGCTAATGTCCAGGAATACGACGCTTTTTTGAAGTTTTTCAGACCGATGCTGAGTCCGAGAAGAACATTTTGCGGCTCTATGACCTCGCCCGCCAGACCACCCACGGCTATGAGAGCTATGCCAAGCGCCTAGCCAAGCGTTATCGCCATTGCCCCGGTCTACTGGAAGATGTGCTCGACGGCCTGTTCCATATTGCCCGGTCAGACGGGGCGGTGACCGACGATGAACTAACTTATCTGGAAACCGTCTCTCATCATTTCGGGTTTTCGCCCCTGACCTTCCGGCGTCTGAAGGCGACGCATTTGGGGCTGGCGGCTGACGATCCTTACGCCGTCCTGGCAATCGCCCCGGATGCTCCAGACGAGGATGTCCGCAAGCTGTGGCGGGCCCTGCTCAGTGAGGCCCATCCAGACCGCGCCCGCGCCCGGGGCCTACCCAGCGAATATGTCGAGGTCGCTGAGGCCAAGGCCGCCGCGATCAATGCCGCCTATGATGCCATCATGCGCGAACGACGAGGGTTGGCGCTCAAGGGGGTGTCATGAGTTTGACTTGCCGCAAAATTGATGTGCGGTCAGTTGACGGGGACGGGCTGACCCTCAACTATGATATATATGCCGTCGAAATGACGGTGAGGTGAGGACGTCATGGTCAAGGACGACGCGCGACAGCCCGGTTCAGCCTTCCGCAGCATAGCCATGCTGGGTGGTGCCCTGGCAACGGCAGCTGCGGTTGCGATCGGGGCCGTGCTGGCGGTATTTGCGGCGGCCACGGTGGTGGTGATCGCGGTCATGTCGTCGGCCCTTCTTGGGCTCGCGGGTCTGGCCCTCCGCGCTCGGCGCACGGCCGCTCCCAAGGCCGAGGACGGGGTGATTGAAGCGCGAAACCTGGGCGGCCATCACTGGGTCGCCTATGGCTGGAACGACCGCCCCTAGAGCAGGATCCGATCAGTGGAAACCGGTTATCGGATCAATTCATGCTTTAACTTTTTGCGTTGGAGACATTTTATCCCGTCAGCCGATTTCCTCGGAAGGGAAGGGGCTTCAAGAATCCCTGGCCTTCACCTTGCGTCACGGCGTGCTTTGGCTTGCCGCCTCTGAATTGCGCCTCTAACCTCCCGTTTCAAACAATTGTTGGGAGTGAACTATGATTGGTGTGATCGCCACCTTGACCGTGGCCGAGGGCAAGAACACGGAATTCGAAGCCATCTTCACAGAGCTGGCCAAACAGGTCCGGGCCAATGAGCCGGGCAATCTGGCCTATCAACTGACTAAGAGTCGCAGCAATCCGCAGGTCTATAAGGTGCTGGAGCTCTATGCCGACCAGGACGCCCTGACCGCCCACGGTCAGACCGAATACTTCAAGGCTGCCGGTCCCAAGATGGGTCCCTGCATGGGTGGTCGCCCGGAAATTGAATATCTCGACGGCGTCTAACGACTCCGCCCGCACCCAACAGGTTGAGAGGATTGCACAATGGATCTGAATTTTTTCGCTGAGGACCTCGCTTTCCGTGACGAGGTGCGGGCCTTTATCGCCGAGCATTTTGATGACGACATGCGGGCCCGCTCGGCTCAGTCCAAGAACCACCACATCGACAAGGCCGGTCAGGTTCGTTGGCTGAAGGCTCTACATGCCAAGGGCTGGATCGCCCAGGACTGGCCAGTGGAATATGGCGGCACGGGCTGGAGCCACGGAAAGAAGTTCATCTTCGACATGGAGATGGCCCTGGCGGGGGCTCCGGAAACCTCGAACATGGGCCTGCGCATGTGCGCCCCAGTGGTCATGGCCTTCGGCACACCGGAGCAAAAGGCCCAGCACCTGCCCAAAATCCTCTCCACCGACGTCTGGTGGTGCCAGGGCTATTCTGAGCCGGGTTCCGGGTCGGACCTTGCCTCCCTGTCTCTCAAGGCCGAACGGGATGGCGACCATTATGTGCTGAACGGGTCCAAGATCTGGACCACCTATGCCCAGTGGGCGGATTGGATGTTCTGTCTGGTCCGCACCAGCGTCGATCCCATAAAACAAAAAGGCATCAGCTTCCTGTTGCTGGACATGACCACTCCGGGGATCAACATTGTCCCCCTGCCCACCCTGGACGGCCCGCCCGAAGGCGAGCAAGAGATCAATCAGGTCTTCTTTGACAATGTCCGAGTGCCGATTTCCAACCGGATCGGCGAGGAAGATCAGGGCTGGACCTACGCCAAATACCTGCTGCAATTCGAGCGGGGCGGGGCCTATGCGCCGGGCCTCACCAATCAGCTGAATAAGGTCAAGAAGATCGCCGGCCTGGAAGCCTCCGACAGCGGCAAGCGGATGATTGATGACCCTGAATTCCGCCGCAAACTTTCCGAAGCCCAGATTAAGACCGATGTCTTGAACGCTGTGGAGCTGCGCATGTTCGCCTCGCGCAATGCGGGTGAAGCCATGGGCGCGGCCTCGTCCATGCTCAAGCTCGAGGGCAGCCAGGCCCAGCAGCTGATCACCGAACTGGCCCTGGAGGCGGCGGGTCTCTACGCCCAGCCTTTCGTCCAAGACACCTGGGCCGAGATCAAGGGTATTCGCAATGAGCCCCGGGCTGGCCCAGACTATGCCGCCACCCTTGCGCCGCACTATTTCAACTACCGCAAGACCTCAATCTACGCTGGGTCCAACGAGATTCAGCACAACATCATGGCCAAGATGGTGCTGGGGCTCTGAGGCGGTCATTTCTCTCGTCAGACCATAGGACGGCAGATGTTTTCGCAGTTTGAAGCCCAGGCTGCCCAGGCCGTGGAGTCCGGTCGCCTGTCCGGTGTGGTCGCCCTGGTGACGGACTCGGTGGGCGAGGTCTATAGCCACGCGGTCGGCGTGCGCACGGCGGGCGCGGATGCCGCCATGGGCCTCGACACCCTCTTCTGGCTGGCCTCCATGACCAAGGCGGTGGTGTCGGTAGGGGCCCTGCAACTGGTGGACGCCGGTAAGCTGACCCTGGACGGCGATCTGGCCGATCTGATCCCGGAGTTTGCCGACCTTCAGGTGCTGGAGGGTTTTGACGCGGCGGGCGCGCCGATCCTGCGCCGGGCCAGAGCGCCGGTGACCCTGCGCCGCCTGCTCAGCCATACAGCCGGCTTCGGCTATGGTTTCATCCAACCGCAGATCGCCAAATGGCGGGAACATTCCGGCCGCGCAGATCCGGCCGGTGGCATCCGGGCCGACATGGTTCAGCCCCTGCTGTTCGATCCCGGCGAAGGCTGGGCCTATGGCATCAATACCGACTGGGTCGGTGTGGTCATCGAGGTCGCCAGCGGCCAGAGGCTGGATACCTATCTCCAGGATCATATCTTCGGCCCCCTAGGCATGAAGGACACCGGCTTCGCCCTTAGTCCAGAACAGCAGGCCCGCAAGGCCTCGGTCCATGTGCGGGGGCCCGACGGCAAGGTCATGCCCATTCCCTTCGGCCTGCCGGACAACCCCGAAGTCCTGTCCGGCGGCGGCGGGCTGTATGGCACAGCCCCGGACTATGCCCGCTTCCTGCGTATGCTGCTGAATGGTGGGCGACACGGGGACCACCAGATCCTCAAGGCGCAGACCGTGGCTTCGCTGGGGGTTGTTCAGACCGGACCGCACCGGGCGGGTGCTTTCACTACCAGTAACCCCGCCATGTCTCATGACTTCGACATCTATCCGGCCATGCACACCGGTTATGGTCTGGCGACCCTCCTCAACCCCGAGCCCACCGCAGAGGGCCGCAGCGGCCTGAGCCTCGCCTGGGCGGGCCTGGCCAACACCTATTACTGGGCCGACCCGGCGGTGGGGAAGGCGGGCCTGATCATGACCCAGCTCCTGCCATTTGGGGATGCGGACATGCTGGGGCTGTTGAAGTCGCTGGAAATGGCGGCTTATGGGGGGTAACCGCCCGTCAAAATATCCGTCATACGGAAAATATGGAGATCGAGTTTTGTCCGGATAAGAGCGCCGTTATATTGCGCTCGGAAAGCTCGATGCGCGGGTTCATTTGCTGGTCTTCTGCGAGGCCCCTGAAGGCATCCGGGTCATCAGCTTCCGGAAAGCCAATGCGCGAGAGGTGAAGCGATATGAAACCTGATCCCAGCTCTCTGAGTGAAGATGCGCCGGAATGGTCGGAGGATATGAATACGCGGGCTATTCGCCTGGATCAGCTTCCACTTGCCTTGCAAGCCAAATTGAAGGTTGGGCGGCCCAGGTCCCCTGACCCGAAAAGGATCGTAACCCTCCGCCTTCGTACCAGTCTGTTTGAGGCCTATCAGGCCCAGGGCCCGGACTGGCGAGCGAGGATGGAGCAGGTGCTGGCTGACGCCCTGCCGTCCGGCTTTGCGGAAGACAAGTAGCCGAGTGCGATGCATGGGCGGCAGCGCGCAAAGGCATTGCGCTCGATTGGCCAACGCCCTGGGTGAAACTGGATACCGGCCTCCGCCGGTATGACCGGAGGTGGGAGTTCGGACGCGGGCTATCCGCCTCCACCGGTCGCCCCGGCGGAGGCCGGGGTCCAGGTCGTAGGGCTCCGCGCCAAACAGCTTGCCCCGAAATGCAAAACGCCCGCCGTTTCCGGCGGGCGCTGCAGGGGCGATAACGAGATCGTCGATCAGTTCTTCGTCGGGATGCGGACCATCATCTGCTCATAGCCCTTCACGAAGTTGGAGGGCACGCGCTTGGGTTCGCCCAGAACTTCGATCTTGGGGAAGCGGGGCAGGATTTCTTCCCAGAGGATGCGCAGTTGCAGTTCGGCCAGACGGTTGCCAACGCAGCGGTGAATCCCGAAGCCGAAGCTCAGGTGCTGGCGCGGGCGTTCGCGGTCGATGATGTAGGCATTGGGGTTTTCGATAACCGTGTCGTCTCGGTTGCCCGAGACATACCACATGACAACCTTGTCGCCCTTCTTGATCTGCTTGCCGCCCAGTTCGATGTCCCGGGTGGCGGTGCGGCGCATGTGAGCCAGGGGGGTCTGCCAGCGAATGGTTTCCGAGACCATGGAGGGGATCAGGTCTGGATTGGCCCGCAGCTTGGCTTCCTGTTCAGGGTTCTGGCTCAGCGCCAGGACCGAGCCGGTCATGGAATTGCGGGTGGTGTCATTACCGCCGACGATCAGCAGGACCAGGTTGCCCAGATATTCCATGCGATCCATGTTCTTGGTGGACTCGCCATGGGCCAGCAGGGAGATCAGATCGGCCTTGGGCGGCTGATTGGCGCGCTCTTCCCACAGGCGGCTGAAGTACTCCACGCACTGAAACAGCTCCATCCGCCGTTCCATTTCGGGGTCTTCGGTGACGAACAGGCCCGATTCCGGACCGGCCGTGGCGATGTCGGACCAGCGGGTCAGCTTGCGGCGATCTTCAAAGGGGAAGTCGAACAGGGTGGCCAGCATTTGGGTGGTCAGTTCGATGGATACCCGGTCCACCCAGTCGAAGGGCTCATTGATCGGCAGGTTGTCCAGGGTGTTCTGAATGCGGCTGCGGATCAGGGGCTCAAGGGTCGCCAGATTCATCGGCGACACAATCGGGCTCACCGTCTTGCGCTGTTCATCGTGCTTGGGCGGGTCCATGGCGATGAACATCGGCATTTTGAAATCATCTTTTTGATCAAAAAGCGTGATGTTCGTATCCGACGAAAAGGCCTCGTGGTTGGTGTCCACGGCCATGATGTCGTTATACTTAGTCACCGACCAGAAGGGGCCGTCCTCATGCTGGCCTTCGGGGTGCCAGTGGACCGGATCATCCCGACGCAGACGCTCGAAATAGGGCCAATAGGTTTCATTCCGCCACATTTCCACATCGACAAGGTTGATGTCTTCCAGCGGGATGGAAAAGGCGTGGGCGCGGGCGTCCGCCTTCAGGTCAATAGCGCCGTCGCTCATGAGATCCTCCAATTGGCGTCGTTGACCAACGCCGCTATCTTAGCAGTGTTAAGGACCATGCCTATTTTTGCGGATTTAGGCAAGACGGTGCGGGGGCTTTTGAGCGCAGCGTGGCCGTATTGGCACAGCTTTTTGCCGCCTCAGAATTTCTCCGCTGACGGCACCGCCGCGTCGTGCTTTACCCGTCCCCTCACGAACACCTGTTTGACGGATTTCCCATGGCTGCCGACGCGCTTTTCAAACCCTGGTCCTTTAAGAGCCTGAACCTCAAAAACCGGATTGTCATGGCCCCTATGACCCGGTCCAAATCCCCCGGCGGCGTGGCGACCGAAGAGGTGGCTCAGTATTACAAACGCCGGGCAGCGGCGGAGGTCGGCTTGATCGTCTCTGAGGGCACCGGCGTTTCACGCCCCGCCTCTCTGAACGACGCCAATGTCCCGCGCTTTTATGGCGAGACCGAGCTCAAGGCCTGGAAGCGGGTCATTGATGAGGTCCATTCTGTCGGAGGGGCCATGGCGCCCCAGCTCTGGCATACCGGCGCTGTGCGCTCTCGCGATCCCAACTGGAACCCAGAAGGCGGCTATGACAGCCCGTCCGGCCTCTCCAGCCCCGGTAAACAGTTCGGCGAGCCCATGAGCGAGGAAGACGTGGCCGATACCATCCGCGCTTTCGCCGAAGCCGCCGCCGACGCCAAGGCCCTGGGCTTTGAGTCCATCGAGCTGCATGGTGCCCACGGTTACCTGATCGACCAGTTTTTCTGGGACGGCACCAATGTCCGCGAGGACGCCTACGGGTCGAAAAACCTGCCGGGCCGGGCCCGCTTCGCCGCTGACATTTTGCGTGCCGTCCGCAAGGCTGTGGGTCCCGACTATCCGGTGATCATCCGTATCAGCCAGTGGAAGCAGCAGGACTTCACCGTAAAAATGGCGGAAGACCCCAAGGGGCTGGAGGCTTGGCTCACCGCATTGACCGATGCCGGTGCCGACATCCTGCACTGCTCCCAGCGCCGGTTCTGGGAGCCGGAATTCGAAGGCTCCGACCTCAACTTCGCGGGCTGGGCAAAGAAACTGACCGGCGTTCCGACCATTACGGTGGGCTCGGTGGGTCTGACCGGCGAGTTCATCGCCGCCTATGCCGGGGAAGCCTCCAAGCCCGCCAGTCTTGATAAGCTACTGTTCATGCTGGATCGGGGGGATTTTGATCTGGTGGGCGTCGGTCGCGCCCTGCTGCAAGACCCGCTCTGGGCCCTAAAGGTCAAGGAAGGTCGCACGGACGAACTGATGAATTTTGAAGCCTCAGCATGGCGACCTTGAGCTGAGTCACCCTACCCGAAGGGCGGGGCCGCCGCTTCCAACGATCACCCTGGCGGGTGCGGAGGCCCGGATTTATTCCGGGCCTCCAGATTTCAGCCCTCGGCTATGGCCGCCTCGGCGATCTTCTTGGCGGTGGGATAGTCGGCCTTGCCATTGCTGGCGCGGATCACCTCGGTGGTGACGAAGATGCGTTTGGGTGTCTTATAGCCAGCCAGGGATTTTCGGACATGGGCCCGGACGGCATCTTCATCCAGGGTCGCGCCTTCAGCCAGCCGGACGACACCGGTCACCGACTGACCCCATTTTTCATCGGGCAGACCAATTACCAAGGCGTCTTCCACCGAAGGGTGGGTCTTGAGGGCTTCCTCCACCTCCTCTGGAAAGACCTTCTCGCCGGCGGTATTGATGCAGGCCGAGCCACGGCCCAGCAGGGTTAGAGTGCCGTCGGCCTCCACAATGCACCAGTCGCCGGGAATGGAATATCGGACGCCGTCAATGACCCGGAAGGTGCGGGCCGACTTTTCTTCATCCTTGTAATAACCGACTGGATTGGGCGGGCCGATGGCGACAATGCCTGGCACGCCAGAGCCGGGCTCCACCGGGTTGTCATTCTCATCAAACACCCGGCAGCGGCCGCCCAGCATGAATTTGGCGGTTTGGACCGCCGCCCCCTTGGTCATCACCGACGAGCCCATGCCCAAGGCTTCCGAAGACGAGAAGGCGTCGTTCAGCACGGCACCGGGCATATGCTCCAGCAGACCGGCCTTGACCTCATGGCTCCACATGACGCCGGAAGAGACGACACCGATCACGCTGGACAGGTCATACTTGCCCGGCGCGGCATTGAGCGCGTTGAGCAGGGGCTTGCCGAAAGAGTCGCCGACAATCACCAACGAGGTTGGTTTGTGCTTATGGATGGCTTCCAGCATTTCCACAGGGTCGAAGGTCTGGCCGGTCAGGGTGATGACGCAGCCGCCCGCCATCATGACCCCCATGCCGCTGAGTAGGCCCGTGCCGTGCATCAGGGGCGGGGCGGGCAATATCCGGCCGCCTGGGCCCATTTTACGGGTGAAGGCGGTCAACTCATCCAGGGTTTCGGGCACTGGCCCTAGGAGGCGGGCACCTTGCAGGGTGATTTCGCGTAGGTCCTGGTGAGTCCACATCACCCCTTTGGGCATTCCTGTGGTGCCGCCGGTATAGATGAAGAACTGATCCTCGCCGGACCGGACAATATCCAGCGGCCCGCCATTGCCCTCTTCGCCCAAGGCCGTGAAGGACTCAGCAAAGGACGCCACCTCGCCGCTGTCGCTGACCTCGACCCAGTTCTTCACCTTGGGCAGACGCGGCCGGATCTCAGCCACGGCGTCGCGAAACTCGGACGCATAGACCACAGTCTGGGCGTCAGAGTTGTCGAAAATGTACCAGACCTCCTGCGGGGTATACCGGTAATTGACATTGACGTGGGTCAGGCGCGCCTTCCAGCCCGCGGCCACAGCCATCAGATATTCAGGACGGTTCCGCATATAGATGGCGATCTTGTCGCCGGGCTTGGCGTCCCGGGCGATCAGGGCTCGCGCCAGATTATTGGTGATCTTATTGGCCTGCCCCCAGGTGACCAGCCGTTCGCCGTGAATGAAGGCCGGGGCCTCCGGCGGCAGCTCAGGCCCGACCGCATCGAGAATATCGCCGAAATTCCAACCCATATGTCTCACTCCCAACCGCTGTGTTCAGCGTGCTGATAACTTTGGGTCACACCTGCCGTCAGGCCAGAATGGTCTGACTCTGATCCGGATGCGTGACGTAAAAATCAAGGTCAATCAGAAGACTCGCCCAGGCCTCGTCCATGGCTGGGGTCCATTCCCCCGCCAACAGATCGCGCAGCGTACTGCGCACGACGCCGAAGAAGACGGCGAAAACATCGGGTGGCACGTCATAGCCCTCGTGGGTGACGACTTCGCACTGAATCATGGTGGCGGCGTAGAGTCTTTCGCCAGCGAAATCTAAAATGGCGCTGATCACCCGGCTGAGCATTTCGCCCTTCACCTGATGGTTCTTGTCCCGCCAGAACAGGGGTTCCATGTCGGGGTGTTCCCGGAACAGGCGAGCATAAACCAAAGGCGTCATATCCGCGCAGAGATTTGCGGCGATCTCTAGGCTCTCTATGATCAGGGCTTCTCTGTGGTCAGGCATTGAAATTCAGCTTCAAGCCCGGCCGGGGCCAGGTCGCCTTGAACAGCTTGCCGGTGGCCGAAGCGGTGATCCAGGCTGTGGTCATGTCTGGGCCGCCGAAGCAGATATTGGTGACGATCAGGTCTGGTAAGGGGTAGTGCTCAACGGAGCCGTCCTCGTCGAAGGCGGTAATCCCGCCATTGATAATGGTCGCCACACAAATCTTGCCGCCGGCCTCCACCGCCAGACTATCCAGCAGTTGATAGCCCTCCAGATTTTTCACCACCCGGCCCGGTGCAAAACCAGGGGCGGGGCCAAGAACCCCGGGTTCGACAATGTCAAAGGCCCAAAGGCGGCCTAGCTGGGTGTCGGCGGCATAGACCGTCGTCTCGTCCGGAGACAGACCGACCCCGTTGGGGGAAATGATATGGTCCCGCTGGCGACTGATATGGCTGCCATTGATCTTCGCATAATACAGCGCGCCAAACTTGCGACCTTCCGGGGTCGAGCACCCATGGTCGGTGAACCAGAAGCCGCCCTGTTTGTCGAAGACCAAGTCATTGGGCCCGATCAGCCGCCGACCGTCACACTCGCTATAGAGGGTGGTCAGTTTGCCGGTTGACAGGTCATACCGCTGGATCATGCCGCCCACATGGCTGGGCGGGGTCGGGCCCGGAACGGTCATGCCCTGATTGTCCAACCACTGAAAAGAACCGCCATTATTGGTGATATAGATGGCACCGTCAGGACCGATGGCTGCGCCATTCGGACCGCCGCCGGTCTCCACCAGGATTTCTTTTTCCCGTCTGGGGTCACCCGTGTCAGGGTCTGACGCTTAATCTCGGTCAGGATCACCGAGCCGTCATTCATGGCGATGGGGCCTTCCGGGAACTGGAAGTCCTCGGCGATCAGTTGAATATCCATGGCTTTCCTCCTGCCGCCCAGTTTGGGTCTCGCGGTGCGCACTATGGCCTGATCACCCCAGGGGAAAACAAGGGCTTTTCATGATCGGCAACGATTTTCCCTATTTCCGCTCAAGAACCCGCAGGGTGAAGGGGAAGTCATCGTCCGCTCCGGCGGGATAGTCCTGGGATCGTATCTCTTTCCACTGGCGCTCGTCGAACCCTTTAAGCACCACATCGCCGTCCACCTCGGCATGGACTTCGGTGAGATAGATGCGACGGGCGCGAGGCAGGGCCAGTTCAAACAGGGAGACACCGCCGATCACACAGACCTCGTCGCGCCCGTCGTCCTCCGCCTGTTCCTTGGCGATGGATACTGCCTGGCTGAACTCCTCGCAGACGACACAGTTGGGCGGGGCGAAGGTGCCATCACGGGACAGGACGATATTGGTGCGGCCCACCAGGGGGCGTTTGGGCAGGCTGTCCCAGGTCTTGCGGCCCATAATCACCGGCTTGCCTATGGTCACGGCCCGAAAGTTGGCGAGGTCGGTCTTGAGTTTCCAGGGCAGGCTGCCGTCCTTACCGATCACTCCGTTGCGGGCGCGGGCTATGGGACCGGCGGTGAGGATGGGCTGGGGCATGGCCATGGCCTTAGTTGTTGAGTTTCAAACCCCGAATGGGCCCGATTCAGACCGCAATCGGTGCGGCGATCTTGTCGTGGGCCTTGTAGCCCCGAAGTTTGAAATCGTCATAGGTGAAGGCGAACAAGTCTGTCCTGTTGGCGATCTCCAGGGTCGGGAAGGGATAGGGCCGACGCTGAACCTGCATCCGGGCTTGGTCCAGATGATTCAGATAAAGATGGGCGTCCCCCAGGGTGTGAATAAATTCACCGAGTTCCAAACCCACCACCTTGGCCATCATCATGGTCAGCAGAGCGTAGGAGGCAATGTTAAAGGGCACCCCCAAGAACACATCCGCCGACCTTTGATAGAGCTGGCAGGACAGCCGCCCCTCAGCCACATAAAACTGAAACAGGCAGTGACAGGGGGGCAGGGCCATGTCGTCCACATCGGCCGGATTCCAGGCCGAGACAATATGCCGCCGACTATCGGGATTGGTTTTCAGGGCGGCGATCACATTGGCAATCTGATCAATCACCCGCCCGTCCGGTGCCGCCCAGGATCGCCATTGTTTGCCATAGACCGGACCCAGTTCACCGTCCGGCCCGGCCCATTCATCCCAGATGCTGACGCCTGATCCTGCAACCATTTCACATTGGTGTCGCCGCGCAGGAACCATAGCAATTCCAGGATGATCGACTTGCGGTGCAGTTTTTGGTGGTGAGCAGGGGAAAGCCCCGGCGCAGATCAAATCGCATTTGCCGCCCGAAAACCCCCAAAGTCCCCGTGCCGGTGCGGTCACCCCGCTGAACCCCATGGGCCAGAATATCGGCCAGCAGATCCAGATAGGCCTGTTCCGGGTGGGCTTGGTCCGTGAGGGGCGTCATGGCGATAGGGGCGTTCATGGTCAAAAGACTTCGGACTCGATTCGGCGCAATGTGCCACACCTGCGCGGCCTCTGAACCCGCCTGTCATGCCCCATCCACAGGCCTTGGCTTTTCATCCCCGCATCTGAGCCTGCCACGGGCCGTTCAAGCCATCGGCCTGTTCAAGTCAGGTTCAGATTGGCGGTGTCATGTCCGTATCGGTGGGCAATTCAAGCCGGTCGTTTTGGCCGGACCGGAGGATAGACGATGCGACAACTTACCCGCACGGCCCTGGCCCTAGCCCTGCTGGCTTCCACAGCGGGTCTCGCCCGTGCCCAGGACGATCGCGATCACGGTGACCGCGAAGACCGCCGTATTGAGGCCCGCGGTGAACCCAAGCCCGGGGTCAGGGAGGCCGCGCCCCCGCCAGCATCCCGTCCGGTGCAGGAGGTGCCGACCATGGGCGGTTGGCAAAGGGATGCGGAAGGTCACACTTGGCGCGGGGTTCCCCAGGGGCGGCTCGATCCCCCGCCAGCGCCACCGGCACCTTCAGCACTCCAGGCCCCCGTACCCCAGGCCCCCGTAATTGCCCCACGCCCCGGTGACCGCATGGTGGGCCGTATGAGTCCTGATGGCCGCGAAGACCCCGGCATTATCCGAGACGAATCCCGACTTTGGTCCGGACGGGATCGGCCTGACCCCCGTCGCCAGCGCGGTGATGAAGATCGGCGCGAGGCCCGGCGCGGCTGGGATCGGGATGACCGCTATCATGATGACCACCGCTGGCGCAACCCGAACCGCTATCGGGGTTGGGATTACCGCCCGCCCAACGGATATTATGCCCGCACCTGGATTTTCGGTGATCTCTTGCCCAGGACCTGGTGGTTGCCGGACGACCGGATCACACAATGGTGGAATTATGGCTTGCCCCGTCCACCCTTGGGGTCAGAATGGGTTCGGGTCGGTGATGACGCCTTGCTGATCGACCGCATCACGGGTCGGGTCTTCCAGGTGATCTATGACCTCTTCTGGTAGGGGGGCCTAATCCGCATCCAAATTCAAACCCAGTGAGGGCCCCCGTCCGACCATTTGACGGGGGCCGTGGCTTGACGACGGCGCAATTTTCCCCTCCATAGCGCGGCCTTTGCTGCCCTGCTCTTGCGCAGATTGCAGCTCACCTTGTCTTCAGGAGAAGAAACATGCGCGTTTATTATGATCGCGACGCTGACCTCGGCCGCATCCTGGACAAGAAGATCGCCATTGTAGGCTATGGCAGCCAGGGTCGAGCCCACGCGCTGAACCTCACCGATTCCGGCGTCAAGAACGTGGTCATCGCCCTGCGCCCTGACTCCGCTACCGCCAAGAAGGTCGAGGCCGACGGCCTGAAGGTCATGACCGTCGCCGACGCTGCCAAGTGGGCCGACGCCATCATGGTCTTGGCACCCGATGAGCTACAGCGCGGCATCTATAACCAGGAAATCGCCCCCAATATCCGGGACGGCGCGGCTCTGCTGTTTGCCCACGGCCTGAACGTCCACTTCAACCTGATCGAGCCTAAGTCCACCATCGACGTGCTGATGATTGCCCCCAAGGGTCCCGGCCACACCGTGCGCGGTGAGTATCAAAAGGGTGGCGGCGTGCCCTGCCTGATCGCCATCCACCAGAACCCCACGGGCAATGCCCATGACTTCGGCCTAGCCTACGCCTCGGCTATTGGCGGCGGTCGCTCGGGCGTTATCGAAACCACCTTCCGCGAAGAGTGCGAAACCGACCTGTTCGGCGAACAGGCCGTTCTCTGCGGCGGTCTGGTCGAGCTGATCCGCGCCGGTTTCGAAACCCTGGTGGAAGCCGGCTATGCGCCGGAAATGGCCTATTTCGAATGCCTGCACGAGGTTAAGCTGATCGTCGACCTGATCTA
>NMUI01000329.1 GCA_002221445.1 Phenylobacterium zucineum | reverse complement strand
CCCCTAGACGTTCTCCCTCTAAAGGGAACAGGCTCTAGGTCCGCCTTGCCTTTCGAGACGCCATGTTGAGGCCTTCCACCAATCCGGAAAACGCCATGGCGGCATAGATATAGCCCTTGGACACATGCACGCCGAAACCTTCAGCAATCAGGGTCGCGCCGATCATTAGCAGGAATCCCAGAGCCAGCATGATCACGGTGGGATTGTTATGAATAAAATTGGCCAAGGGGTCGGCGGCGAGCAGCATCAGGGCAACAGCGATGACCACAGCCCCAATCATGATCGGCAAATGATCGGTCATGCCGACGGCGGTCAGGATGGAATCGATGGAAAAGACGATGTCCAGCATCAGAATCTGAACAATGGCCGCGCCGAAATTCAGGGCTACAGGGGCCTTTTTATCCAAGAGGTCCTCGCTGACGGCCGGATCTACTGCGTGGTGGATTTCTGTCGTCGCCTTCCAGACCAGGAATAATCCCCCGACCATGAGGATCAGATCGCGCCAGGAAAAAGCCAGATCAATGGCCAGATGACCCTCTGCCGTAAGGGGCGGGGTCCAGGGCAGGGTGAAGACCGGTGCCGTCAGCCCGGCCAGGAAGGCCAGGGTGGATAAGAGGGCCAGCCGCAGGATCAGCGCCAAGGCGAGCCCCAGTCGCCGCGCCCGCGAACGCTGCTCCGGCGGCAGTTTGTTCGACAGGATTGAAATAAACACCAGATTGTCGATCCCCAGCACCACCTCCATAACAATCAGGGTGATTAGGGCAGCCCAGGCGGCGGGATTCGCCAAAAGGTGCATCAAGCTCGTCATGTCTTCCCCCGACGGGTGGCGCGAATTTGACATTCGCCATTCGCTTGACATCAAAGCCGTGCGCGAATGTCAAATTCAAAAGTGCTACCAGATTCAACAGCTTCCCGGTGGTCTTATCGGGCGCGATATTTACAGGCTGGGGGCGATATAGAGCGGGACCGCCGACTCAAAAGCCATACGGATCGGCGCACATGTGCCCAGTTTGCAAGCGTCGTGGCGACTTTTTCATGCTTTTCTCTCATGAAATTTCGCAATTATCCATCGCCCCAGCTTCACCCCGCTTTTCTTAGCGTCATCCGTCCAAACCCGATCAGGCCGTTTTGGGTAAGGGTCTTTGGTCTGTCCAAATGAGCATAATCGATCGATCTGTGTGATAATTTTGTGTCTGAAAATAGTCATTATGACCACGATAACACGGTAAATTGACAAAATTGGTGATCAGTTAACACCATCACTGTGATTAGGAAGGTAGTACAGTTTTTTATACTTTCTTTTATGCGTCTTTATCTAACTGCGTGTCCGTCGGATGGCGGTACGACGCTCTTACAGATGAGGGGTTCAACTCACCAATCTGCGCAAACTGGACATAAACCCTCTTTCATTTTCATTTGAGTGTGCGTATTCCTACAGTGGTTTCGCGTGGGGGCTTCTCTGACATGCTTAAACGGACCAGAACCCTGATTGGTACCCTGGCCGCTGCAGCGGTTATGACGATCGCGCCGATTTCGAGCGCTACGGCTGATATTTATTGGCAGTGCGTTCCCTTTGCGCGCTTGGCATCCGGTATTCAGATATTTGGCGATGCATATACGTGGTGGCGTCAGGCCATAGGCCGTTATGATACGGGCCGGGCCCCCAAGGCCGGAGCCGTTCTCTGCTTTAAGCCCACGGGCCATATGGCCCTGGGGCATGTGGCGGTTGTCAGCCAGGTGCTCACCGATCGGGTCATACAGATCAGCCACGCCAATTGGTCGCGTATTGGCGGGGCACGGGGGCAGATCGAAAAAGATGTCACCGTGATCGACGTCTCTCCGGCGGGGGACTGGTCAACGGTAAAGGTTTGGTATGATCCCGTGCGGGATCTCGGCACCACCACCTATCCCACCTACGGCTTCATCTATCAGGATGCCCAGGCTGTACAGATGGCCAATTCCGGCTTCAGCATGGCGCAAAATACCGCCATCGCCATGGCCCAAAATGCGGCGAGCCGGGTCGCCTCTGCGGTTCGTCCTGGGGCGAATCCTCTGACCATGTTCAGCCAGGCTGCCGATTCCGGTGACAGGATTGCGGCTCTGATTCAGGCGGTTACCGCTCCAGGGTCCAGCTCAGACCAGAAGAACTGATCTTATCCTGGTGAACCGCCAGAGCCCTGAGGCGGCGCTGTGCTAAGAGTCCTATGCCGCAATGCTCACCAGTTCGAGGTTCTAACCGACCCTGACCTGACTGCGGACTGGGTTTTGCCCCAGGACGCGGTCTGGGTCGATATGAGCGGCCCTTCCCGCAAGGCGGAGGTGGCCGTCGAGCGTGCCATCGGCCTGGAATTACCGACCCCCGAAGAAATGCAGCAGATCGAACCATCGAGCCGCCTCTATCGTGAGGGCGGGGCCACCGTTATGACCGCCAGTCTGCTGACCCGCAGTGATCAGGATGTTGCCCAGCTCAGTCCCGTCACCTTTGTCCTGTCCGCCGACCGTCTGATCACCATCCGCTTTATCGAGGCCAAGGCCTTTCATGTCTTTGGTCGGCGGGCTTTATCGCCCACAACCGATTCATCCTCAGGGGCGGATACCTTTTTGGGTCTGCTGGATGCCGTTATTGAGCGTCTGGCGGAAGTGCTTGAGATTGGCTCTGATCAGGTCCAGGCGTCCTCGACGGCAATCTTTTCCCGTCCGAAAGGCGGGGCTTTTGAGCCGCTTCTGACCACCCTGGCTCGAACACAATCGACCACTTCCCTGGCCCGGACCAGTCTTGTCAGCCTGGGTCGTCTGGCCGGGTTTGCGGCCCTGGCTCCCGAAATTTCCGAAGACTCCGCCCACCAGACCCACCTGGCGGCCATTCAGCACGACATTCAGTCTCTGACCGAACATTCAAGCTATCAGGCGTCGCACATTTCATTCCTGCTTGATGCAGCCTCGGGCTGATCAATATCGAGCAGAACCTCACCATGAAGTTTTTGCGGTCGCCACCGTTCTGCTGATGCCACCGACCCTGATCGGCGCGATTTACGGCATGAATTTCAAGCACATGCCTGAACTGGACTGGAGTTATGGCTACCCCATGGCCCTCGGCTGATGGTGTTGTCGGGTCTGATCCCGTTCCTTTGGTTTCGCCGAAAGTCCTGATTCTATGGCGTGACGGCGGCCTTCGGCATTCTGGTGTCGGTCATTCTGTGGCCAACGGCGCGATTCAT
>NMUI01000053.1 GCA_002221445.1 Phenylobacterium zucineum | reverse complement strand
TCCGTCTAAAGGGAACGGGCTCTAGTTGCGGCGGGCGCGAAAAAAGCTCTTGAGCAGGCTTGAGCTTTCTTCCGCCAGAACGCCACCCGCCACGACGGGGCGCCAATGACAGGTGGGGTGTTCGAAAAACCTCGGGCCGTTCACCACCGCCCCACCCTTGGCATCTTCGGCACCGAAGACCAGTCTCCCGATCCGGGCGTGACTGATGGCCCCGGCGCACATGGCGCAGGGTTCTAAGGTTACCACCAGGGTCAGGTTCGTCAGACGGTAATTGCCGCGTTTGCGGGCGGCGTCGCGCAGGGCGATAATTTCGGCATGAGCTGTGGGATCATGGTCGGCGATCGGGCGATTTGACCCTATAGAGACCACTTCGCCTGTGGTCGGATCGACCACAACGGCGCCAATAGGTGCCTCGCCATGTGCGGCAGCGTCTTGCGCCGCCTGCAGGGCAATGCGCATGGTAAGTTGATCATGGTCCACGATCCCCTACGAACCCCCGACGCACCGACAGGTCAATCCCCTGAAGCGAGTGGCGAGCGCATTGCCAAGGCCCTGGCGCGGGCCGGTGTGGCCTCCCGCCGTGAAGTGGAGCGCCTGATTGAGGCCGGTCGCGTGACGCTTAATGGCCGGGTTCTGACCAGTCCAGCGGTCAAGGTCGGGCCGGGCGATGTCGTCACCCTGGACGGAGAAGTGGTTGCCGAGGCTGAGCCGACCCGGCTTTTCCGGTATCACAAACCCGCGGGCTTGATGACCAGTCATAATGATCCGCAAGGCCGTCCAACGGTTTTCGATGCCTTGCCACCGGGTCTGCCCCGACTGATCTCCGTTGGCCGCCTGGACTTAAATACCGAAGGCCTTTTGCTGTTGACCAATGACGGGGGCCTGGCGCGGGCGCTCGAACTGCCGTCCACCGCCCTGATCCGCCGCTATCGGGCGCGGGCCCACGGCCGGGTCACCCAGGATCGTCTGGACAAGCTGAAGGACGGCGTGACCATCGAAGGGGTTCGCTACGGGGCCATCGACGCGGTGCTGGACAAGGCCAAGGAGGGTCCGACCGGATCTAATCTCTGGATCACCCTGACCCTGGCTGAAGGCAAAAACCGGGAAGTGCGCCGGGTGCTGGAGTCCCTGGGCTTGAAGGTCAATCGCCTGATCCGCCTATCCTATGGCCCCTATGCCCTGGCCACCTTACCCGTGGGCGCGGTGGAGGAGGTCGGTCCTCGCGTCATTCGCGAACAATTGGCGGTCTATATTGATCCAGAAAACCTGCCGACCGGCCATAAGACCTTATGGCGTTCAGCGCCCCTACCGACCGGCACCCAGCGTCGGGTGGGGCCTGGTGCCAAGACGGTTTCCCTGCGCGATCCCGCCCTGCCGGTCACCCCCGCCAAGAAGGAATACAAGGCCGGCTGGGCCAAGGCCAAACCCAAGACGGGTCATCCGACAAAATCCCGGCCCTCAAAGCCCGGCCCGGCCGTCATCGGTCGGAACCGGCCAGGTGACGGCCCTAAACGGTCCGGCCCCGCCCGTGGATCCGGCAGCCCTCCACCGAAGGGTGGCCCCCGTCGATCCAGCTCATAGGGCCCCTCCCTTTAGCCGGAATCATCTAACAGGATAAAAAGATATATAATTCAAAAGACTAGAATATACTTCGATCCAATAACGGGTTCCGACTTATCGGAATAGGCTCTAATTTAAGCCCTATCTGAAACCCGTGCGCTGGGCGGGTCGACCGGATGAGAGGTCTCACATGCGTATTGTTTCCGGCACCCTGAAGGGCAAGTCGCTGCGCACGCCGGGGGGTGCAACAACCCGGCCCACATCCGACCGGGCCCGGCAGGCGATTTTCAACATACTCGAACACGCCGCCTGGGGGCCCGAGCTGAAAGGCGCGCGGGTTCTGGATGTCTTTGCCGGTTCGGGGGCCTTGGGTTTTGAGGCCCTGTCCCGAGGCGCAGCTTCTGTCTATTTGTGGAAACCGACGAACGTGCCCGAGGCACGCTTCGTGAAAACATCGAAGCGTTCAGCCTGTTCGGACAAACCAGGGTCCATCGGCGGGATGCCACCGGCCTTGGGGCAAAGCCGGCCGCTGATGGCCCCGCCTTCAATATCGCCTTTCTGGACCCGCCCTACGCCAAGGGTTTGGGCGAGAAGGCTTTGCGCTGTCTCGCTGACGGCGGCTGGCTGGCCCCCGACGCGATCATCGTCTTTGAGCGCGGGGTTTCAGAACCAGACGTCCAGGCGGACGGGTTCGAAGGATTGGATGTCCGGGATTATGGTGCCGCCCGGGTGCATTTTCTGGTTCATCGACCCTGATCTCACTCAGCGGCGACCAAACAGGCGTTCAATATCGGCGAGTTTCAGTTCCACATAGGTGGGGCGGCCATGGTTGCATTGGCCCGAATTTGGGGTGACTTCCATCTCCCGCAGAAGGGCATTCATTTCCGCCGCCGTCAGCCGTCGCCCGGCGCGGACCGACCCGTGACAGGCCATGGTGGAGCAGACCTCTTCCAAACGCTCCTTCAGGGCCAGAGCCTGGTCGTTCTCTACCAGATCATCCGCAATATCGAGAATCAGGCCGCGAATATCGGTTTCCCCCAGCAGGGCCGGAGTTTCGCGCACCAGAAGCGCCCCCGGGCCAAAAGGTTCGACAATCAGGCCTAGAGTCGCCAGATCCTCAGCACGGTCGGCCATCCGTTCGGCGTCGGACGGGTCGAGTTCGACCACTTCGGGCAGAAGCAGGACCTGACGGCTTACACCGCCCCGTGCCATCTCAGTCTTCATCCGCTCATAGACCAGACGCTCATGGGCCGCATGTTGGTCCACCAGGATCATGCCATCCCGGGTCTGGGCGACGATATAGGTCTCATGGACCTGGGCCCGGGCCGCCCCTAATGGGAAGTCGACGGGATCGAAGGGGGTTGGGGCATCACCCTCGGCAAAACCGCCGGGAACCGGTTCAGCCCGGGCGGAGACTGTATTCAGGCCTGGCAGATCAGGTGCCCGCTCCGGCGCGACCACGGGCTGCCAGCCGCCCATGGCATAGGTCGAAAACCCTCGTGGGGAAGGCCCCTGCGGGGTAAATCCGAAACCGGGTCTGGCGTGGGAGAGGACCTCATCAGCCACGGAGGTGGAGGCCCGATGGCCAGCTCCGGCCAGGGTATGGCGCAAGCCTCCGACGATCAGCCCTCTCACCAGGGCAGGGTCGCGGAATCTTACCTCCGCCTTGGCGGGGTGGACGTTGACATCCACCTGACCGGGGTCAAGGTCGAGATAGAGGGCGACCTGGGGGTGTCGATCCCGGGCCAGGACGTCGGCATAGGCCCCCCGAAGCGCCCCCTGCAGCAGGCGATCGCGCACCGGTCGGCCATTAACGAACAGATACTGATGGGCGGCATTCCCACGGTTCAGGGTGGGCAGGCCTGCAAAGCCGCTTAAGGTTATGCCATCTCGGACTTGGTCAATAGCCAGGGCGTTATCTGAAAAATCCCGCCCCATAATCGCCGACAGTCGGGCGAGGCGTCCGTCGGGGCCCTTGGCCTCTGCGGGTAGGCGCAGGGTGCGGCGGCCGTCAATATCCAGGCTGAAGGCCACATCCTCGTGAGCCATGGCTTGCCGTTTAAGTTCCTCGACTATCGCGTGGGACTCGGTCCGTTCCGATTTCATAAATTTGAGCCGGGCCGGCGTGGCGTAGAACAGGTCCCTGACTTCGACCCGCGCCCCGTGTGGACCTGGGAAGGCGGCGGGTGTCACCTGGGTCACCATTCCACCCTCGACCCGGATTATATGGGCCTCTGCCGCCCCACGCGCTCGTGAGGCTATGCTGAGGCGGGCCACAGAACCGATGGACGGAAGCGCTTCACCGCGAAAACCCAGAGTGAAAATGTTGAGCAGATCATAATCGCCCCGGGCGTCGGGGCCGAGTTTGGAGGTGGCGTGCCGCTCAACCGCCAGGGGCAGATCCTCCGGGCTGAGCCCTGCACCATCGTCGGCCACCAGAATCCGCGACAGGCCCCCGCCATCGACCTGGACGTCCACATGCCTTGCCCCAGCATCCAGGGCATTTTCCACCAGTTCCTTGACCGCGCTGGCGGGCCGTTCCACCACTTCGCCAGCGGCAATTCGGTTGACGGTTTCCGTGGGAAGGCGACGAATGGGCATGGCGAGTCCAAGTTTCGCCGCACTATAGGACGATTCCAACCCTCTGAGGTGTTTCATCAACAGGACCCTTACCCATGATCTGGAAGGCGCTCACCACAGGTCTTGCCCTGGCCTTCACCCTCGCAGCCGGGGCTCAAGCCCAGGTGACCCTCGCCCCCGCCGATCCGGATGCGACCCTGGTGGAAGAGCTGGTGGTTACGGCGCGCTCCCCGGCCCGGCCTGGTGGCGGGTCGTGGATGGGGATACAACGGTCTATGTCCTGGGAACGCCGTCGATCGCACCCAAACATCAGGCCTGGAATACGGTCATTTTCGACAAGAGATTGCAGGGGGCTTCCCAGGTCATTCTGCCTTTCAACGGCCTGAAGGTGCATTTGACCGGCGCGCCGGGTGCGGTCGTCAGCTATCTGCGTCTGAAATCACTCAAGCCCTTTGAAGACAGTTTGGAGGGGGCGGCGAAGGCGCGGTTTATCGCGGCCCGGACGAAGGTCGGCCAGCCCGCAGATCACTACAAGATCCGTCATCCCCTGGCTGCGGGTCTGACCCTGATCAACGACGACCGGGACCGGACTGGCCTCACCACCGCCGATCCGACAAAACTGATCAGCTATCTGGCCAAGCGCAATCATGTGCGCGTGGTGCAGAGGTCTTATGACCTTGGCCCGCTGCTGGCGCAGATCGTCCGGACGCCCCAGGCCGCGGGGCAGGCCTGTCTTGAGGACGCTGAACGCGATGTAGAAGCCGGGCCGGGCGGGGTTTAGCGGCCTCCAAAGCCTGGGCGGATGGGGATGTCCTCAATGCCTTGGGGGCCGAACGCACCTATGAGCGGTGTCTGGCCGCGACCCCCGGCGCCCTGGCCTTCGATAACCGGGTCAAGAGCGATATGGTCACCGACATTATCGCGGCGCTGAAGACACCCGGTCATGCCATCGCCGTGGTCCAGTTGCGTCCCTTGCTTTCGCAAGGGGGTATTCTTGATCGCCTCAGATCAGCCGGGTATGAGGTGAAGACGCCGGGTGAGGAGTAGCTGCGAGCATTACAGACCCGGCAGTTTCAGGCGGCTCGACTTTTCACGGGCAATAATCACGGGCTTGTCGCCGATCAGGGCCTTGATCTTGGCCGCTTCCACGGCGGGGTCGATGGGGGCGGGTACATTGTCGCCGGCCGACGCCGAGATGACGGGGGTTGCCGTGCCCTTCTTCCAGAACATGACCTTGTCTGAGAACGACTTGTCCTTGTGAGCAATATCCCCGTTTTCGTCATCGACCACGAAGCGGATCAGGGGGTCGGCCTTGTCGGCTCCGGCCTTGGTGACCAAAAGGGTTTCTCCGCCAGAGCGGTCCTCCGCCTGACGCTGGCCTAGGAGGGCGGTGCGCGCGGCACTTTCGGGCTGAAGTTCCTGCGGGCGGGGTTCGCCAGGGGCAGGCGGCCGCAAGGCATAGTCCGGTGGTACAACCAGAGGCGCTTTGGAGACGACACGAAATTCGTCCGGGACGACCTTAGACATGCCCAGAGCCTCCTGGGTCGAGGCGCAGCCTGCGAGACCGGCGGCGCACAGGACGGCGGTGGTGATGATCACTTGGTTCAGACGCATGAACGCAATAGCTCCGTTTGACCGCCCCGGCCGGGTTGGTGATGGGATAGCGCAATCCAGGGCCGACGCCAACGGTTTCGAACACGACCTCAATCGGCGACAGGTGCGCCCGGCTTGTGGTGCATAGAATCCAGCAGGAGAAAAACAACTCCGATACTGATGGCGCTATCGGCCAGATTGAAAATCCATGGAAACATCAAGGCTGTGGCGTCGAAGAAATCCACCACCGCGCCGAACCGTATCCGATCAACCGCATTGCCGACGGCGCCGCCCATGACCAGACCCAGACCCGTGGCAAACAAGCCGTGGTCGGCCTTGCGCAACAGGCTCCCAAGAAAAACCGCAACGGCCAGGGCAAAAAGCGTCAACCCCCATCGGGCCGGATCGGTCTGGGCACTCATCAGGCTGAAACTGATCCCCTGGTTCCAGACCAGGGTCAGCTTAAACGGTCCAAACAGGGGGCGTGACATGCCCTCCATCAGGCCGAGCTTCAGGAACACGCCCTTGCTGACCTGGTCGCAAATCAGGACCATGGTCGCCAGCCCGAGCCCCATTCCGCCCATCCGGGTGACCAGGCCAGGCCTAGCCACGGGCGGCATCCCAGGCGGCGACCGCCGCCGCATCCCGCAGGGATAGGTCGCTGTAGCGAGGGTCCTGCCCAACTTCCGGCAGGATGCGCCAGGACCGAGCGCACTTTTTGCCCTCTGCCTTCAAGGGCTCAACGGCAATATCGGGCACATCGGTCAGGCGGAAGGCCGAGGCAGGGCCGTCACCGGCCACCAAGGTCGCCTGGCTGGTGCGGAACACCTCTGCCGCATCCAGGCCATCAAAGGCCGCCAGCAAATCGTCCTGGCGGATATACACCCGGGGCGCAGCTTCTAGGGCCGCGCCCATACGCTTTTCCCGGCGCTCGATCTCAAGAGCCCCGGTCACCACGGAGGTGACGGTCTGGATCTTCGCCCACCGTTCGGCTTCTGCCGGATTGGCCCAGGTGTCCGGCGTGTCCGGGAAGACGCGGAGTGTATTCGATCCGGCATCCGGGAAGCGCGTCGTCCAGGCCTCTTCCATGGTGAAGGGAACCAAGGGGGAGAGCCAGAGGGTCAGACGCTCAAAGACGGCGTCCATGACCGTCCGCGCCGCCCGACGTTTCAGCGAGGTCG
This sequence comes from Phenylobacterium zucineum, assembly GCA_002221445.1. GTDB lineage: Bacteria > Pseudomonadota > Alphaproteobacteria > Caulobacterales > Caulobacteraceae > Phenylobacterium > Phenylobacterium zucineum_B. Next base: position 2,622 of record NMUI01000053.1, on the reverse strand, counting down.
GCTGCTCGCAATAGAGGGTGTCCCGGCGGATGTCGAAGAATAGGGAGGACAGCTCCACCTGGCAAAATTCCATCAACGGGCGGATGACGTCCTGGAACAGGAAGGCGTCATAGGCCGTGCGGACCTGACCATCCAGTTCGTGTAGCCTGTGCAGGATGAACCGCTCCAGGGGGGCATGTCTTCGAGGGCGACCGCCTCGGAGGTCTCAAACCCGGCCAGGGCACCCAGCAGATAGCGCACCGTATTGCGCAGCTTGCGATAGGCGTCGGTGGTGGTGTTGAGGATCGTCTTGCCGATCCGCTGGTCATCGGAATAATCGACCATGGCCACCCACAGGCGGATGATCTCGGCACCGCTGTCCTTGATGACCGTCGCCGGGTCCAGAACATTGCCCTTGGACTTCGACATTTTCTCGCCGCTCTCGTCCATGGTGAAGCCATGGGTTAGGACCGCGTCATAGGGGGCTCGGCCCCGGGTGCCTGAGCTTTCCAGCAGGCTGGACTGGAACCAACCGCGATGTTGGTCCGACCCTTCCAGATAGAGATCGGCGGGCCAGCGGGTATGATCCCGGTTTTCCAGGGTGAAGGCGTGGGTTGAGCCGGAGTCGAACCAGACGTCGAGAATGTCTTCGATCTTTTCATAGGCGTCTGGGTCGTGTTCGCCCAGGAAGTCGCTCACCGGCCGGGCGAACCAGGCATCGGCACCTTCCCTCGCGATCAGGTCGATGATCCTGTCATTGACCGCCTTGTCCAGCAGGGGCTGACCGGTGGTCTTGTCGACGAACATAGCCAGGGGTGCCCCCCACGCCCGCTGTCGGCTGATCAGCCAGTCCGGACGACTTTCGACCATGGAGCGGATACGGTTGCGCCCGGCTTCGGGGTGAAAGGCCGTGGCGGCGATGGCGGCCAGGGCAGTCTGGCGCAAGGTCTTGCCGCCATGTACCGGCGTGTCGATGGGCTGGTCCATGCGGATGAACCACTGGGGCGTATTGCGGAAAATGACCGGTGCCTTGGACCGCCAGGAATGCGGATAGGCGTGTTCCGTCCGACCCCGGGCCAGTAGGTTTCCGGCCTCAATCAGCTTATCCGTCACCGCCGGATTGGCAGGACCGAACTTGCCGGATTTCTTGCCCTCGGTTTCCAGCACCTTGAGGCCCGCAAACAAGGCGATATGCGGATAATAGGCCCCGTCCGGGTCCACGGTGTCCGGGATGGCGGGATCCACCCCCAGGGCCTCCAGATCGGCCCGTCGCTTCAGCCAGATCAGATAGTCGTCCTGGCCGTGACCCGGGGCGGTGTGGACAAAGCCTGTGCCGGCCTCGTCGGTCACATGCTCGCCCTCCAGCAGGGGGACCTTAAAGCCGTAATAGGGATCAAAGTCCGCCAGGGGGTGGGCGCAGACCATCCCGGCGGGGTCCACCGCGTCCAGACGGGCCCAGGCGGTGATCTTGGCGGCCTTCGCCACATCCTCGGCCAGCTTATCGGCGACGATCAGCCGGTCGCCGGCCTTGGCCCAGGGCTCGAACCCCAGGTCCGTCTCCATGGCCGAGACCTCATAAAGGCCATAGCTGATCTTCTCAGAAAAACTGATCGCCCGGTTGGCCGGGATGGTCCAGGGGGTGGTGGTCCAGATCACCACGCAGGCGTCATTGGGGCCTTTGAGCACGGGGAACTTGACCCAGACCGTGGGGCTGTTGTGGTCGTGATATTCCACCTCGGCGTCGGCCAGGGCGGTGCGCTCTACCGGGCTCCACATGACGGGCTTTGAGCCCCGATAGAGCTGGCCGCTCATCATGAACTTGTGGAACTCGCCGACAATGGCCGCTTCGCTGCCGTAGTCCATGGTCGCATAGCGATGGGCCCAGTCGCCCAGGACGCCCAGCCGCTTAAAGCCCTGCATCTGCACGCCGATCCAGTGTTCGGCATAGGTGCGGCAAAGGGCGCGGAACTCCCCCTTAGACACCTCGTCCTTGCGGCGGCCCTTGGCGCGCAGATCTTCCTCAATCTTCCATTCGATGGGCAGACCGTGACAGTCCCAGCCGGGGACATAGTCGACGTCATAGCCGAGGGCGAACCGCGACCTGACCACGAAATCCTTCAGGGTTTTCTGTAAGGCGTGACCAATGTGGATGGCACCATTGGCATAGGGCGGGCCGTCATGCAGGACGAACAGGGGCGCACCCTGGGCCTGCCGCGCCTGGCGGACGGCGGTGTAGAGATCGGCGGCCTCCCAGCGAGCCAGGATTTCGGGCTCCTTCTGCGGCAGACCTGCGCGCATGGGGAAGGAGGTGTCGGGGAGGAATACGGTTTCGCGATAATCGCGTGCAGGCTTGTCAGCGTCGTCGGCCATGGGACTTTCCAACCGGTTTCGGAGAAGGGGGTGCGGGAAACCCGGCGCGCGCTGGACCCGTGTCCGGCGGCGTCACGCCGGGCGACGAATTCGCTGATCTATCCGAACCAAAATCATGAGGCGGCTGTAGCAGAGGCCGAGCGGGAACAGAAGCCCTTGAGGCGGGGTAACCTGTTAACCTCTCGATTCAGCGCCAGAACCAAGAGGATGGTTCGGATTGGCGCTTGAAAATGTTCGCAGATCCCTAGAGCCTGTTTTATCCCCCTAGACGTT
>NMUI01000328.1 GCA_002221445.1 Phenylobacterium zucineum | reverse complement strand
AGCAGGGGGCGAAGCTGTTCCACCAGTGTGGGAGGATGGGGGGGTCCAAGGATAGAATGGGGCGGTCTAAGAAAGCCCCCAGGAGCTTCCGATGCTCAGGGTGAGAGGCTGTCGTGACTAGTAGTCGCTTGGTAGCATGGGCCAAGAAGTGAGTCGTCGAGCAGGTGTGTGTCGTAGGAACAGACGAAGTGCGTGGACGGGAGCGGAGGGGCGCCAGTATGTATCCTGCGGAAAGGGGAAGGGGTGCCGTGCGGCGGCTCATGCCCTTGCTGCCGATCCAACGTCGTAGATGAACTATGGTATGCGGGGGGCCCGGCATGACGTAATTTCGTAGATTCCACCTGGTAGGGAGGGGCTGTGTCGGCATTCCCAAAAGGCACCACTGTGGACGTTGACAAACGGTTGTTGAGGACATGGATCCGTGGGATATGGAATGTCCACTCCAAGCCTGGCAAAGGTGCGCTCGTCGATCCAGTGTCTGTTGGTAGCGGTCTGGTAGGTGAGGTGGCCCCATAACAGGGGGCCCAGAGTCCGGAGAAGGGCTTGCCCTGATCTGAGGGGAAGAGATTGAGAGGGCCAGATAGAGTGGTCGAGTAAGGAGAGAGGGCGGCCCTTGGAGAGGTGAGCTGCGAAGTCAGGAACTGCCGTGCCGAGCAGTGATCCCCATGAGGGACGGCCGAGAGCATGATCAATACGGGAGTAGGCCATGGGGCGCGTGGGGTAGCCACTGAGTCTGGCCGCTCGGTCAAGAAGCCCTCCCGTGGCTCTCGCCGCGGTGTTGTTCATGTGGAGCGCCCGGTGGACAATGTTCCATTTCCGACGGGTCACGTTGTCCGCAAGAGATGGTAGACCAGCCCCGCCGTAAGTTGTGGGCATGTAGAGTAGGTGGGTCGCGCTTGTTGGCATCATACACAGCAGACGACGGTACAGGGCATTAAGCGGTGGCTCCAATGCCCGGAGGTCATCCGGGGACCATGGGCTGAATTGGCCCGCGTAGGAGGCCCGAGCTATGCATGAAACCATTGCCGTCAGGGCCACTCCCGCTGGGGATGATCTGGTAGAGTGGTACATGGCCCCGCATGCTATAGCTATGCGCTGTTTGGTGAGCTTGTGTTGGTACCTGTGGGATCCGTCAAGGGAGAAGTGGTAGCCGAGAATACGGACTACTCCCGCGTACTGGGGTGAGAGATGTACCGGTTGCCAGCCCGCGACGTGGACCGTGATGGTTTCGGGGGCGAGGGGAGGGCGCCCGTGGAAGACCACCAGCCGGAGCTTGTTGGTGGCTATTTGGAGCCCAAACAGGTTCGTAAAGGCCGAGACAATGTCGGCCTGTGCTTGGAGCCCAGAGCAGTCAGGAGAGAAAGTGGTAAGGTCGTCGGCGAAGCTGACTTCGGGGGCCGGGTATAGGGTGTCGTT
>NMUI01000052.1 GCA_002221445.1 Phenylobacterium zucineum | reverse complement strand
TCCACCAGCAGGATCGAGTTCTTGGCGGCCAGACCCAGCAGCATCAAGAAACCGATCAGGGATGGAATGCTGAGAGACAATTTGAAGGCCAACAACCCGAGGAAGGCTCCGCCCACGGCCAGGGGCAGGGCAGACAGGATGACCACAGGCTTGAAGAAGGACCGGAACAGCAGGACCAGGACGCCGTAGATCATGGAGACCCCGGCAAACAGGGCCAAACCGAATGAGCCGAACAATTCCTTCATCGCCTGCAACTGGCCTCGGGCCGCCGGGGATACGCCCTTCGGAAGATGCTTCATGATCGGCAGATTGGCGATGGCCTTGGCCGCAGGGCCCTGAACCGAGCCGTTCAACTCGGCCTGGATGGCCAACTGTCGCTGTCGGTTCAGGCGGCTGATCCGCGCCGGCCCGGCCTGAAAGTCGATGTCAGCCACGGCATCCAGGCTGGTCAGACCTCCGGTGGCGGTGGGTACCCGCAAGGCCTTGATCTGGGTAAGGTCTGACCGGGATGTGGCCGGAAGGCGGATACGAATGGGAATGCGGCGCTCACCGTCAGTCAGCTTGGCCACATTGGCGTCGATGTCCCCCAGAGTGGCGACCCGTGCCACCTGGCTGATGGCATCTACCGAAACCCCCAACCGGGCGGCGTCTGCGGCCCGAGGCCGGATCACCAGTTCAGGACCTGTGGGCGGAATGGCCGGTCTCGGATCAGCAATTGTGCTGATGGTCCGCATCTGACGCTCCAGCTCCCGAGCTGTAGCCTCAAGGGTGACCGGGTCATTGCCGGTGAGTACCTGCTCAATACCCGCCCCACCCTGGAAGTCGAGAAAGGTCACCCGCGCATCGGGAATTTCGCGCAAGGCCTGCCGGGTCTGATTTTTAAGGCTGTCGCCGGTGAGGGTGCGCGTCTCATTGAGCAACACAATAATCGTCCCTTCCCGGAGGTCTGAGCCGCCGCCGCCGCCGAAACCTGGCCCGCCTGTGGCCGCTGTAGACCCGATCTGGGTGAAGACACCGCGCACCCCGTCCCGACCCTGGAAGATGTCAGTGACCTTTTTGGCCGTTGTCTCCATGGCCTGCACCGTCGCGCCCGGCGGGCCCTGAATGCTGACATAGACATAGTCAGGGTCGCCTGCTGGCTGAAACCCCTGGGGCAGAAGCGGCACCAGCAGGACCGAAGCGACAAACATCACACCGCCGACCATCATGGCGACGATCCGGTGATCCAGCGCCCACTCCAGGGCATTGCGATAAAAGCCCTCAAAGGGTTTACGCGGCTGGGGATGACCGGCGGGCTTAAGCAGATAGGCGGCCATGAGCGGGGTCAGCAACCGGGCCACCACCAGAGAGAACAGTACAGCGACCGAGACTGTTAGGCCGAACTCCCGGAAGAACTGGCCAGCCATGCCCTTCATGAAGCTGACCGGGGTAAACACCACCACAATGGCCATGGTCGTCGCCACCACAGCTAGACCGATGGCGTCGGCCCCCAGAATCGCCGCATCATAGGGTCGCAAACCCTGGGCCACCCGCTTTTCGATGTTCTCAATCTCCACAATGGCATCATCCACCAGGATTCCCACCACCAGGGTCAGGGCCAGAAGGGTGACGACATTCAGGGAGAAGCCCAGCAGGTGCATGACGAAGAAGGTGGGGATCAGCGATACCGGCATGGCGAAGGCGGTGATCAGGGTCGAACGCCAGTCCCTCAGGAAGGCAAAGACCACAATGGCGGCAAGCAGCATACCTTCGAGCAGAACATGCTTGGTGGCTTCAAAGCTGGCGCGGGTTTCGTCCACCGACGAGAAAATCCGCACGAACTTGACCCCGGGCGACACTTTTTCGAGCTTAGCCAGGGCCGAAATAACCCCGTCGTCCACGGCGACATCGCTGGAGTCCCGGGTTTTCATGACCTGGAAACCGACCACAGGCCGATTATTCAACCGGGCAAAGCCGCGGGATTCTGAGGCCCCATCGCCGACCTGGGCCACATCGGTGAGCTTCACAAAGCGGCCCTGTCCCGTGGGAATAGTCAGGGCGCGAAGTTTTCCAGGGTGTTGACCGCCCCGAGAATCCGCAGGGTCTGTTCCCGCCCCCCCACCTGAACACGCCCACCGGCCGCGTCGAGGTCAAAGCCGCGCAGGGCGGTGTTGACAGAGGCCGCCGTCAGGCCGCGCAGGGTCAGCTTGTCGGGATCAATGATCACATTGATTTCGCGATTGGCCCCGCCAACCCGGGAAATCTGCGAGACCCCTGGGGCCTGTTGCAGAGTCCGGGCCACCGTATCGTCAATGAACCAGCTGAGCTGGGCATCCGTCATGGTCGGAGCCTCGACGGCGTAGGTCAGGATAGGCTGGCTGTCGAGTTCAACCCGGGTCACCGTGGGTTCATCGATTTCCCGAGGCAGGACCGCCCGGGCCTGGTCGATCCGCGACTGAACGTCATCCTTCTTCTTCTGAAGATCCTGACTCAGCTCAAACTCAATGCTGGTGATCGACACGCCCTGGCTGACTGAGGAATACATGTTTTTCACATTGGTGATACCGGCCAGGGCATCTTCAACAGGCCGGGTCACCTGGGTTTCCAGCTCGGCCGCCGCCGCGCCGTTCTGGGTCACCGTCACGGTCACCAGGGGAAACTGGACATTGGGGAACTGCTTTACCGGCAGGCCGCCATAGGAAATCACCCCGGCCAGCACCATGGCGATGAAAAGCACAGCCACCGGAACCGGATTGCGGACCGCCCAGCTGGAGATCGCAAAGCCGCGATCCTGCTTATCCCCGTGTTCGCTCATTTTTGGTTGTCCATCACCGGCCGGATCGTGTCGCCATCCAGCAGGAAGGCCGCCGCACTTTTAACCACCAGGGCACCGGCTGGCGGGCCCTTGACCAGGGCTACAAGGCCTGAACCCCTGGTGCCTGCGGTCACCGGCACCCGTCGTACCACATTATCAGATCCGACCACCATCACACTGGCCCCGTCGGCATCATAACGCACAGCCGTCTCGGGAACCGCCAGAGACTGTCCGGTCGCATCAGCGAAGGCCGCCCGGCCATAGCCACCAGATCGGATGTCAGGGCGCACAGGCAGGTGGATACGGACGGTGCCAAGCTTGGTCTGACTGGAGAGCTGGGGGGAGATGACCCTTACAAACCCTTCCGCCGTTGCGCCGCTTGTCAGGGTCACATTGGCTCTCTGACCCGACCTGACCCGGCCAATATCCTGTTCAGAGACATCGGCCTTAAGCTCAATTTCGCCGCCCTGTGCCAGACGAAACCACGGGGTTCCGGCCCCAGCTGCCAGATCGCCGGGCCTTACATTGCGCTCAAGGATCAGGCCGGAGACCGGAGCCAAAACGGTCAGCTTGCGGGCGCGGGTCTCGGTATCCCGGGCGGCGGCGGCCTGGGCATTGGCCGTGGCCCGGGCGGCCCGGGCCTGGAAGCGCCTTTGATCCAGCTGTTCCTGGGACAGGACTCCTTGTCCATCCAGCCCCTTGACGCGCTGGGCCTGGGCTTCGGCCTGTTCGGCCTGGACGGCGGCCTGGGCGGCCAGGGCCTTCTGTTGGTCCAGCTGGGCGCTGATCAGGGCGCGGTCGATTTCGACCAGGGGTTGGCCGGCTTTGACATACTGACCTTCATCGACCAGGACCTTGGCCACCCGAAAACCCGAAACTTCCGGGACCACCGCGACCTCTTCCCGGGGCACCAGCACCCCATCAGCACTGACGGCCCCGACGATTGAGCGGGGCTCAACCTTGATGACGGTTACCGCCCGGGCGCGTTCGGCGGCGGTTTCGGTCTTAAGCGCCTTCTTCCCGCAGGCCGTTAGGGGCGCGGTTGCGACACCCGCCAGCAGGACAACGAGGACAACATTCGATGCAGATCTTGTCACGACGAGTGGGCCTCTTTGTCAGTCTTCAGACTCGACGCCGGCCAGCCGCCGCCCAGAGCCTTATAGGTTTGAACGACGCGGCGCAGGCCTTGAACCTGGGCACCGGTGAGTTGGGTTCGAACCGCCCGCCAGGACAGTTCTGCGCTAAGGGTGGTCTGGAGATCATCCAGGCCCGCGCCATAACGAATGTGTCCGGCCGCCGCCGCCCGGTGGGCACGAGCCTCGCCCTCGGTCAGCAGAGCGATGCGGCGGGCATCGGCGTCCAGGCGGACCAGGGCGTTGTCAGCGTCGCCATAGGCCGCCTGCACGGCCTTTTCATAGGCGATCACCGCCTGTTCAGTGCGGGCATTCTGGGCCTTGAGGTCCATCAGCAGTTTTGGAATGGACAGCACCGGCTGGCTCACCGTGGCCCCGATGGACCAAAACCGTGTGGCCGACAAAAAGCCCGGCTGGCTGGACCGGGACAGACCGACCCCGGGGGTCAGGGTGAAGGTTGGGAAGAAGGCCAGTTCGCTATAGGTCAGGCGACCGGTCTGCGAAGCAATTCTGGCGTGGGCTTCGCGGACATCGGGGCGCCTCGCCAGCAGCTCGCCTGGCACGGTTGTCGGAACCGGTGGCAGGTCAGGCAGGGTGGTGTGAACGGCAATGGCGCGCGTCGGATCGCCACCGCGACCAATCAGGACCAGCAGGGTCCGACGGGCGGCTTGAAGCTCTGCCTCGACCCCGGCGGCCTGACTGCGGGCCTGAGCCAGATCCCCGGCCACCCGATCGGTATCGGCCTGGGAGGCCAAACCCCGGGCCAGCCGGGTGTCGGCAATCTGTTGGAACGCCGTCTGGATACGCACGGTTTCTTGGGCATCGGCCAGCTGGATGGCCAGTCCCTGAGTCTGGAAATAGACATCAGCCACATTGGCCGCCAGGCTCCAGCGGGTACTCTCTGCATTGAAGCGGGCGGCGGCGGCGTCTCCCTGCGCGGCCTTGGCGACGGCGAAAATGCGCCCAAACAGGTCCAACTCCCAGCTGACATTCAGGTTTGCCGAGGTGGCGGTGCTGGTCCCGTTATTGGAAAAGCCGGGACTGGTGATTTTAGTCCCGCCGGTCTGAGTGGTGTGGGTGTCCTTGGTGGTGCCCGCCGCATTGCCCTGGGGCAGAAAGGCGATCAGGGCACTGTCCGCCGTGGCGCGGGCCTCACGAAGCCGGGCGGCGGCTGAACGGGCGTCCGGACTCGACCTGAGGGCCTCCTCGATCAGGCTGTTTAACTGGGGGTCACCGAACCCTGTCCACCAGGTCTCCAGTTGCTCAGGGCTGACTGTTGAGGACCCTGTCAGGGCCTGGGGGGCCTCATAGGCAACCGGTAGGCGCGTATTGGGCTTATACGGTGTGGCGCAGCCCGTCAGAGAAAGACCGGCCAGTCCGAGGGCGATGTAAGCGGCGGGGCGCATGGTCTCTTCAAATCGTGGCACGGGGCGAATCACCAGCGGACAATATCAAGCTGGCGACAGCGCGGCGCGGGCCGGGCGGATATTTTCGTGCCACCTTGTACATAACTGAACAATGATAGGATTGCAGCTGCGAAACATTTGCATTGCAGATTTGTAAGGTGGCCTCATAGGCTGGCGCTGCGGCGGCGATGATCCTTGGAGCCTGACCCGAAATTAAGTTGAGGGGTGTCGACAGGATATTTGACGGCTTTGCCCGTCATTGATTCAGGGCTTTGCCAAAAACGTCGATGGATCAGCAAAGTGGACTGATATTTCTCGCGCCCCACATCCCTGACCCGAGTTGCACCCTGAATTCGAGCTTCATCGAAAGTCGAGCTTTCTTAAATTTCTCTCGTAGCTTTCTTAGAGCTTTCGTAGAATGTTCACCGTTTAGTCCATCAACCGCCAATCAGGCGCAGCCCTGGAGCCTAGGTTGAAAATACGTTTCTTGCGGCGCAACTCACTTAAAAGATTACCAATTTTATTTTTCTTTTGGGTCTCGTCGAGTACCTCGCTGAGCTTGTCTAAAAGAAGCTCGTCAATGTCTTTTCGCGAAGCCCGACCAAACTTTCTTAGATAGACGATGACCATTTCTCCGTAGTGATGATCGTCGAAGGGGCGCGTCTTGATGTAGCGCGCCTTCTGAGCTGTAGCATTTGCCACTCGGTCGGAAACTAACAGGTTTGGCTTGCGCCCCTCGATTAGATGTTTTTGACGCAGATGGCGCGCAGCGTCCGCAGTAATCGGCAGCCGCTTTTGAACGCGATCCAGCGCTAGGACATCGACCAGCGATAAGCCAGTCTGCTGCATAAGAAGGCGACTGTAGGCAGGATCAACAACCCGGCCATGTATCGTCAGTCGTACCACATTTGGCTCATCGAGATCATAGTCCGGTAGCGGAAAGAAGCGTTGACGCTGCCGACGATAAATATCCTGAATCCCGTAGCCCATATGATCAATCATGTTCAATTCAGTCATCGCCTGCGTCAAAAATGGATTGCGGTAGCGACGGGGTACATGGTCACCAAGCACATAGTCTTCGGGTTTGCCTTCAAAGAAGCCACCCTCATTTTCCAAAATCAACCGATCCTGCCGTTCCGTAACGATGATCCTGGCCAATCTGGCATAATCCTGATGGGCGATGCAGTTATGTAGCGCTTCGAGAACGACCTTTTGATCATATTTCGCCACTTCATGGGCGATCAATTCATTGTCCGGGAGAATCCGCATCTGAATGTTTCGAATACGGGCAAAAATTTGTGATGAAGCCAACAAAAATGGAGGGCCGAAATGCTCATAAGCCCGCTCTTCACCTTCCAGTTTCCATGTAATTTCGGCTGGATGTGGGCTCAGCCGCCATACAGATTCAGGTTTGCCAAGCAAGAGTAGCGCCGCGCGGGGTACCCTTCCCTTCTGAGTCACCTTCGCACGGTCCAGAAAGGTTGTGTCGCTCCAGTCGGCGACCGCGTCTGATGAAATCCTATTGGCATGTTTTGTTACAAACCGCTCACGCGCCACACGGATGGCGTCCGGATCGAGATCCTCGAGTGACGCCCCCGTTACGATCTGGGCCGTCCAGTCGCTGGCGAGGGTCTGCAATCGGATTTCATCAAGCTTGTCAGCTCCGAGCGCGACGAGGCTTTCACCAGCCCTTCCAAAATAGTGTCCACTCCAGGGGGTCGGCATACCGAGCGGTGCCGCTGGAATTTCAAACAAAATGACCCGACCCTCGCTGTGTTGGAGAATGTGAATCTCACGAATGGTAAGATTGCCTGTCCCATCCATGACCTGCTTCTTATCCGCCTGCAGATGACCCGGGTCTTCTTTATAGCGGGTACCAACAATACGCCGGGTTTTGTCCTCAACGCCGAAGACGAGCCAAGCCCGATCTTGCCCCCGCAGATTGGCTTCATTTGAAAGCGCCGACACATATTTCCCGAGCTCAATACTCGAAAATCCTTCCTTGCCTCTCTTAAACTCCACCACCTCATTCTCCCAATTCGAGATGAGTTGGCTCAGCAATTCGGACAGTTTTATATGATCCATCAGCGCGACCTCATAGCCTGACCCGAAATTAAATGGCGTGGTATCGGTCGGGCATTATGACGACCTTACCTGTCGTTGAGTTAGGGTTCTGCCAAAAACGTCGATGGATCAACGATGTGGACTGACACCCCTCGCGCCCTTCATGCGCGAAACCGGCTGGTTTTGCTAAGGGCCGGATGTGACAAGGGAACTGCTGCCCGCTCGGCCTGCCGCCCGCAGGGCGCTTCCTCGCATCACTCCAACTCATTTTCCGACGGGCCGCAAGATCATGAATTTGCGATAGATAATTTCGAATCAGACTCTAAGGTTTGAATGGTCCTTCCCATTCCGTGAGCTTTACATGAAAAGACTTTTCCTCGCTGGCGTCTGTGCCTGGTCGCTATGGGCACCACAAGCGCAAGCCACCGAACTGGATCCGGCCCGAATCGCTGAGCATATCAAGGTCCTGTCCTCAGACGCCTTTGAAGGTCGCGGTCCGGCAACCGCCGGTGAGGCCAAGGCCGTGGCCTATATGATCGCCCAGTTCAAATCCGTGGGCCTGTCACCCGGCGGGGATTTGGTAAACGGCAAGCGGGCCTGGACCCAGGATGTGCCGCTCGCTAAGTTTGACATCAAGGGTCCTGTCAGGGTCAGCGTCAAGGTCGATGGCAATGTCCAGACCTGGACCCAGGGCGACCAGATCGCCATCCGCGCCACCCAGACCGGGCAGTCTCATATGAGCCTTGCCGATGTGCCGGTGGTGTTCATCGGTTATGGGGTGAAGGCCCCCGAGCGTAACTGGGATGACTTCAAGGGCGTGGACCTTAAAGGCAAGGTCGCCCTGGTCCTGATCAATGATCCGGATTTCGAGACCGGCGACGGCGATTTCGGCGGCAAGGCCATGACCTATTACGGGCGCTGGACCTACAAGTATGAAGAGGCCGCCCGGCAGGGTGCGTTGGGATTCATCGTGATCCACGAAACCGAACCGGCCTCCTATGGCTGGAATACGGTCAAGAATTCTAACACCAACACCGTCTTCGATATTATTCGCGCCGATCCGACCACAGCCCATGCCCCCCTGGAAGCCTGGGTCCAGCGGGACGTGACGGTCAATCTGTTCAAGGCCGCGGGCCTCGATTTCGAAGCCTTGAAGAAACAGGCCCAGACCCGGGATTTCAAACCCGTCACCCTGACCGGCATGACCTTTTCATCGGACTTTGATGTGGATGTGCAGAAGATCGTGTCCAAGAATGTGGTTGGCCGCCGCTTAGGTGCCAAACACCCCAACGAGACGGTGATCTATTCGTCCCACTGGGACCATCTGGGAGTCGGCCTGCCCGACGCCAAGGGCGACCGGATCTATAATGGAGCGGTGGATAATGCCGGTGGCTCGGCCATGATGATCGAGATCGCCCGTCAGTTCGCTAAGGCTCCCCCAACCGACCGCTCAGTGGTTTTCTTGTCAGTGACGGCGGAGGAGAAGGGCCTGTTAGGCTCGGAATACTATGCCGCCAACCCGGTCTATCCCTGGCGACCACGGTAGCTGACATCAATATGGACGGGGTTTCCACCTCCGGTCGCGCTCACGACTTCACCACCTCGGGCAATGCGCCCCTGACCCTACAGGACGACCTGATCGAGGTGGCCAAGGCGTATAACCGCACCTACAGCCCCGACCCCCGCCCGGGTGCGGGTAGCTTCTTCCGCTCAGACCACTTCCCCTTCGCCAAGCGCGGCGTGCCAGCCATTTCCTACGGCTCAGGCCAAGACCTATTCAACGGCGGGAAGGCCCGGGGCGAGGCCCTGGCCAAGGATTATGTAACCTATCGCTACCACCAGCCTGCCGACGAATACGCGGCCGACTGGGATCTGACCGGGGCGGCGGAAGACGGCGGCATGCTCACCGATCTGGGCCGCCGCCTCGCCAATTCCCGGGAATGGCCAGAGTGGAAGGCTGGGTCCGAGTTCAAGGCCGTCCGCGACGCCTCGGCGGCAGTCCGCAAATAGTCATGACTGAGCGGGGACATTTCCGCGCCGGGATTGGGGGCTGGACCTTTGAGCCCTGGCGCGGGGGGTTTTATCCTAAGGGTCTGAAACAGGCCGACGAACTGGCCTTCGCCAGCCGCGCCCTCTCCGCCATCGAGATCAACGCCACCTATCATGCCGATCAAAAGCCCGAGAGCTTCGCCAAGTGGGCGGCGGCGACCCCGGATGATTTCGTTTTCACAATCAAGGCGTCACGGTTCGCCACCAACCGTAAGGTGCTCAAGGATGCCCAGGAGTCGGTGGAGAAATTCTTCAACCAGGGTCTCGAGGAATTAGGCCCAAAGCTCGGCCCCATTCTCTGGCAATTCATGCCCACCAAGCGGTTCGACCATGACGATCTGGCGGGCTATCTCGACCTACTGCCGCAGACCTTGAACGGCCTGAAACTGCGGCACGCCCTGGAGCCCCGCCACGAAAGCTTCGCCGATCCTCGGTTTATCGGCCTGTGCCGGGACCGGAAAATCGCCATCTGCTGTTCAGACAATGACGGCTATCCGATCATCCCCGACATCACCGCCGATTTTGTCTATGCCCGCCTGCTGCAGGGATCAGACCACATCGCCACCTGCTATCGGCCAGAGGACCTGGACGCCTGGGCCGAGCGGTTCGCGGCCTATGGGGCGGGCGAGATTCCGGTGGACCTTCAGCCTGTGGACCGCACCGGCCCGCCGTCCGGCCCCCGGGAGGTCTTCGCCTTCCTGATCAGCGGCGGCAAGATCAATGCGCCGGCTGGAGCGCAGGCCTTGATTCAGCGGATGACCGTCTAGTACTACAGTTGCATATC
>NMUI01000327.1 GCA_002221445.1 Phenylobacterium zucineum | reverse complement strand
CTTCAAAAAGTACGCAGACTTCAGGGGGCGTGCGCGTCGAAGCGAATACTGGTTCGCCTATCTTTTCTCGGTACTCGTGAGCTACGCGGCTAGCGTGGTGACCCCCTCGAGAGTCGACCCTGTCACTGGTAACACAAACGTCGGGACAGCAACAATCATCTGGAGCCTCGTCGTCATCGTTCCGGGCTTTGCGGTTGCGACTCGTCGACTGCATGACACCGGCCGATCGGGCAAGACTCTACTTTGGCTATTGCTGCCATTCGTTGGCGCGATCATCGTCTTGGTTTACCTGGTCGGCGACAGCCAGCCTGGCCCAAACCAATATGGTGACCCGGTCAAATAACGAGTTTCAAGGATGCGCCTCGGCCCCAAAGCCGAGGCGTTTTCTTTGCCCGAAACCACCGCAATCTACACTCTTGGTATGGTGGCAAAAATGGGCAGCGAGGTAGTCAAACTTCGCTTGCGCTCTTGGCTCGGCGGGCTGCTCATAGTGGTTGGGCTGGCGGCCGTTTCGGTGCCGTTATACCAAGAGCTAATTCAGAGCCCGATGGAGGCTGGCAACCAAGCCGCCGAGGCTAAGCAGATCGCCGGGGGTTTCGCGCGCAACCCGCATCCGAGCCGTTTGACTAATGCGAAACTCAAGGTCGGCCAAATCTTCGGGCTGCTCTACGCACCTCGGTTGGGCACGACCTTTAGGCGCCCGATTGGCCAAGGCACCAGCGTTGAGCAGGTGCTGAACCCGGTTGGCATCGGCCACTACCTCGGCACTGCCTTGCCAGGCCAAGTCGGCAACTTTGCCCTCGCCGCTCACCGCACCACCCACGGGGCCGCATTCAATAACATCGATACTTTCGTGCCGGGTGACGACATCGTGGTCGAGACCCAATGGGGCTGGTATGACTACAAGGTGATTGGCTCTAAGGTTGTTCAACCCTCTGAGCGATGGGTGATTCAGGCAGATCCACTTCATCTCGGTGCCGACCGATACATCACGCTGACCACCTGCACCCCGCGATACACCGCGGCACAGCGACTAATCGTTTGGGGAAAACTCGCCAAGAGTTATCCGCGGGCTGGCGGTGCACCTTCGCAAATCGTGGTCAACCATCCCACTAACTAACCCTGAATCTTTCTGTGAAAACGCGAGATTGCTTCGCCAACAATCGATCAAAGCGATACCTTGGTGTCAAATGCCATCGAAGCAGGGAGAATCACGATGCGGGTCAAGAAAATAGTTGCCATAGTCAACTCAGTAGCCTTCGCGATTGCACTATGTGTTGCCGCT
Organism: Phenylobacterium zucineum; assembly: GCA_002221445.1. Classification (GTDB taxonomy): domain Bacteria; phylum Pseudomonadota; class Alphaproteobacteria; order Caulobacterales; family Caulobacteraceae; genus Phenylobacterium; species Phenylobacterium zucineum_B. The sequence continues at coordinate 1,355 of NMUI01000327.1, read as the reverse complement.
ACTCCGAGCCAGGCCTTGGCCGACGTTGGCGGCGCACAGGGGCAAAGTAGCGCCGACCACGCGGACCAATTCAATGGCGGCTGGGACGGCACGACGATTGGCCTTGCCGGTCGTCCGTATGTCACCTCTTTGAGCATCGACGGCGTATCGCAGCTCTCCGACGTGCCGCAATCTCCGGGTGACAACTTCTGGAAGACGCCGGTTCGAGCCGTCGTTTACGCGTTCAACACCTGCCGAGTGGGCGACCAACCGTCGCCGGGGCACTGCTACGCAGACCCTAACCGAATCGGAATCACTCTGGGCTATGGCAACTCAGATTCGATTGGCACCGATTTCAACAGCGATGCCGCCGCGCCATACGGCATTACAACTTCTTCGGTAATCGACTTGAAGATTCAGCTGAACGGCTTCAAAGGCGCTCTCGGCTGGACGTGGCTCAACGGGCATCCGAGTTATTGGTCGAATGACGCCGCCAGTGGCGTGGTTGAGGTCAAGTTCAGTCCCAACTTCATGCCTTCGTCTCAGGGGCTAGACCCGATGTGCACGACGATTCCCGTTTCGAACTGCTCGACCGAGCAGGCCTCGGCAGAAGTGCTCAGCTCATCACTGATCTTGAGCGTCGACAAAACAAACGAGGTCTTCGGTGGCGCCCTGTTTGCAACTTCGGCGGCAATCATGGGTTCGATTGAACTGGCATCACCCATCAACCCTGCCGACCCGGCTGCCACCAAATTGACCTACGGCTTAGCCGCACCGCACCTTTTTGCTGCAGACTACTCGCCTGCTGATGGAGTCGCCGCGGGCGATGCCCGTCGAGGTGCCCTCTATGCGTTGTTGCCGAACAGCTTGCTCCAATCAGCATTCGCCTTGGATGACCCAGCCAGGGTAGCCGACCTACTGAGTGTCGTTCGCGTCACAGATAACGCGGCTCAAGGGGCCGATCAAGTGGCTTGGACTCCCTGGACTTCCAGCGAAAACGGCACCGATGGTCAGCTCGTCTCGATCACAAACATTTCATTTTCATCGCCGAAATTCGAGGTCAGTCTCAAAGGAAGAGAGACGGTTGGCGGAAACCCCGGCGACATCTTTAGAAAAGGCATGAAGAAGAGCCAGGCTGAAATCTTGAAGGCTCTCAAACTGCAGCTGGCAAAAGGCCAAAAACTGCGGGTCTCGATCGCAAAAGCCAGTACCAAAGTCTGCTCGGTTTCTGGCACAGCAATAACGGTGGCAAAACCGGGCAAGTGTGCCTTCACCGCAACCGTGTTGAATAGCAAGGGAAAACCGGTCGCCGGCAAAACCAAGAGCGCCAGCTTCACAACCCGAAACTAGTAATTGACCTCGGGGTCATAAATCAT
>NMUI01000051.1 GCA_002221445.1 Phenylobacterium zucineum | reverse complement strand
TGGTCATGCCCGCTATGATTGGCGGCTTCGGCAATTGGTTTGTGCCGTTGATGATCGGCGCGCCGGACATGGCCTTCCCGCGGATGAACAATATCTCGTTTTGGCTGTTGGTAGCGGCCTGGGTCCTGCTCTGCATGTCCCTTTTCGTCGATGGCGGTCCTGGGCGCGGTTTCGGCGGCGGTTGGACGCTTTATCCCCCGCTCTCCACAACCGGCCATACCGGGCCTGCCATGGATTTTGCCATATTCTCGGTCCACCTGGCGGGTGCCAGTTCGATCCTGGGTTCGATCAACTTCATCACCACCATATTCAATATGCGCGCGCCGGGCATGACCCTGCACCGTATGCCGCTATTCGTCTGGTCGGTTCTGGTCACCGTCTTCCTGTTGCTGCTGTCCCTGCCGGTGCTGGCGGGTGCCATCACCATGCTGCTGACCGATCGTAACTTCCACACCCACTTCTTCGATCCGGCCGGTGGCGGTGACCCGGTCATGTATCAGCATCTGTTCTGGTTCTTCGGTCACCCTGAGGTCTACATTCTGATCCTGCCTGGTTTCGGCATTATCAGTCAGATCGTGTCGACCTTCTCCAAGAAGCCCGTATTCGGTTATTTGGCCATGGCCTATGCCATGGTGGCCATTGGCTTTGTCGGCTTCGTTGTGTGGGCACACCACATGTACACGGTCGGCATGAGCATCAATCTGCGGGCTTATTTCGTCGCTGCAACCATGGTTATTGCGGTGCCGACCGGGGTGAAGGTATTTTCCTGGATCGCCACCATGTGGGGCGGTTCCATTGACTTCAAAGCCCCCATGCTTTGGGCCATTGGTTTCATCTTCCTGTTCACCGTGGGGGGCGTCACCGGCGTCGTCCTGGCCAATGCCGGTATCGATTACAGCCTGCACGACACCTATTACGTGGTTGCGCACTTCCACTATGTGCTCAGCCTCGGGGCTGTGTTCGCGATCTTTGCGGGCTTCTATTACTGGTTCGAGAAGATGTGGGGCGTGAAGTACAACGAGTTTCTCGCCGTGGTTCATTTCTGGATCACCTTCGTGGGCGTGAACCTGATCTTCTTCCCGCAACACTTCCTTGGGCTGCAGGGTATGCCCCGACGGTATGTGGACTATCCCACTGCCTTTGCCCATTGGAACTATGTGTCCTCCATGGGGTATGTGGTGACCATGGTCGGCGTTGCCGTCTTCCTGCTGGTCTTGGCAGATGCCATGATCCGTCGCCGCAAGGCCTCGGCTAATCCGTGGGGCGAGGGCGCAACGACGCTGGAATGGACCCTGTCATCGCCGCCGCCATTCCACCAGTTCAGTGAATTGCCGGTGATTGAGCCGGACTCACACTAACCTCGAAAGCGTTGAACGATATGAAGGGCGCGAGTCGGCATTTCCGGCGCGCGCCCTTCGCATTTTAAGAGTAGACCCATGGCGATGCCCGCCACCCTTAATCCCTCCGCCGCCCCCGCCCGTTGGCAGGATTTCCTTCTGTTGATGAAGCCTCGGGTGATGTCGCTCGTGATTTTCACGGCGATTACCGGCTTGGTTTGTTCCAATCATCCGATCAATCCGATCCTGGCTTCAGTCTCAATCTTTTGTATTGCGATCGGAGCCGGGGCCTCGGCGGCCCTGAACATGTGGTATGACGCCGATATTGACGCCAAGATGCGCCGCACACGGGGACGTCCGGTTCCCGCCGGTCGGGTGCAGGGGGCAGACGCCTTGGCCCTTGGGGTGATCTTGTCGATGTTCTCAATCATGCTGTTGGGCATGACGGTTAACTGGCTGGCGGCAGGCCTGCTGGCCTTCACCATTTTCTTCTATGCCGTGGTTTACACCATGTGGCTGAAGCGCACGACACCGCAAAACATTGTCATTGGCGGACTGGCCGGGGCCCTGCCGCCGGTCATCGGTTGGGCGGCAGCGACGGGGACCATGCCGTTGAACGCCTGGCTGCTGTGCGCCATCATCTTCATGTGGACGCCGCCTCACTTCTGGGCCCTGTCCCTCTACACCAGCGAAGACTATGAAAAGGCCGGGGTGCCGATGATGCCCGTTACCGCTGGTCCGGCCTCCACCCGCCGGCAGATTCTGTTCTACAGCTTGCTGTTCGCCCCGCTTTGCCTGGTTCCGGCCTTCACGGGACTGGGGGGGCGAGCCTACCTTGCCGTTGCGGCGTTGGGCGGCGCAATTTTTGTTCTGCTGGCTTGGCGGATATTCCGAAGCCGCGCGGGTGATGCGGCCGACCCGCGCCAGGATGATGGCCTGTATGATGTGAAGGCCGCCGCCAAGGATGCCCGTAACCTGTTTGCCTTTTCGATTCTTTATCTCACCTTGCTGTTTGCGACCCTCCTGACGGAGCATGTCCTTGGCGTTCCGTCTTTCGTCGCCCTAGGAGCCTTTGGATGAGCGATCCCGCTAACGAAAACGACCTTGCCGCCAAGGCCCGTCGAGGACGTAATATCGCCCTGGCCTGGGGTTTGGTCTTATTTGTCATTCTTGTGTTTGTGGTCACGCTGACACGGCTGGGGGGCAATGTCGTTGACCGGCCCCTCTGATACAGCCCCTTCCGAGGCAGAGCATAGGACAAGCCATCGAAATCGGCGGCTCGCGGCGATCTGCGCCGTCGTCTTTATTGGCATGGTCGGGGGGCTTATGCCTCGGTTCCGCTCTACAAGGCGTTTTGCCAGGCGACCGGCTATGACGGCACCATCCGTCGCGCCAATGCCGCACCGACTGTCACCCTCAACAAATCCCTCCTGATTCGGTTTGACACGAATATTCACGGTTTACCGTGGACCTTCACCGCTGATCAGACATCTCAGAGCGTGAAAATCGGCGAAACCGGGTTGGCCTATTTCAAGGTCACCAACAATGCCAAAACTCCGGTAACCGGCCACGCGGTCTATAACGTCGTTCCCGAACAGGCAGGTGGTTATTTCAGAAAACTTGAGTGTTTTTGCTTTTCGGATCAAACGATTGGACCGGGGCAGACCATTGAATTTCCGGTCGTCTATTTCGTAGACCCAAAATATGCGACAGATGAAAACACGCGCAACAAACGCGATGTCACCCTGTCTTACACCTTCTATCCGGCTGTTTCCGCAAAACAGGCCTCTACAGCGGGCGAGAAGTCGCCATCGGCCCTTGGCGGAACCCCAAAGGCGGGGCTATAGCGACTATTGAATGACCTAGCGCAGTCTTTGCCGGACCTGCGCTCATGAGATTCGAGAGGGGTAAGGACGAACATGTCTGCGGGCGACGTCAAACACGACTACCATCTGGTCAATCCAAGCCCATGGCCCTTGTTGGGTTCAGCGGCCGCGACGGTGATGGCGATCGGCGGGGTAATCTGGATGAAGGGCCTGTTCGGCCTTCCTAAGCATGACTCCCTGGTCTTTTTCCTAGGCTTGGCCGGTGTGCTCTTCACCATGGCCGCCTGGTGGCGGGATGTGACGATTGAGGCCAACCAGGGCGATCACACGCCGGTCGTCTCCCTCGGTCTCCGTTACGGCATGATTATGTTCATCGCTTCCGAAGTGATGTTCTTTGTGGCCTGGTTCTGGATCTTCTTCGAAATGGCCTTGTTCCACGGGCATCGCTCTGGTGCGGCCTCGGCGATTGAAGAGGTTCGAACCGCGTGGGCCTCATGGCCGCCCAAGGGCATTGAGACGGTTCCGGCCTGGAACCTGCCCCTGGTCAACACCCTGACCCTGCTGCTCTCCGGCACCACCGTCACATGGGCACACCACGCTATTCAGACCGATGACCGTCGCGGCGCAAAAATCGCCTTGGCCCTGACCATCGCGCTTGGTGTGATGTTCACCTCCATCCAGGCCTATGAGTACAGTCACATCCTGGAGCACAAGTATTTCTTCGGCGGCGAAGGGGCGGAAAACTCCGGCCTCTATGGGTCGGCATTCTTCATGGCCACAGGCTTCCACGGCTTCCACGTACTGATCGGTACCATCTTCCTGACAGTCTGCCTCGCGCGCCTTCTGGGTGGCGGGTTCAGCGCCAAGAAGCATTTCGGCTTCGAAGCCGCGGCTTGGTACTGGCATTTCGTGGACGTGGTCTGGCTCTTCCTCTTTGCTTTCGTTTACGTCGTCTTCGGCGCGGCGGCGAAATAGGGGTTCAATGGCCGGTCATAACCCCTATCTGGCGGGTGCGACCGGCCGCTGTCCTAACTGCGGGGAGGGACCCTTGTTCGAGGGGTTCCTCAAGGTTTCTCCGACCTGCGAAGCCTGTGACTACGATTTGGCCAAGGCCGACTCCGGGGACGGTCCCGCTGTTTTTGTGATTCTGATTGGTGGCTTTATCGTGGCCTTTGCGGCCCTGTTCACCGAAGTCGCCTATCATCCGCCGATCTGGGTCCACATGGTGGTCTGGCTGCCCCTCACCCTGGTGGTCTGTCTTGGCCTTCTGCGCCCGTTTAAGGGTCTGATGCTGGCGGCTCAGTTTTCTAACAAAGCCTCTGAATCCCGGCATGGTGACTGAGTCTCTTCCGGCCCGGTTCCGGCTGCCCCTTGGGCTGACCCTCGCCACGGTGATCAGTCTCACCATCCTGATCGGCCTGGGCACCTGGCAGCTCAAGCGCTTGGCGTGGAAGGAAGACCTGCTGGCTCGGGTTGCAGCCCTTCAGGCCGCGCGGCCTCAACCCCTGGACGAGATATTGGATCTGGGGATCAAGGCTGACTTCACCCGGGTTGAAGCCGATTGCCCGGGCCTGGCCAAGGCGAAGTATCTGGAACTGTTCTCAGTGCGGGATACCGGCGCTGGAGTGCGGATTATCTCTGCATGTCGGATTACAACCCGGTCGGCGGACAGCATTTTGGTCGATCGGGGTTTTGTGAGTGACAAGACCGCGGCGCGTCCCTCGGTGGACCCTGCCGACACCAGTCCTTTCCATCTCGTCGGTGTTCTGCGCCGACCCGATCACGCAAGTTTTGTGACGCCCCCGAACGAGATCGCCGCCAATCACTGGTATTCACGCAATGTGGCTGACATGGCTCAGGCTCTTGGGGTTTCACGACCGGCCCCTATGTTCTTGATGGCTGAAACCTCAACCAATCCCGAATGGAAGGCGCTGAACCCGGCACCGCTTCCCTCCGAGATTTCCAACCGCCACCTGGAATACGCCCTGACTTGGTTCGGTCTTGCCGCGGCTCTGGCCGGGGTCTATGTCGCCGTGCTCCTGAAGAAGGCGAGAGGGTGATGCGCTATATTTCGACGCGAGGGGCCTCGCCGTCTGTTGGTTTTGTCGATGCTGTCCTGGCCGGGCTCGCCCCCGATGGCGGGCTATATGTCCCGGAGGTGTGGCCCACCTTTAGCCGGGCGGACATTGCCGGCTTTGCGGGTAAATCTTATGCGGATGTCGCGACAGAGGTGCTCGCAAAATTCGTCGGTGATGACATCTCCCGCGAAACCCTGACGGATATGTGCGAGGAAGCCTACGCGACCTTTAATCATCCTGCGGTGGTGCCCCTGACCCAGATTGCACCGAGCGGGTTCATCGCCGAGTTGTTCCATGGTCCTAGCTTGGCCTTCAAAGATGTGGCCATGCAGTTGCTGGCCCGGCTTTCTGATCATGTTCTGGCTCTGAGCCATCGCACCCAAACCATTCTTTGTGCCACCTCGGGTGATACGGGCGGGGCGGCCGTGGAGGCCTTTCGTGGGCGCGCCAATACCAAGATCGTTGCCATGTTTCCCGACGGACGGATTTCTGAGGTCCAACGTCGCTTTATGACCACAGCCGGCGAGACGAACGTCCGGTGTGTCGCCGTGGATGGGACGTTCGACGATTGTCAGGCCATTCTAAAGCTTTCCCTCTCCGATGAGCACCTGAAGCAGTCGGTGGGCCTGTCCGCCGTCAATTCCATCAACTTCGCCCGGATCGTGGCCCAGAGCGTCTATTATTTCACAACCGCTGTCGCCCTTGGTGCCCCGCACCGCCCGGTGGCATTCGCGGTTCCCTCCGGCAATTTCGGCGATGGCTTTGCGGGCTATGTGGCCAAGACTATGGGCCTGCCCATCGCCACCATACTGGTCGCCACCAACGCCAATGACATTCTCGCCAGAGCTTTCGGGACGGGCCGGTATATCCGCGGAACAGTCCAGGCCACCCAGTCCCCGGCCATGGATATTCAGTCGGCGTCCAACTTTGAGCGCCTCTATTTCGAGGGTGTGCAGCGCAACGGAATCGAGACCGGACGGGCCTTTACCGCCTTTATCGAGACCGGTGCCATAGACATTCCGCCCCAAGCCCTGGCACACATGCGTGAAACCTTCCAGGGCATCATGGTTACCGAGGGCGAGACCAGCCGCACCATTTTGGCGACCTTCAATGAGACCGGGCAAATCATTGATCCCCATACTGCTGTTGCGGTCTCGGCCTTTCACAGGACGCGGGGTCTCGACGCTCCGGTGATTATCCTTTCAACAGCCTCTCCCGCCAAGTTTCCAGAGGCGGTTTCCGAGGTTATCGGCGAGAGGCCTCCGGTCCCGAGACGGGCTCAAGGTTTGGCCGGAAAACCTGAGCGTTTCGATCACCTGCCCGCCGAGATCGAAGCCGTAACGGCTTATCTCCTTACTTTTGCCGGCACCTAGACCAATCTTGGCCCGTCTCCACACCCTCAGTAACGGCGTCCGGGTTATCTGCGATCCGGTTCCAGGTCTTGAGACCGTTGCCCTATCTCTTGTGGCTGGCCGCGGTGCTCGCCATGAAGATGCCGGACGATCAGGATGGTCGCACCTGTTAGAACACATGGTTTTCAAGGGGGCCGGCGATCGCAGCGCCCGTGAGATCGTTGAGTGCATCGAAGGCAGGGGCGGACATATCAACGCGGCTACCGGCTATGAACGCACCAGTTTCCAGGTGCGGGCCCTGGCCGGAGGGCTGGATCTCGGCTCATCGGTCCTGGCGGACTTAATCCTACGCCCCCTTATGAATCCTGCCGATTTGGTGCGTGAGAAGCAGGTGGTGGGCCAGGAAATTGCCGAGGCGATTGACACCCCTGATGATCAGGTTTTCGAAATGGCCCAGGCGGCGGCTTATGAAGGACAACCCCTGGGGCGCTCCATTCTCGGGACCGATCAGTCCATCGCCCCGGCGACCCCGGAAAGTCTACAGGCTTGGCGCGCGCGACTTTATGCACCCGACAAGCTGATCTTCGCGGCCAGCGGGGCTGTGGACGAAGACGAAGTTCTATCTCTGGCCGAACGGGACTTCGGTGGCATAGATCCGGTGGAGGATACTCCGTTTTATCCGGCTGAATTCACCGGTGGGGCCCGGGCGGAATCTAAGACCCTGGAGCAGGCTAATCTCGTCTTCATGCTGCCCACAGTTGGCGTTTCCGACCCCGACTATTTCGCCCTCCGCCTGTTCGCGGAGATTCTGGGGGGCGGTATGTCCTCGCGGTTGTTTCAGGAAGCGCGCGAGAAGCTGGGCCTGGCCTATGCCGTAGATGCCTTTGCTGAGACCTATGCCGACCAGGGTGTATTGGGGGTGTTTGCGGGATGTGCAGCGAAAGATGCCGTCCGGCTTGCCGAGGTCGCCGCCCAGGAAATCTGCAATCTGGCGCAGGATGTTTCTGCTGCTGAGCTGTCGCGGGCCAAGGCGCAACTGAAGGCCGGGCTCTTCATGGCTCGGGAATCCCCTCTGGCTCGGGCCGAGCAGGCAGCAGGGCAGGCTCTGTTATTCGGAAGACTGCTGACTACGGCGGAAATCGCCGAAGATGTGGATTGCGTAACGAGGCGCGATCTTCAGCGGGTCGGCGCAGGCCTGGTGCCTCCGGCAAGGTCGCTACCAGTGTCCTCGGCCCCAAACGGGCCCACAAGGCGGCTGAGACATTCCGCAACGCTCTCTTCAGATCCTGAGCGTCCGCGGCTTGACGTCAGATGAAATCCAAGGAGGCTGGTCTTATGGCACTACTGGATTGGATCGCCGCCGAAGCTGGGCTCAGGATAGAGGGTGAAGCGGTTTATTTGCGCCCTCCGCGAGGTTCTGATTTCGTGGCGTGGCAGGACTTGCGAACCCAGTCCCGAGACTTCCTTCAACCCTGGGAGCCGACCTGGGCGGGGGATGACCTGACCGGTGCGGCCTATCGTCGACGGCTCGCAGCCTATCAGAGAGACAGGGAGACCGGAGCAGCCTACTCGTTCTTCGTCTTCCGCCAGGCGGATGATGCCCTTACCGGGGGGATCACCCTGTCGAACATCCGCCGCGGTGTCGCCCAGATGGGGACCCTAGGCTATTGGTGTGGAAAGCCCTATGCGCGACAAGGTCTGACCCTGGGGGCCGTGCGGGCCTTGACCCAATTTGCCTTTCAACGTCTGGATCTTCATCGCCTGGAGGCTGCCTGTGTGCCGCAGAACACACCCTCCCGACGCCTGCTCGCCCAGGCAGGCTTTATTGAGGAGGGCGAGGCCAAGGCTTATCTGAAAATTAACGGCGTTTGGCGAGACCATGTCCTGTTCGGTCTTGTGTCTCCGCTTCGGAGCTGGGACAGCCGAGATTTCGGATTTTCCGCCTAGGCGAGGCTTTGGCCCCGCACCTTTGGAGCCAATGGTCAGCGACCACAAAACCTGGGATTCGACGACGACGCTGGACGCCTTGGAAGCGGTCGAGGTCGCTCTGTGGCTTTGGGAGCCGCTTGAAGATCGACTCTCGATCACGGGCAGTGTTCGAGCCCTTGGCCTGGGACCTCTATCCCCGCAGAGCTCGTCGACGGTTTTGCGCGCCCTGGCTCTGCCGCAGGATCGTGTATTTGCCGACGACCTGTTGACCACCAGGCCCCCAGGTTCAGAAATATCACTACGATTTAGAATGCGCGGCGGCGTCAACTGCCTCTGGCGTGGGGTCTGGCTAGAAGACGGCGTTCGCGCCACAGGTTTGATCAGCCAGGTCTCCGGGGCGGCTGAGATCATCCATGATCCTCTGACGGGGTTGATGGACCGTCGCAGTTTCATCACCCTGGCCCGTCAGCGGCTGACCATACCAGGGCGGCATGATCTGGTCGTCGCCGATCTGGATCGTCTGCGCCGGCTAAATGATGCGCTTGGACATGAAAGGGCCGATCTTATCCTGGCCACTCTGGGATCAAGATTGGCGTCAGCCTTCCCTCAGACCACCCTGACAGCGAGGATCGGTGAAGATGAATATGCGGTGCTTGCGCCGCAGGGTTTGATCCCGACTTCGACAATCCTGCGCAATGCCCTGGAAGTGCCGCTTCGGGTCGCCGGGTTCGACATCCATCCGACCCTATCCATCGGGCTGTCACCGTCGAAGGTGGCGAGGATGCGCCGGAGGCTGCGGAACTCTTACGGCGGGCGGAGCTTGCGGTGGAAGCTGCCAAGAGCGGTGGCGGCGGCGGTGCGGCCGCCTATGGTCGCACCATGGAGAGCGATGGCCTCAGCCGTCTGGCCATGGAGTCCGACCTCAAAGGGGCCCTGGGGCGTGGCGAACTCTGTCCCTATTACCAGCCGATTGTCCGACTTTCCACCGGGGCCTTGTCAGGCTTCGAAGCCCTGGTCCGCTGGCACCATCCCCGTTTGGGCCTGATTATGCCCGATCAGTTCCTACCCCACTGTGAGGAAATGGGATTGATGAATGAATTGGGGGCCATGATGATTCGGGCGGCGGCCATTCAGTTGGCCACCTGGCGACATGATCACCCGGCGGCCTGGGACCTAACGGTGGCCGTTAATCTTTCCGCGGGCGAGCTTGAACGTAAGGATCTGGTGGCTGACGTTCAACGGATTCGCGCGGAGACCGGCCTGCCCCCAGGGGCGCTGAAACTGGAAGTGACCGAAGGCGATGTGATGCGCGATCCCGATCAGGCCGCCTTGATTCTTGATGACCTCCGTAGGGCTGGCGCGGCTATAGCGCTTGATGATTTCGGCACCGGCTTTTCATCCTTGAGCTATTTGACTCGTCTGCCTTTCGACACGCTGAAGATTGATCGTTATTTCGTGCGAACCATGGCTACAAATGAAGGGTCGGCCAAGATCGTTTCCTCGATCGTTAAGCTTGGCCAAGACCTTTCCCTCGAGGTGGTGGCAGAAGGGATTGAGAATGCCCAGATGGCCCAGCTTCTGCTTTCGGTCGGCTGCGACTACGGCCAAGGCTTCGGCTATGGCCCGGCCTTGTCGCCGCAGGAGGCCGAAGTCTATCTGAATGAGAGTTATCTGGATGGCACGGCACCGGTGAAGGTCAGGGCTTAAGCTTCACCGGCTTCAGCGGAGAGGAGCCTCGGATCGACACCCAGCTTGCTCAGGGCCTTGCCCCATTTGGCCCCATAGTCCGTGCCGAAGATTAGATCCTCGTCGGCTTCACAGGTCAGCCAGACATTTTTGCGGATCTCCCGCTCAAGTTGGCCATCACCCCACCCGGCATAACCGAGCGCCAGGGCGGTCCGACGGGGCGCGGCACGTCGGCCGGCTAGGACTTCCAGCGCCTCCCGTGACGCGGTGACCACAAGATGGTCGCAAATCGGCAGGCTGGCTCCATCGCTGGCGATGAACTCGTCAGAATGCAGAACGAATCCACGCTCATGCTCCACTGGACCCCCGATCAAAACCGGGTCTGTAGACGCGGCGTCTTCGGTGCCTACATCCAACCGCCGCAGAAGATCACGGATTGTCAGCCCCTCAACGGGATTGTTAACGCACAGGGCCATGGCATGGTTGGAATCATGGGCGCAGATATAGAGCACGGATCGTTTGAAGCGCGGGTCACCAATACCCGGCATGGCGATCAGCATTTTCCCAACGAGAAATCCGGTCTTGTCCATCACCTCAGAATTGAACGCCTACGCGGCAGATTCAAGTCGAAGAGTCCGTTCCGAAAAACGTGAACCGAGCTTTCTATCAAAGCGCATTCTAAGATTTTGATTTACAAATATTTTTTCATCAGAAATCAATTCGATCCGAAGGAAAGGCGGCCTGTCGGCAAGTTGGTTATTGAAGCCTCGGCGTTCATTGCTATTTGAAGAGCTCGAAATCATTCCAAACGGAGACGCCCGCATGACCCTCAAGGTCGGAGATAAACTACCTGCCGCCAATCTGATTGCTGGAACCACTGAAGGTCCCCGTCCGATGACGACGGATGACATTTTCGCGGGCAAGAAGGTCGCCTTCTTCGCGGTCCCCGGTGCCTTTACCCCGACCTGCTCGGCCAAGCATGTTCCCGGCTTTAAGGCCCTGGCCCCGGAGATAAAGGCGAAGGGCGTGGATTCCATCGTTTGTCTGTCGGTGAACGACGCCTTTGTGATGAAGGCCTGGGGCGAAAACCAAGGCGTTCTCGATACCATTACCATGATCGCCGATCCGGCCGGTGACTTCACCAAGGCGGTCGGCCTGGATATGGACGGCTCGAAGTTCGGCCTGGGTCTGCGCTCGCAGCGCTATTCCATGGTGGTCGAAGATGGCGTCGTTACCTCGCTGAACGTCGAAGAAGCTGGCGAGTTCAAGGTGTCGTCTGCCGACTACATGCTGCCGCAACTTTAGATAAAATCAACTGAAGGAAAAAACGGGTCTAATCAGCCAGGATGGCGGCGCTGAGGGATTCCAGATCAGCGCCGCCCTCGGTAACGGCCTCGGCGAGGCCGGGGGCCTGGGTCAGGACTTGCGACGCATATATCCGGGCCAGGGCGCTTTTAGACTTCGACCACGCATCGTCGCCGGTTGCCGTTGCCAGGGCCTGTCTGGCCAGCATATCTCCGCCGATGACGTCGCCGGCCAGCTTCAGATAGTTTGTGGCACCGCTAAGGGCATCGGGACCCTTGTGAGCCAGCATCCAGTGGGTTGCTCGCTCCAGGGCTGCCAGGGCGGTATCTAGCCGGTTTCCGACGCCGTCCAGGCCGGGAGCCGATTTCAATCGCAATACCGTTCCCGAAATCTCATGGCAGATGTCCAGCATCACCCCGCCGTCGCGCATGGCCAGCTTGCGTCCGGCAAGATCCAGAGCCTGGATGCCATTGGTGCCCTCATAAATCGGGGCGATCCGCGCATCGCGATAATGCTGTGCTGCACCAGTCTCCTCTATAAAACCCATGCCGCCGTGGATCTGGACTCCAAGAGAGGCGACCTCAACCCCCATGTCCGTGGACCAAGCCTTAGCGATCGGGGTCAGAAGATCCTGCCGCGCCCGGGCTGCTTCCCGTTCGGCCTGGGTCGGGGCTAGGCGGGCAAGGTCGGACTGGACGCCGGTGGTCAGACAAATGGCCCTGGCCGCCTCGATCTTGGCGCGCATCAGGGTCAGCATACGGCGAATGTCGGGGTGCCCATAAATGGTGTCGTCGCCCCAGGCGGTCCGACCTTGCTTCCGGTCCTGGGCGAAGGCCAGGGCCTGCTGGAAGGCGCGTTCGGCGATGGCGACCCCTTGGACTCCCACCTGCAATCGGGCCGCGTTCATCATGACGAACATATGGGCAATGCCGCTATTCAGGTCGCCCACCAGTTCGGCCTGGGCACCTTCGAAGAGCATGACGCAGGTGGGCGATCCGTGAATGCCCAGCTTGTGCTCAATGGATCCCGGCCGCAGATCATTCAACGACCCGACCCGACCCTCGCTGTCGACGATCTTTTTCGTCGCCAGGAACAGCGAGATACCCTTAACCCCAGGCGGCGCATCCGGTGTCCGGGCTAGAACTAGGTGGCAGATATTATCGGCGGCCTCGTGGTCGCCCCAAGTAATGAAGATTTTTTGGCCATAGATTTTATAGCCGCCCTGTCCATCCGGTTCGGCTCTGGTTGTGACAGCGGCGAGGTCTGTCCCAGCTTGAGGCTCGGTCAGATTCATGGTCCCGGTCCATTCGCCGCTGACCAGCTTCGGCAGGATTAGGCGTTTCTGCCGATCGGTGCCGTGCAGGGTAAGAGCCTCGATTGCGCCCTGGGTCAGCATGGGACAGAGGCCGAACGCCATATTGGCGGCATGGACCATTTCAAAGACTGCCAGTTCCATGGCCTTGGTCAGGCCCTGGCCGCCGAATTCAGGCTCTGCGGATAGGGAATTCCAGCCCTGGGCCACAAAGGCCTGATAGGCCATTGCAAACCCGGGGGCCGCGGTGACCTTGCCGTTTTCATAGCGCGCGCCAACCTTGTCGCCCTGGCGATTCAGGGGGGCCAGCTCGCTTTCCGCGAAGGCCCCGGCCGAGTCCAGAACCGCTGAAATGGTATCCTGGTCCAGGTCGGCAAAGGCCTGGCGAACCAAGGCCGGATGACCGGCCGTCTGGAGGGCGAGTGCCAGGCTGCGCAGGGGCGCACGATAGGTCATGGTGTTCGATCCTAGGGCTCGATGGTCAGGGGCGCATGATCCAGCTTGGGCAGGACATGACGCGCGAACAGATCAGCCTCAGCCGCATGGGGATAGCCCGACAGTACGAAGGCCTCCATGCCCAGGTCCCGATAGGCATTCAGCTTGGCCAGGACCTGATCTGGGTCGCCGACGATGGCCGCACCGCAGCCGGACCGTGCCCGACCAATACCGGTCCATAAATTGTCCTCTGCATAGCCGTCATGGCCTGCCCCGGCGCGAAGCTCGGCCTGGCGACGCACACCGTATGAGGCGCTGTCCAGGGAACGGTTACGAATGGCATCACCCTCGGCGTCATCCAGCTTAGACAGCAAGCGGCTCGCAGCGTCCCGAGCTTCGGACTCAGTCTCCCGAACCACCACATGAACCCGATAACCAAATTTGAGTTTGCGTCCGTATTTTGCCGCACGCGCCGTCATGTCAGTGACGATGTCCCTAACCGCAGGCAGGGTATCAGGCCACATGAGGTAGACATCGGCCACCTTGGCGGCGGCCTCACGGGCATCATCCGAAAGCCCGCCGAAGTAAAGCGGCACCCGGCGGCCGACGGTGCCGGCAATGCGGGGCGGGTCCAGCTTGAACTTGTAGAATTCACCCTGATAGTCGACCGCTTGACCGCTCAAAATTTGATTGAGCAACTCCATCACCTCGATGGTCCGTTGGTAACGCGGTGCAGACGCCAGGGTCTCGCCGGGGATGTCGGAGGAAATGATGTTCACATTTAACCGACCGCCCACCATCTGATTGATGGTCGCGATTTGGCGGGCCAGTTGCGGCGGCCACATTTCACCGCAGCGAATGGCCAATAGCAGCTTCATGCGCTTGAGCATGGGGCCGATGGCGGCGGCGAAGGCCGTCGAATCGATGCCGAGCGCATAACCGGACGGTAGGAGCAGGTTATCGAACCCACAGCTTTCGGCGGTCAGAGCAATGTCCCGGCAGTGCTCAAAGCTCGACTGCAGACGGATGTCCGGTGCCCCAAGGAATTCATAATCATCATCACAAAGCGCGCTGAACCAGGCGACTTCACAGGGGTTCATGGCAGGGGCACTCCTCTTGCTGCGGTTAGCACCGCGTACCATTCCGGGCGGGTGAAGGTGAAGCTCAGGGCCTGGGTGGCTTCGCGAATTCGGGTAATCTGTTGCGATCCGACAATGGGGATCGGTCGCGCTGGATGGGCCATGATCCAGCCATAAGCCGCCGCCGTGACAGAGACTCCGGCGCGGTCAGCCACTTTTGAAAGTTCTGCCACCACGGCCCTTGCGCGGTCATCCTGTGGTGCGGCCAGGCGTCCTCCGCCGAGGGGCGACCAGGCGAGGACCGCCAGACTGCGTTCCAGCGCCTGATCAAGAACCCCGTCATAAAGGGGCTCAATCGCCAGGGGTGAATATTCAGGCTGAATAGAGGCCAGGGGGAAGGACAGGTGGGCTTGGAGCGCGGCGACCTGTGCCGGGGTATGGTTTGAAACACCGAATTCGGCGACCTTGCCCTGGGTACGCAGGGTTTCAAACGTCTTAGCCATCTCTGCCGGGTGCGCCAGATGGTCAGGCCGATGAATCTGCCAAAGCTCGATCCGTTCAACCCGAAGCCGGGTCAGTGAAGCCTCTACCGCCGAGGTAAGATAGGTCGGACTTGAATTGTAAGGCACCCCCATTTCGATCCCGCCCTTGGTCGCCAGGGTGAAACGGTCGCGAAGGCCGGGGGCTTCGGCCAGGACCCTGCCCAGCAGGTGTTCCGCCGCACCGAAGGGCTCACCGTTATCCGGGCCATAGATGTCGGCGGTATCGAGCAGGTCAATACCGCAATCAAGGGCCGTCTCGACGAGGGCTCGAGCGGCCTTTACGTCCTCGCCTTTGAAGCGCCACATGCCCCAGGCGAGGGGGGAAACCGTTAACCCGCTCTTGCCGAGCGCGCGGCGCTCATGCGACAGGCCAAGATCAGTGAGGGGCATCTGGGCCTCCGATTAAGCAATGATGGACGGCAGAATGAACAAGCTGCGTTTCGGTATTATAGGTGTTGGAATGATGGGTCGCGAGCATATCCGCAACCTGAAACTCCATCCGGAGGCTGAGATTGTCGCCTTGCAGGATCCGGTGGAAGACTCTCGCCGGCGCGGCATAGCGCAACTGGGCCATGAGGTGCCGACCTATGAGACCATAGAAGACATGTTAGCCAAGGCCGAATTGGACTGTGTCCTGGTGGTTTCCCCCAACCATACCCACCGCCGGGTGCTGGAACCCTTATTCGCAGCTGGTCTGAACATCCTTTGTGAAAAGCCGCTTTGCACCACCGTCGACGATGCACGCTGGGCTGCCGAGCGGGCAGCGACGCACACGGCGGTATTCTGGACCGGGATGGAATACCGGTTTATGCCCCCTGCCGCCCGCTTCATTGACGCCATCAGGGCCGGTGAGGTGGGGCGGCTGGTTCAGCTATCGATTCGGGAACATCGCTTTCCCTTCCTGGTCAAGGTCGGTGACTGGAACCGTTTTTCCCGCAATACCGGCGGCACTATGGTCGAAAAGTGCTGTCACTTCTTCGACCTTATGCGGCTAATCATCGGGGCTGAGCCGGTCCGGGTCTTCTGTTCCGGGGCGATGGACGTCAATCACCAGGACGAGCGTTACGGGGGCGAAAAGCCCGACATTATCGATAACAGCTTTACGGTGGTTGATTTCGCCAATGGTGCTCGCGCCTTGCTGGACCTCAATATGTTTGCCGAAGGCTCTGAGGAGCAAGAGGCTCTGACCGCTGTGGGTGACAAGGCCAAGTTGGAGGCCTTTATTCCGTCGGGCGATCTGGTCCGCTCCCCACGGGTTCCCCTTGGTGCCCCCAAGACTCCGAGTCGCATCCATGTGCCGGTGGATCCGACCATATTGGAAGCTGGGACCCATCATGGATCAACTTATTATCAGATCGAGGCCTTCATCGACGCCGTTCGGGGCCGGGGCCCGGTGAGGGTGACCGCCGATGATGGTCTTCGGGCGGTTGCCATGGGGGCGGCCGCAGAACGGAGTGCCAGGGAAAGGCGGGTCGTCGAAATGTCGGAGTTTGGGTTTTAGTTTGCACCCGTCGCTGATCTGGGGATGATCGGAAAAAAGGGGGCGAAGACTCCTCTCATACTTGGCGATAACAGGCGGGAAGCATGGTCTTCGAATTTCAAAGGGCTCAATTCGCGCACTTCGGCTACGCGATTTTTGACGGCGTACTCGAGGGTGAACCCCTCGCGATCCTACGTGAACAGTGCGCGGCCTTTATCGCGCGTGAAGATGCGCAAATGGAGGCCGCAGGAGTCGATCAATTGGGGCTGAATCAGCGGGGCAAACGCTATTTCGCCAATGAATGCCAAAGACAACAACCTGCGTTAAGGTCTGTCCTGTTCAGTCCCATCATGGCCGAGATCTGCCGGGCGACCCTTGGCGATGACGCCTATTTTTTCTTCGATCAGTATGTGGTCAAGGGCCCAGAGGGCGGCACAGCCTTCAGCTGGCATCAAGATTCCGGCTATGTGGTGGGTAATGGCGGCCCCATTGATCATGCGCCCTATCTGACCTGCTGGTGTCCCTTGGACGACGCCACCGTGCAGAATGGCACGATCAGCATCCTACCCTTCACCGAGGTTCCTGAATCCAGAGATTGGATTTTGCCGCATATCCGGGATCCCAAAACCCATGATCTAGTCGGCTGGCATCAGCCCTGCGACGGCCCGTTCCTGGAAATCAAGGCGGGCAGCGTCGTCGCTTTCTCGAGTCGGATGCTCCATGCCTCGGGACCAAATCTTTCCGGCGACCTGCGTCGGGTCTATCTGGCGCAATACACGCCCGAAGTCATGCTGAACCCCGGCACGCGCCGACTGCGTCGCAATGCCGTTCCCCTTCTTCTGGACGGTAAGCACGTCACCCATGGATAAGTTCCCGAACCCGGATGCCGCCTCTGATGACCTGCTAGATCCCAAACTGAGGGCCCGCCGCTGGTGGTTGGTGGGCCTGATTGTCCTTGCCGGCATTTTGAACCTTGTGGATCGACAGATTATTTCGGTGCTGAAGCCGATGATCCAGGAGGACCTTCACTGGACCGATGCCGACTATGGAAAGCTGGCCTCACTCTTCCAGTTTTCCGCCGCCGTGGCCTATCTTGGCGTCGGGTGGATTGTAGATCGTCTTGGGGTGAAGTGGGCGACACCAGCCGGTGTGGCGGCTTGGAGTCTTGCCGCCATGGCCCACGGCTGGGCCTTTACAGTGGGTCAGTTCGCAGCTGTGCGGATCGCCCTCGGGGCCACGGAGTCCATGGGAACCCCCTCCTTTGTGAAGACGATTGCTGGGATTTTTAGTGCCAGACTGCGGTCCGTTGTTTTCGGCATATCCAACGGCGCTTCCGCCCTCGGCTCGATCATTACACCCTTGGTCCTGCCGGTGGTCGCCAGTGGCAGCCTAGCCTTGGGTTGGGTCGGGCTGGGCTGGCGCGGATGTTTTGTGGCCGCGGGTGTCCTGGGCTTTGTCTGGGTCATAGGCTGGATTGGTGCCACCCGGGGTCTGACCTTTCCGAGTCATCGCGAGCCGGTCCTAAACGGTGGCAAGTCCGGTGGCGGGGTCGCACGGGCGTTGAGCGGGGCAATCGGCCTTCTGTCAGATCGACGGACCCTGGGCATTGCTGGTGCCAAGGTTCTTTCCGATCAGGTTTACTGGCTGTTGCTGTTCTGGGCCCCGGATTTTTTCCATCGCGTTTTTCAGGTGGCGCAGAAGGACCTGGGTCCGCCCCTGGCTATTGCCTATTTCGGCTCGGCGGTCGGGTCGCTGACCTCAGGATGGATTTCAACCCGCCTGATTTCTAGGGGGTCAGCCTCAATCGGGTTCGCAAGGGCGTCATGCTGGTTTCCGCCTTCCTTGTGACTATCGCCCCCTTGGCCCTGGTTACCCGCAATCTGTGGATGGCGGCAGGCCTTCTCGCGGTGATGCTGGCCGGGCATCAGGGATTTTCCGTCAGTATTTTTTCGACCATTGGTGACATCATTCCCAAGGCCCGGGTGGGCAAGGTCACCAGTTTCGGCGCTCTTTGCGGCAATCTCGCAGGCATGGCTATTGTGTTCGTCGCCGGAGAAATTCTTACCGCCGGACTGGGCTATGGTCCCCTGCTGGCCGTGGCGGCGGTGTCCTATCTGCTGGGTTTGCTCTGGCTCCACCTGTTTGTCCCCAACCTTGTCGCCGCCCCGGAAGACCAAGCGGCACTCTGACCGGATTAAACGGACTGGCCCGATTCTGAAGGTTGCAAATCCTAAGCCGCCCCCCGGGCGTGACACACCCTGTTGTCCGCTTGCCCATTTTGGGGTAAGGAGCTGGTAATAAACCCCGGCATCAAAAGTCAGGGCGCAAGGTTTTGGGAGCAAACATCGGCGTCAGCGCCATCACCCATTCCAGAATTCATCGTTCACTCAAAAGAAAAACTCGGATTTCGGTCGGCTGAAGAGTGCCTATTTAGGCTCCAGAGCCGCTCGGACGATCGAGTAAAAAAGGACACTCTCATGAAAATGCACTCAAGCACGGCGACCCGTCGGCTTTCGGCCTTGTTCGCAGGCGTTGCCGTTATCGCTGTTTCCCAGGCCGCTTTCGCAGCTGACTCCGCCAAGGACACCACCACGGTGGATGAACTGACGGTCACCGCTCGTTTTCGTCAGGAATCTGTCAACACGGTGCCGATTGCGCTGAGCGTTGTCAGCGGCGATCTGATGGCTAAGCGTAATCTGAACAATATGGAAGGCTTGGCTCAGGCGGTTCCTTCCATCGATTTCCGCACCGGCGGCGGCAATAAGGACCGCACGATCTTCGTGCGGGGTGTCGGCACTATCACCACCTCGCCGGGTGTCGAGCCCTCAGTTTCCACCGTTCTCGACGGGATCGTGCTAAGCCGCCCGGGCCAATCCACCATGGATCTGGTGGACGTGCAGCGGGTTGAGGTTCTGCGCGGCCCTCAAGGTACGCTGTTTGGCAAGAACGCGTCAGCAGGCGTGATCAACATTGTGTCCAAGGACCCCACCAACAGCCTGACTGGCTATGGTGAAGCCTCGTATTTCACCGGCAATGAGTACCGGGTTAAGGGCGGCGTTTCCGGTCCGATCATTGACGGCAAGCTCAATGGCCTGATCAGCGCCATGGGCGCGCGTTATGACGGCAATGTCACCGATGTCCTGCGCGGCGGCAAGATCAACGGCTATAGTCGTTCGGGTATCCGCACCAAGTTTATCGCAACCCCCAGCGACGATCTCACCGTCACGTTCGGGGCGGACTATATCCAGGGCAAGGAATCGACCCCGAACGGGGTCTTCTCTTCCACCAATCGCGTCGCCTATCCGACTGGGGTGGTGAGCCCTAATGCCGGCCTTGCTACGCTTTTGGCTAGCTACGGCGTCACGGCCAATTCCGATAACAAGAAGTCTGTGGCGAGCATCGGCACCATGGTGAAGGACCGCAATGCGGGTGGGTTTTTACAGCTGGACTACAAACTCGGTGACCTGAACCTGACCTCTATTACGGGCTATCGGTTCTGGAAGAACCATCAGGTCCCGGACTTCGACAACCTACCTGTCCTTACCGCGGCATTCCCCGACGTTCGCGATGACGGCATTGTCGATTCGCTTCAGCGCTCCCAGGAGTTCCGCATCACCTCACCAAAGGGCGGCTTCTTCGATTATGTGGCTGGCTTCTACTTCATGGATTCCGAGACCAAGGAAATCTATAAGCGCGAGCTCCGTCGTCTGGTCGGGTCTTCAACCCTGTTTGACAGCGGACAAGCCAATTATGGAATCGTCGCCAAAAATTACGCCCTTTATGGCGAAGGCAATTTCAACTTCACCTCTCAGCTTCGCGGACTTGTGGGCTTCCGGGAGCTTCGCGATGAATTGAGCTATTACCACGTTCGCACAGCAACCACGGCGGTGGCATTGACCGGTATCCGGCCTTTCCATCTGAGTTCAGGCTCCACCAAGAAAGATGGTTGGAGCGGTCGCGTTGGCCTGCAGTACGACATCAACGATCATCAAATGATCTATGTGACGGCCTCACGCGGTTATAAGGGCCCGGCCTATAACGCCTTCTTCAATATGCAGGCGCAGGATGAGATCTCCCTGAAGCCGGAAACCTCTACCGCCTATGAAATCGGTGCAAAGGGCAGCGCTTTTGACGGCAGGTTGTCTGGGTCTCTGGCGATCTTTGACACCAAGTTCCAGAACTATCAGGCGAATTTCACCGACATCGTGGCTGGCGGTTTTGTGACCCGTCTTATCAATGCGGGGGATGTATCCTCCAAGGGTGTCGAGGGTGACTTTACGGCCCGCCCGATTGAGGGGCTCCGTCTCGGGTTCTCCTTTGCCCATACCAATGCCAAGGTTGATCGTTTTACCTGCCCCACAGGGTCTCCGGTGAGCTGCAATATCAACGGCCAACCCTTGCCCTTCGCACCAAAGTGGAAGACTCATTATGAGGCGGAATATACCACCCCCTTCAATAATGACTTCAATCTTCAGGTGTCTACGGACTATAGCTGGAAGTCCAAGACCCAGTATTCTCTGGCTGAAACTCCCGACACTGTTCAGAATGCCTACGGAATCTGGAATGCAGGTGTCGGTCTGATCGGCGTCAAGAATGGCTGGTCTGTTCGTGGTCTGGTGAAAAATATCGGCAATCAGCACTATTCGCCCTTCGTGGGCTATGGCTCGGTCGCCGGTGTTGTTCGCTTCGTGCCGCGGGATAATGATCGTTATTACGGCTTGAGCGTCCGCAAAGACTTCTAGAGTGCGTTCCGATAAG
>NMUI01000050.1 GCA_002221445.1 Phenylobacterium zucineum | reverse complement strand
CCCCTAGACGTTTCCGTCTAAAGGTAACAGGCTCTAGCAGCCGGTCGCGGTTCTTGGAAAAGGTCGAATGGTCCCAGGCCGCATCGTCGATCCCAAGCCCCACGAACCAGCGGAACAAAAGGTCGAACTCCAGCCGCTCCATCAGCTGCCGCTCCGAGCGGATCGAATAAAAGGCCTGCAGCAGCATCTCCGGGGCGATCCCCGGTCGGCCCATCCTCGCCGAATAAAGCTTCGAGAAGTCACAGCTCAGCGCTTCCAGCGCCGCATCGGTGAAGGTCTTGATCCGACGCAGCGGGTGGTCGCCGCGCACCCGCGCTTCAAGGTCAACATACGAAAACAGTGACCCAGAACGCTTGTCCAAACCCCGCATCCAATACCTCGCCGCCTGACAAGGAAGTGAATCATGCCAAGCTGTGCCGCGCTACAAACTTCTTCAACAGCCTGCTAAGTCCCGCTTATCGGAATAGACCCTAAACCGCGTGGTCTTTGAGAATATCCAGAGCAACAATCGCCAGGGTTTCCTCATGTGTGGCCTCCAAGACCAGTTGCGGTGCAGCTCCGGCATCCAGGGCTTCTTTCCATCGGGGTGCGCAGAGGCACCAGTGATCCCCGGGCTTCAGACCCGGAAAGCCGTATTCGGGAACCGGAGTCGACAGGTCGTTCCCGACCGCCTTCGAAAACGCCAGAAAATCAGCGGTCATCACCGCGCAGACCGTATGAATACCCGTGTCGTGGGGCCCAGTCTCGCAGCACCCATTGCGGAAGAATCCGGTGACCGGATCAAAGGAACAGGGTTGTAATTCCCCGCCTAGGACATTGCGGGCTTGCGCGTCATATCGACTTGTCATGGACACACTCTAGTGGTCTGAGTCAGACACTGGCACCCCCTTTATACGCCCTCCCAAGCCGATGTCAGCCTTAAGGTCATCTGGTTGGCGAATGATCTTTCCCAGTGACATGGGCTTAGAAGGTCACCCTGCCCAATCTGAATGGAGATTTGCGTGATCCCTGTCCGGCCCCGTCGCAGTCTGCTCTACATGCCCGCCTCCAATGAGCGGGCCATCGATAAGGCGCGGAGCTTGGCCTGCGACGGCCTGATCCTAGATCTTGAAGACGCGGTGGCCCCGGACGCCAAGGTCGAGGCCCGAAAAAATGCCGTCCGCGCGCTCCAGACCGGCGGCTTCGGGGGGCGAGAGATTGTGGTGCGGATCAACGCCCTGGACACCCCCTGGGGTGAGGCGGACCTGGCCGCTATTTCGGAGGCGGCACCCGAGGCGGTGCTGGTCCCGAAAATCTCCTCGGCCGATGAGCTTGCGCCCTATGCTGAGGGCCTGGGCCCGGAGACCCGGCTTTGGGCCATGATAGAGACCTGCCAGGGTTTGCTCAATCTCGACGCCATAGCCGGTTTCGGGGCCCCGCTCGACGTGCTCGTGGTCGGAGCCAATGATCTGGCCAAGGACATGCGGTGCAGGCTCGGGATCGAAAGAACACCCCTGCATACGGCCCTGAGCCTGACGGTCATGGCCGGACGGGCCCATGGATTAGGGGTCATTGACGCGGTTTTTAACGACATTGCCGATCTCGAGGGCCTGGCACAGCAGTGCCGTCAGGGCCTTGACTTCGGCTTTGACGGTAAGAGCCTGATACATCCCGGTCAGATCGACACCGCCAATCTGATCTTCACCCCCGATCCGGCCGAGGTGAGTTGGGCCCGGCAGGTCATCGCTGCCTTCGAATCACCTGAAAACGCCGATAAGGGTGTGCTGAAACTTGAGGGGCGTATGATCGAGCGTTTGCATCTGGACGAGGCCCGGCGTCTGATCGCCATAGCGGACGCGATTGCCGCGCGATGAGGCCGTTTCGCCTAGCCTTATGCGCCCTCATCGTCACAGCAGGATCAGCCTCGGCCCAGGAGGTTGATCCAATTGGCGACCTGCTAAGCGGTCCGAGCAAACCCCCGATCATCCCATCGGCCCCCGATCCCGTGCCACCGCCCCCGTTTGGGTCTTCGTCTGAGCCGGCCTTGGCGGCACCGGGGCCGACACCCGACACCCCCGTTCATATCGACGAGCTTGGCCGAACGCCCGACACTCCGCCGACACCGTCTGATCTGAATTATGAAAGCCGGTTGAGGGCCACCTATAATGCGGCCCAGGGCCTACAGGGGCCGTTGGACGGACGCTGGATTTTGCGGTCTGACGGGGCCGAGGTTTATGATCTGCAATTGGTGGATAAGGGACGCGGCCCCCTCGAAGGGGCTTGGCGTGATCCCCGTCGGCCAGGGGCCGTGGCCGCCAGCGGCTTTGTTGAGGACATTCAAAATCCACCGGGTCGGTTGATCCTGAGGTTCAAGGTTCGGCGCGACCGTTCCGAGTCGGTGGAGGTTAATCTCGAGACCGGACCCCGCGGAGAATGGTCCGGGGAGATCACAGAGCATGGCGCGCGCCGCCCGGCGGTTCTGTCGCGAAACTAAAGTTTCAGGGCCTTTGCGGCCGCCGTCATGGCCTTTTTGATCTGATCTGCAGATAGGGGTTCCGCCACCCCCACCCCCCAAACGGGACCCGGCCAAGCCGGGTCTTTGGCACATCTCCCGACAATATGGACATGCAGCTGGGCCGTGACATTACCCAAGGCCCCGACATTGAGCTTATCCACCGGAAATCCAAGCCTTTGACCCATGGCCCGAATGGCAGGGCCGCAGCTGACAATTTCAGCCATCAGACGCGCCTGATCGGCGGCTGATAGATCTTCAATTTCACGCAAGCCCGGCTGCCCCGGAATCAGGATCAGCCAGGGCCATCTGCGTCCAGTTGCAGGCGCACATGGCACAATGGCAGCCTGCCCAGGGCGAGGGAGCCGGTCTCAAAAGCAGGGTCAAGGCGGAACATGACCTTTTTGATCACAAGTCGGCGGCAGAAACAAAGCGTCGGCGGCATTGCGGCCCGCCGCCGTTTTGGGCTAGGGACGGCCCATACTCTTTCCATGTTCCAATCAGACGGGAGCTTCGGCCATGGCCAATCAGACACCCATTCGCGTGGCGGTTACCGGTGCGGCGGGCAATATCGGCTATGCCTTGCTGTTCCGCATCGCCTCGGGCGAGATGTTCGGCAAGGATCAGCCGGTCATTCTTCAGCTCCTGGAAATCCCCGTGGAGGGCCCGCAGAAGGCCCTGAAGGGCGTGGCCATGGAACTGGAAGATTGCGCCTTCCCGCTCTTACAGGACATGGTCCTGACCGGTGATGCCGATATGGCCTTCAAAGACGCCAACTGGTGTCTGCTGGTGGGCTCCAAGCCCCGTGGCCCGGGCATGGAGCGCGCCGACCTTCTGAAGGACAATGGTAAGATCTTCATCGCCCAGGGCAAGGCGATCGATGCCGTGGCCGCCGATAATGCGCGGGTGGCCGTGGTCGGCAATCCCTGCAACACCAATGTGATGATCGCCGCCGCTCAGGCCAAGCGTCTGACCCCGGACCGGTTCACCGCCATGGTGCGTCTGGACGAAAATCGCGGGCGCGCCCAGCTGGCCAAAAAGGCCGGGGTGTCGATCAACGAGGTCAGCGACCTTTATATCTACGGCAATCACTCCCCAACCATGTTCGCCGACTTCACCCACGCTAAGATCGGCGGCAAGTCAGCGGCTGAAGTCATCGGTGACGAGGCCTGGCTCAAGAATGACTTCCTGCCAACCGTGGGCAAGCGCGGGGCTGCCATTATTGAAGCCCGGGGTCTCAGTTCTGCCGCCTCGGCTGCCAATGCCCTTGTGGACCATGTCCGTGACCTGACCACGGTGGGGGCAGTCCATTCCGTGGCCGTGGAAAGCCAGGGTCGCTATGGCTTCGCGCCGGGGGTCTGGGCTGGTATGCCCGTCAAGACCACGGCGACCGGCTATGAGGTCCTGACCGATTACGAGATGGACGACTTCGCCAAGAGCAAGATCGCCCTGACCAATGATGAACTGGTCGGTGAACGCGAGACCATCAAGGACATGCTCTAATTTTTGACCGAGAGCATGTTCCGATAAGTGGGAACCGGTTATCGGATCGAAACGCACTCTAACATCTTGAATGAGAGCCTGTTTTATCCCTCTAGACGTTTCCGTCTAAAGGTAACA
>NMUI01000326.1 GCA_002221445.1 Phenylobacterium zucineum | reverse complement strand
GGCTCTCATTCAAGATGTTAGAGTGCGTTTCGATCCGATAACCGGTTCCCACTTATCGGAACGCACTCTAGATTCCTATCCGATCAAACTTTCAGCAGGGCCTTGTTGATCGGCAAGTTGCGAATGCGCTGACCCGTAGCCGCAAAGATCGCATTGCAAAGGGCTGGTAGGACCGGGGGAAGGGCAGGTTCGCCAAGGCCTGTCGGTGGGTTGTCGGTTATGTTCCAGTGAACCTCGACCACAGGTGACGATTTCATTCTCAACAGGGCATAGGTGTTGAAGTTCCGCTCCACAGCGGCCCCACCTTCGATGGTGATTTTCTGACCCAGGGCGGCAGACAGGCCATCGATCACCGCGCCTTGGACCTGGTTAAGTGCCCCAGTCGGATTGATGATCTGGCGACCGACATCAGCGGCGACCCAGACCTTTTCCACCGTCACCTCACCAGATTCCGACACATGGACCTGCACCACCTCGGCAAAATAGCCCAGATGGCTATAGTGGAAAGCCACACCCATGCCTTGTCGGGGATTCAGTTTTGTCTTGCCCCAACCGGACTTAGCGGCAACCAGTTGGAGCACGCCCTTCATCCGCGCCGCATCATAGCCGTCCTTGCCTGCCGTACCGACCATGCCCTGATCGCCAAGCAGGTTCAGACGAAAGGTTACCGGATCCACGCCTGCCCCATGGGCCAGCTCGTCAATGAAAGACTGGACCACAAAGGCCAGGGCATTCGAGCCCGGCGCTCTCAAGGGGCCGGTCGGTATGCCACACACCATCACCGATAGGTCATACTGAAAATTGGGCACAAAGCGGGCGGGGAATTCCGTGGTGGACATTCCAGCGCTCCCGGCGGGCTTTCCGGCCGCTCCCAGGGTCACGAAATGGTCCTGCCAAGCGATAAGTCTTCCGGACTTATCGACACCACCCTTCAGATAATGCCAACCGGCAGGGCGGTAGAAGTCGTGGCGAAGGTCGTCTTCCCGAGTCCAGAGCAGCTTAACCGGTGCCCCGGCTTCCTTAGCAATCCAGGCCGCCTCGACCATATAGTCATTCGCCAATCTCCGACCGAAGCCGCCGCCGCAACGGGTCATGTGGATGATGATGTCAGCGGGCTTCAGGCCCAGGGTCTTGGCCACCAACTGACGCCCGGCATCCGGATATTGGGTCGGAGCCCATATCTCCATCTTGCCCTCGTGGAAATGGGCGGTGCAGTTCTGCGGCTCTAGGGCGGCATGGGCAATAAAGGGATAAGCATAGGCCGCCTCGACGGTGGTCGCAGCACCGGCTAGGCCCGCCGCCACATCGCCATCCTGCCGTTCGGTCCGCAGGGGCGGCCCCTTAGAGAGCGCCGCCGCCTGGGTGTCAAAATTCGCCGAGGACTGTTGCGCCGTCGGGTGGTCCTGCCATCTGATATTCAGCCTATTGCGACCCTGGCGGGCTTGCCACCAGCTATCCGCCACCACCGCCACTCCGGGTAGGAGACCGTTGAGGTCCTGGCCGCCGGCAATGACGAAGGCCTTGCGAACCCCCTTGACCGCCAGGGCAGCATCCAGGTCCGCGCCGGCCACACCTGCACCAAAAACCGGGGCCTTTTCAAAGGTGGCATAAAGCATACCCGGCACCACGACATCTATGCCGAACAGGGGCTTGCCGCGGACAATGGCGGCGGTGTCCACCTGGGGTTTGGACTTGCCGATGATCTTATAGGCCTTGGGGTCCTTCAGGACGATGGACTTGGGGTCAGGTTGGGGCAGGGTCGCAGCCTGGGCGGCCAGGGACCCATAAGTCGCCTTACGCTTGGAAGCCTTGTGATGGACCACGCCAGAGGCGGTGACGCATTCACTGGTGGGAACCTGCCATTTGGCCGCTGCGGCCGCAACCAACAGGGCCCTGGCGGTGGCCCCGACCTTGCGCAGTTGGTCCCAGTGCAGGGGCGTGGCCATACTGCCCCCGGCAAATTGCAGACCATAGACGGATGGATTGCTGTCGGCCTGTCGGGTGCGAACCTGGGCCCAATCGACATCCAGTTCTTCAGCAATGAGCATGGGCAGGGAGGTCTTGATCCCCTGACCAATTTCCGGATTCTTAGCGACAATGGTTACCCGATTGTCTGGCGCGATCATCACATAGGCGTTGAGGACGGGTGAGGCTGCACCAACTGCCCGCACCTTACCGGCCACCGAAAAACTAAAACCAGACCACCAGCAGCGGCGCTAACCCGGACGAAGTCTCGGCGGGAAAGATCGGTTCCGTCAGCCATGATCAGACTCCTGCCGGTTGGCCTGAGGCCATTTTGATGGCCGCACGAATGCGAGTATAGGTGGCGCACCGACAGATATTGCCGCTCATAGCGGCATCAATATCGGCATCGGTGGGTTTTGGTGTCCTCGTCAGCAGAGCCGCCGCCGACATAATCTGGCCCGGTTGGCAATAGCCGCACTGGGCCACATCCAGCTCGGTCCAGGCCGCCTGGACCTTCTTGCCGATCGGGGTATCGCCGATAGCTTCGATGGTCGTCACCTTGCCGGTACCAACCTTGTCTATCGGCGTGGCGCAGGATCGCACCGGCCTGCCGTCAATATGAACCGTGCAGGCCCCGCAAGCCCCGATCCCGCAACCGAATTTGGGACCTAAGAGCCCCAGACTGTCCCGTAGGGCCCAGAGCAGAGGCGTCCCCGGCTCAACATCGGCCTGCCGCACCTTGCCGTTCACATTCAGGCTATAGGTCATGCTGCGTTCCTCCCCCGGCCTTGATCAGGCAAATCTTACCCGCACAGAGGGGCCAAGGCCAGCGACCTCACGGGATCAGCACCACCGAATCCGGGAGTTCATTGGGATTGTCGCCGGGGATGGCCGGGAAGTGTTCTGTAAGAATGCTGCTACACATGGCGATGGCCTGCTCAAAGCCCTCCGCTGGTCGCTTAGCCTTAAAGCCTGCGATAAGACGGGCCATGGCCGCTTCCCAGACCTTGGGTTCGACCTTTGCGGCAATGCCCTCGTCCGCGATCAGTTCAGCCAGACGTTCCTGGGTCGAGACGAAGATCAGAATACCTGTCCGCTCCCGGGTGGCGTGAAGCCCCTTGGCGAAAAACTGCTCCTGAGCCCGCCGCCTTACCCGCTCGCGCTTGAGACTCTTAGGCGTCAGGAAACGCCGGACCGGCGGAATGGAGGCCAGGGTCGCCACGGCCACGAATAGCAGGGCCTGCAGCATGATCGCCCCGGCCACAGCCATGCGGGCGGCAGTTTGTGTGACCTCTCCCACCTGGGTTGAGCTCCAACCCCGATCAAACAGGTCTGGCACAGTCACATGAATGCCCCCGGCCAGAAGGATGGCCGGTGCCGCCAGGGCGGCTAGCGCGGCCCAGGCAATAGGCACCTCCCGATAGTCCGAGCACTCGGTGGCGACCACGCAGAAGATTTCGCCTCGGGTCGGGTCTTCGGCAGCCGCCACCGCTGTTTCTATGCGTTTGAGATCCTGTTCGCTCAGCAACTCACCAACTCCCCGAAGATCCGCCGCCGCCGAATGACCCGCCGCCGCCGGAGAATCCGCCACCACCGCCATCTCCCCAACCTCCGCCACCGCCGCCGCGCCCACCGCTGAGCAGGAGCAGGGGCAACCACCAGAGGCTGCCGCCATGTCTCCGTCCCCGGCCACCAAAGCCGCGCAGAATGCTGCTGATCACCCAGAAGGCCAGGAGCAGAACCAGAAAGGAAGGAATATGGCCTTGGTTCGACGGGCGCACCGGGACTTCGGCGGCTTTGGCGACCACCGCCTTGGCCTCATCTTCGGGCAGGGCTAATTGGTCGATAATCGACTGAGCACCAGCGACAATGCCCTGTTCGATATTGCCCGCGCGGAAATCCGGCAGAATCTTAGCCTGAATAATGCGGGAGGTCAGGGCATCGGTCAGCACAGGCTCCAGCCCGTATCCGACCTCGATCCGGACCTTCCGGTCATTGGGCGCGATCAGCAGGATCACCCCGTCATTGCGGGTTTTATCGCCAATCCCCCAGGCACGACCGAGCTGATAGCCATAGTCCTCAATGGGATAGCCCTGCAGGTCGGGAATGGTAGCCACCACCACCTGATGTCCGGTCTTGGCTTCGAGGTCCGCCAACTTATCGGTGAGGTCCTGTTGGGCCTGAGCTGACAGAATATGCGCATTGTCCACGACCCGCCCGGTGAGGGGCGGGAAGGTCGGCGCGGCCAGGGCCGCCCCGCTGAACACCAGGGCGAAGGCGGTGAGGACCGCAACGGCGATCAGGCCGCGCGGTCCCTTCAAGGGTTTCATTTGGGTGGCGCTGAGCCGGGTACCACAGGCGGTGTGGTCGGGGCGAAGCTGACGCTCGGTGCCGACTGAGCCTGAGCCGAGGCTGAGAACATCTGCATGGGCTTGGAACCCTGGTGGGCTAGGGCCCAGATCGAATTCGGGAACAGCTTAAACTCGAGATTATAGTCCCGGACGGCCTCGTTATAGTCGCGGCGGGCAATGGTGATCCGGTTCTCGGTCCCTTCAAGCTGGGACTGCAGGGCCATGAAGTTTTCATTAGACTTCAGGTCCGGATAGTTCTCCTGAATCATCATCAGGCGTCCGAGAACCCCCGACAGCTTGTCCTGGGCTTGAGAATACTGGGCAAACTTGGCCGGGTCGGTAATGGTCGAGGCGTCAACCTTGACCTGGGTGGCCGAGGCCCGGGCCTGGGTCACCTCCACCAACACGCCCTTTTCCTGGGCGGCGTAACCCTTGACGGTTTCCACCAGGTTCGGGATCAGGTCGCTGCGGCGCTGATACTGGTTCTGAACCTCGGCCCACTGGGCCTTGGCACGCTCTTCCTTGGTGGGAATATTGTTGATGCCGCAGCCGGCCAGCAGGGCCGGAATCAGGGCGATCAGGGCGACGCGCCCGAGGCGCTGACGGATTTTCGACAAGGCTATGGCTCCCCAAAGCATATGCCGCGACGGCACGGCTGACTAATATGTGGCCCCGACCGGGGCTTGGCGCAATGGGGCGGCGTATTTCCTTACCGCGTATTCATGATGCGGCAGGGATGTAGCGCGCCACAAAGGCCGCCTCCCGCCGCAGGCGTTCGGCATCCTGCGGGCGCCCCAGCCGGTCGAA
>NMUI01000049.1 GCA_002221445.1 Phenylobacterium zucineum | reverse complement strand
TAGTGGACGTTGGCGAACTAAGCCCCACCGAGGATGGTGAGGCATTTGAGCGTCTTGTGAGAAAGGCCGCGCCAGAACGAAAGCCAGAGCCCAAAAATAGGAAGCCGCCGCCCAAACACGGTTGGACGACGGCCCCTAGATTGCTGACCTCGAGAGCGTGCCGAAGCAGAGGCCGGCTCGAGGTGTACCCGGAACGTATAGACATACACCCTCTTAACCGCCAATGAACTTTTGTAATTAAAAGTTAAGCTTCCATTAACCAAATGCGTACGCCCGTTACGAATGCCGCTCTGGAGCGTGCGCTGTCATTGCCGCGACTCAACCGCTATCTCAATGATGCGGCAGGAAATTTGGACGGTGCCCTCTCGCTTTACGAGAGCAACGCGCGCATTTCCGAGGCGTTCTACCGGCCGCTCCAAAGTTTGGAAGTGTGCCTTCGCAATCACCTCAGCATCGAATTGACCGCCGCCTATACGGCCAATTGGTTTAGGAACGGCGGGCCGCCATTAGGGCAAGATGCCATCGACAAAATTAACAAGGCAATTGCCGATTTGGCACGCGCTGGGCGGGCGCCGACACCAGGCGCGGTTATTGCAGAATTAAATTTTGGCTTTTGGGTTATGATTCTAAGTCGCCGATACGACGCTACCCTTTGGCGCGGAAATTTCTCAAGTGTCTTCCAAGAAGGCGGGAAGCGTATTGCGCGCCAACGAGTTCACAACCGAATGGACGAAATCCGCAAGTTTCGAAATCGCGTCTTTCACCATGAGCCGATCTATCACCAGAACCCGGCACAATTCCACGATGACATAATCGAGGCCATTCGTTGGATTTGCCCTGACTCTGCGGATTGGGCACTGCATCACAGTCGAGTTCCCCACGTCCTTGCCAACCCGTGGCCATAGCCAAAATTAGGTCTCGGGAACTGTTTCTTGGGGCGGGGTCAACAGGTCAGCTGCGTTTGTTCCCATTCCTTCCAATGCCAACTCAACCTGAACAGGAATGACTTTTAACATGTAGCCAATAGCCGCTCGGATAGCCCCCAGGAGGTCGATTGCTTGTTCCACGCTATCCAATGACTCACCTGGATGAGCCAAAGGATTGCGGTGAAGATCCTTCAGGTCACTAAGGGCGGACCGTACGCGCTCATCCCCTAATCTCTTGTCGCGCATTGTTGCCAGATATGTCCCCATCGTCGCCAACGCAGGAGGAGGAACATCTCCCGCCACGGCTTCAAAGTATCGCCTCAGAACGGCTTCATTGGCTCGATGAAGGTGGAACCCAGCTGCAGTAGGAACTTCAAACGCGATACATCGAGTGGCCTGCTCAATGTCTTTGATGGCTTCCGGTACTTTGGCGGGTAAATCCGGCTGAAAGAGAACTCGTCCGTTTTCAATCAAATCTGAAGTGTCATAGCCGCCCTTCTTGGCAACCAGATAAGTCGGTAGTTGTCCAAATTCTGCAGCGAGATTGATTTCAAAAGTTCCAAGCCAATACTTTAAGCCATGCGCATCAGACGGATCAATCTTGTCACCAGACAAGTCAGTCGATGCAAACAATTTATCTTTGATAGAACGAATCCATCCGAGAAGATTTTCGCCGCTACTAAGCGAATGCCGAAGTTTGTACATGCTATTGTGAAGGAACGGATCTGGCGACGTTTCCGCCCAAATCAACGCCGAAAAGACACTGCCGAAAGTGTCTCCATCATTTATGCCGTGCAACGGCTGGAGTTGGCACCCCAGCATGTAAAGGTAATTCCCATCGGTCCTTTGCATTGCAGGCACTCCACTAAGCGGCGAGGAAAACCTCCCCACCACTGACCCTCTGGAGCTACTCATCTAACACACCCTGTTTGGGTACGCGAAGTACAATAACGCCTTAGAATCGGCTGAATTGGTCTTTGAGCCGGTGGAAAATCCCCGCATCATAGGGTCCCATCAGAGAGGCCTGACTCATGGATCTGCGGAACGGGATTGCCGCCTTGGCACTTGTCTTAACGGCGCACCAGAGCCATGCCGAAGCTGCCGCCCTCCCGCCGCCGGTCGAGCAAGTCTTTGCCCACGACCTGTTGAGCGAACTGATCAGCATTAACACCGTACATGAACAGGGAACCCTTAGGGCTGCACAGGCCCTGAAGGCTCATTTCCTAGCGGCAGGCTTTCCCGAGTCAGATCTGACTCTATTGGCCATTCCTGAACATCCAAACCAGGGGCAGTTGATCGTACGCCTTCGTGCCAAGTCGCCAAAGGCCAAACCGGTGCTTTGGCTTGGGCATTTGGATGTAGTGGAAGCTAAGCCGGAAGATTGGACCGTACCGCCTTTCAAACTCACTGAGCGCGATGGATGGTGGTATGGTCGCGGCACCCAGGACATGAAGAGCGAGGATGTCGCTGTTGCGTCCGCCCTGATACGTCTTAAGCATGAAGGATTCAAACCAGACCGCGATTTGATCGCCGCCTTCACCTCCGGTGAAGAAGCCGGTGATGGCAGTGGCGTAGAATGGCTTGTAAAAACCAAGCGCGACTTGATCGATGCGGCCTTTGTCATCAACCCAGACGCCGGAGGTGGAGCCTTCAAGCAGGGCGCGCGCCAAGCCTATGGGATACAGACCAGCGAAAAGGTCTATGTCACCTTCCAGGCCGAAGTCACCAATCGCGGCGGACACTCCTCCATTCCTGAGCCGGACAATGCGATCTATCGCTTGGCGGAAGGCTTAGGTCGCATCGCGAAGTTCCATTTCCCGGTGGAAACCACCCCGACGACCCGGGGCATGTTCGCCGTCAATGCCACCCAGGAAACGGGTCAAACAGCCGCGGACATGCTGGCTGTGGCTAAATTGCCGACCGACCTGGACGCCGCAGAACGCCTATCCCAGACACCTCGGCTGGCGGCCCGTCTGCGCACAACCTGCGTGGCAACCCAAATTTTTGGGGGTCATGCGGAAAACGCCCTACCTCAGCGCGCGCAGGCCTCGATCCAGTGTCGGATGATTCCTTTAGATACCGAGGCCGGGATCAAAACCAAGTTAGAGGAAATCCTGGCCGATCCTGAAATTAAGCTGACAGTCCTGTCACCTTCAGCCCCAGCCCCGGATTCAGCACCGGACGCTGCTTTGTTTAAGGTATTTAGCAAGGTGATCGCCCAGTCCTGGCCGGGAGTCAAGATCATGCCCCACATGGACCTTGGTGCCTCTGATTCGATCTACACCCGAGCCGTCGGCATTCCGAGTTACGGCCTGTCTGCCATCTGGACCGACGCGGAGGACAATCGGGCGCACGGCCGCGACGAGCGCATTCGGGAAGCGTATTTTTATGAAGGGGTGGAATTTTCCTACCGCCTTATGAGAACGCTTGGATCAATCGGGAAGTAGACGCCGATCCTCTAAAACAGGGTTGATAGGATCTTAGGGTTACGACCTGGCTTAACCAAATATTTGGGCTCCAGCTTCACCATGGTGCTGCAACTGGAGTTTGCCTGTGCAGTTGATGGAACAACATCGCCCACATGTTCTGGTCGTCGAAGATGATGCGATGATCCGAGAATTGATTGTGACCCGGCTCGAATTGGCGGGCTATCGGACATTTACGGCCCCGGACGGATTTCAGGCCCTCCGGCGGCTGGGCGAGATTCACGCCGAAGCCATGATTCTCGACCTCAACATGCCTCGGCTAGACGGGTTCGAAATGCTGCAACGCATGAAAGACGCCAAGCTGATTCAGCGCATACCGACGATGATTCTGACCGGCCGGAACGATCCCACGGACATCAGAACCTGTATCGGTCTTGGGGCCCGCGACTTCATGGCAAAGCCTTTTGAAAACAAACAATTTTTGGCACGCGTCGCACGCCTTCTGCGCAAACCGAAAACAGTGGCGACAGCTGAGCCTCAAAAACCTCGGACGATGGCGCGAGCAAGACCCCGAAGCCACCAGAGGAGAGTGCCTTTCTTCTGGATTAGTGGGGCCGCATTCCTTCAACAAAATCAGATGAGAGGATAAAAAATCCTCCACGTGTATAGAGCTTATATAGGCTCCGGGGTTTAACGCCATGGCCGATCAGTCCACCCTGACGCGGGATGAGGCGTTCAATCAGGCGCTCGCCCTTCATCAAAGCGGCGATCTTGCCGCCGCCCAGCAAGCCTATATTGGCCTCCTGGATCGGAACCCAGACGATGTGGACGCCCTTCACCACATCGGCATTTTGAATCTGCAGCTGGGCGATCTCGGTCTCGCCATTGCCTTTTTCGACCAGGCCCTGCTCAGATCCCCCGCTGCGACAGGAGTGCTGATCCATCGTGGGATGGCGTGGAACAGCCTTGGCCGCCAAGATCTGGCCCTTGAGAATTTCAATACCGCTGTCGCTATAGCACCCTCAGATGCTCTAGCGCAGTATCAAAGGGCGGACCTCCTTTTTGATCTTGGCCGGTTTGAAGACGCAATCGAAGGTTTTACCCAAGTCCTGGTCCTGACTCCGCAAAACACGGCAGCACTACACAATCGGGGGGTGGCGGCCCAACAGATCGGGCGGTTGGGGGCGGCTCTCGCCGATTACGATGCCGTCCTAGTCCTCTCACCCGACGACCTTGACGCTCAGGTAAATCGGGGTGCGGTTCTACGCCAGTTGGGACGATTTGAGGCTGCTTTGTCGGCGCTTGAAGCGGCGATCAGGTGCTCGAACCAGCACGCCGGGGCTTATTCCAACCTCGGCAATGTCCTGCAGGACTTAGGACGTTTTGACGAGGCGGTCTCTGCCTTCGACATGGCGATCAGGCTCGATCCCCAAAACGCCGAGACGCTCTCAAATCGCGGTGTCGCCCTGGCGGCATTGGGCCGCTTTGATGAAGCTATAGACAGCTATGATCGCGCCATCAGCCTGAACCCGCACATTCCCAGTACCTATTCAAACAGAGGGACCGCCTACAGGGCCATGAAGCGGACCACCGAGGCGCTAACAGATTTCGAAATTGCCCTGACCCTCGATCCCACCTTTGCCGAGGTCTTTTCCAACAAGGGCAACGCGCTTCAGGACCTTCAGCTTTTTGAGGCGGCGGTTGAAAGCTATGACAAGGTCATCGCCCTGCGGCCTGATTATGCGGAAGCCCATTGTAATCGGGGCAATGCGCTCCAGGAATTAAAGCAACCTATTGCTGCCCTGGAATCTTATAGTGCCGCTTTGGCCATTGATCCAAACTATGAGTATTTGCGCGGCACCCACATATTGGGTCGTATGACCCTGGCCGACTGGGCCGGAACCCAGGACGAAATTTCAGATCTCAAGTGCACCATTCTGGAAGGTCGACGCGTCTCGCCCCCCTTTGCCGTGCTCGCCCTGACGGACTCAGCGGCAGTCCAGAAGGCAGCAGCCCAGACTTGGGTTTCGGATAAGGTTCCTGAATGCCATAGCCTCGGGCCGTTAAAACCCTGGCCGCGCCATCCGAAACTCAAAATCGGCTATTTCTCGGCGGACTTTCACAACCACGCGACGGCCTATCTA
The DNA here is from genome assembly GCA_002221445.1 of Phenylobacterium zucineum. Classification (GTDB taxonomy): domain Bacteria; phylum Pseudomonadota; class Alphaproteobacteria; order Caulobacterales; family Caulobacteraceae; genus Phenylobacterium; species Phenylobacterium zucineum_B. Next base: position 9,669 of record NMUI01000049.1, on the reverse strand, counting down.
ATGGCAGAACTCTTCGAATGCCATGATCGAGACCGTTTCGAGCTGATCGGGTTTTCCATGGGGCCGAACAAAGATGACGAGATGCGTCGTCGCACCTCAAAAGCCTTTGATCGCTTTATAGATGTGACCGCCCTGAACGATCAGGCAGTGGCGGAAATGGCGCGATCCCTAGAGATCGATATTGCGGTCGATCTCAAGGGTTTCACCAAGGATGCCCGTTTGGGCATTTTTGCCGAGAAATGCGCACCGATCCAGGTGAATTACCTGGGTTATCCCGGCACCATCGGCGCGCCCTATTTTGACTATATCATCGCCGACAGAACTCTCATTCCAACAGAAAGTCAGGAATTTTATACCGAAAAAGTCGTTTATCTGCCGCACTCCTACCAGGTGAATGATGCCAAACGTCAGATATCTGACCGGGTTTTCACCCGTGCTGAACTGGGGCTTCCGGATGAGGGATTTGTCTTCTGCTGTTTCAACAACGGCTACAAATTATTCCCGCACAGTTTCGATATCTGGATGCGCCTGCTGCAACAGGTGGACGGAAGCGTCCTCTGGCTCCTGGCGGATTTGCCGTTAGCCAAGGAGAACCTCATTCGAGAAGCCGAACGGCGTGGAGTCGCAGGTGAGCGGTTGGTTTTCGCTGCTCGGGCCCCCCTGGCCGATCACCTTGCCCGACATGCAGAGGCCGATCTTTTCCTGGACACCCTGCCCTGTAACGCTCACACCACCGCGAGCGACGCACTCTGGGCCGGGCTTCCGGTTCTGACCTGCTTAGGCCAAGGTTTTGCCGGTCGCGTCGCCGGAAGTCTGTTGAGTGCCATAGATATGCACGATCTGATCACCACAGATTTAGCCGACTATGAAGCCAAGGCCCTTCATCTTGCCACCCACCCGGACGAGCTTAAGGCCTTAAAGGCAAAGGTCATTGCGGCGCGCGCGACGTCACCACTTTTCAGGGCTGACATCTTCGCCCGACACCTTGAAACAGCCTTTCTCACCATGGACGACCGGCGACGGGCTGGCCTGCCCCCCGATCACATCGAAATCCCAGCCTGATGACTTGGTGTCACTTTGACGGCCTACACCGTCGATGCCCCCTTCCCCTTCGACGATCACCCGTTAAAGTCCGTCGCAACTAAGAACCAATCTTACCTTGGGGGGCAAGGACCGCATGGCGGCGATCGAGACGGGGGAAAAGGCCGGCATGAAGCCAGCTTATTCCAATAATTACAAAAGCCTGGTTTTGGCCCTGCTGGTCACAGCCTATACCTTCAACTTCATTGACCGGACGATCATCGCGACCATCGGTCAGGCGATCAAGGTCGATCTTAAGATCACCGATACACAGCTGGGTCTGCTGGGCGGGCTCTATTTCGCCCTGCTCTACACCCTACTTGGCATACCCATTGCCCGGTTCGCCGAGCGGTTCTCGCGGGTCAACATCATCTCCGGGGCCATTGTTATATGGTCAGCCTTCACCGCACTTTGCGGCACAGCCTCGAATTTCGCGACCCTGGCTGCCTATCGTTTTGGAGTCGGTTTCGGCGAAGCGGGGTTATCCCCGCCATCACACTCCCTGATCAGCGATTATTTTGAACCCAAGAAACGAGCCTCCGCGCTAGCCGTTTATTCATTCGGCATTCCGCTGGGCACCATGCTGGGGGCTATCATCGGGGGCTGGCTGGCCCAGAATTTCTCCTGGCGGATTGCCTTCATGCTGGTTGGGGTTCCGGGTTTGCTGATTGCGGTTGCCATCAGGGTCATGGTCAAGGAACCCGCTCGCGGACACTCGGAGCCGGACAGTCCAGCCGCCACTGCGGTCGCAGCGGCAGGTGCCAAGCCCTTTTCGATGGCTAATGAATTTTCTGAACTCGCGACCGTTGCGAAGTCACTGTTCGGCAAGTGGCCCGTCTTCCACATGATTATGGGCGTGACCCTGGCTTCCTTCGGGTCTTACGGGTCGGGCCAGTTCGTGCCGCCCTATTTCACCAGGACCTTTGGTCTAAACTACGCGGAAGTCGGCCTGATTACCGGCTTGGTGGGCGGATTTTCCTCAGGCATCGGCACGCTCCTGGGAGGCTTCATCACCGACGCCATGTCCAAGCGCAGCGCGCGTTGGTACGCCCTAACCCCCGCCATAGGGCTAACCATCGCCACACCAATCTATATAGCCGCCTACCTCCAGCCGTCCTGGCAAACAGCGGCGATGATCCTGCTCGTACCCGGAATTTTCCACTACACCTATCTGGGCCCGACCTTCGGCGTCGTGCAGAACATGGTCGAAACTCATCGACGGGCCACAGCTGCGGCCTTATTGCTGTTTTTCCTAAACATTATCGCCCTGGGTGGAGGACCGCCCTTCACGGGCTGGGTCATTGATCATTTTGCTCAGTTCAACTTCACCCATCCGGGTAGCCACGGGATCATCGACTCCATCGGCAAGATGTTGGGCGGTGGCGATGTCGGGATCGCGCGGTTTGCCGAGGCCTGTCCAGGCGGAAAGGCCCCCCTGGGGGCAACAGTTGAGCTGGCCGCCAATTGCAAGGCCAGCCTCAACTCGGCGACCCGGTCAGGGGTCATTGTTTCTCTATGCTTCTATCTCTGGGCCGCGTTCCATTACTTCCTGGGCTCCTTCGGTTTGGTACAAGCCATGGCCAAGGCCCGCGCGGATCGCGGGGAGGCTTAGAACCTGTTCCGAACGGTGGGGTAAAAATGGCCTATGCGTCGAGGATACTCTAACATTTTGAATGAGAGCCTTTTTATCCCTTTAGACAAAGCTGTCTAAAGGGACAGGCTTTGCGCACGGTGTTGGAGGTGTCTGCCTGAGTCTGGACGCCCCTGGATCGGGCCTCTTCGGTCCTCACCGACCGGGCAGATGGTACCATTTCGAAATACCGCTTCGAAACCCTGAAGCCATCGGCAGTTTAATGGGCGCGAACCTTGACTCCGGCCCCGGCACGGAGTGCAAAGCCCGCATGATCCCACGTTATGCCAGACCCGACTTCGCCAAGATCTGGGACCCCCAGACCCGTTTCCGCATCATGTTCGAGATTGAGGCCCACGCCGCCGACAAGATGGCAGAACTGGGTGTAATTCCTCAGAGTGCCGCCGACACCATTTGGGCCAAGGGCAGGGACGCGATCTTCGACATTGACCGTATCGACGAAATCGAACGTGAAGTGAAACATGACGTCATCGCCTTCCTGACCCATGTCACCGAAATCGTCGGTCCCGAGGCCCGGTTCCTTCACCAAGGCATGACCAGTTCAGACGTCAATGACACGGCTCTGGCCGTTCAACTGACCCGCTGTTGTGATCTTCTCATGGAAGACTTGGACCTAGTCTTGGTGGCCCTCAAACGGCGCGCCTTAGAACACAAACGGACACCGACCGTCGGGCGCAGCCACGGCATTCACGCTGAACCTACCACTTTTGGCCTGAAACTGGCCGGTCACTATGCTGAGTTCCAACGCAATAAGGAACGTCTGGCCATGGCCCGTTTTGAGATTGCCACCTGTGCGGTCTCGGGTGCCGTTGGCACCTTCGCCAATGTGGCCCCGGAGGTTGAGGCCTACGTCGCGGAGAAGTTAGGCCTCGCGGTCGAGCCGGTGTCGACTCAGGTAATTCCGCGGGATCGTCACGCCGCTTTCTTCGCCACCCTGGCGGTGATCGGTAGCTCTATCGAGCGCCTGGCGGTGGAAATCCGGCATCTGCAGCGCACCGAAGTCCTGGAGGCTGAAGAGCCCTTCGATCCGGGGCAAAAGGGCAGTTCGGCCATGCCCCACAAGCGTAATCCGATCCTTACAGAAAACCTGACTGGCCTTGCCAGACTGGTCCGATCGGCGGTGACCCCGGCCCTGGAAAATGTCGCACTCTGGCATGAGCGCGATATTAGTCACTCCAGTGTCGAGCGGGCCATTGCTCCCGATACCACAATCCATTTGGACTTTGCCCTGCGCCGCTTGGCTGGAGTCGTGGAACGCTTGGTGATCTATCCCGAGAACATGCTGAGAAACTTAGATCGCCTGGGCGGTTTGGTCCATTCGCAACGGGTACTTCTGGCCCTGACCCAAAAGGGTATGGCCCGGGAACTAGCCTATGCCTCGGTTCAATCCAAGGCCATGCAGGTCTGGCGCGGTGAGGGTGATTTCCTGACCTTGTTGAAGGCAGATCCTGACGTCGTCGCCTATCTCACAGATGCAGAATTGGGGGAATTGTTCGATCTGGGCTACCACTTCAAGAATGTGGATGTGATCTTTGCTCGGGTGTTTGGCCTAAGCTAAGCCGTCTGGACAATTTCCATTGCCGGTTGCCCTGAGGCTCCCTAACCTGACCATTGCGACGGCATGCCGAAAGCAAAGACCGTCGGCTGGGAGATGACCATGAACCACGCCGCACGCCTCGCCTTAACTTGCACACTGTTGCTCGGGGCTGCACCCTCACCCTTGCTGGCCGCAACCATGGCAAAGCCCGGCAAGATGGCCCCGGCGACCTTTACGGCTCCGCGCAATACCTTTGGTCAGCCTGATTTATCTGGTTACTGGTCCAATGCCACCCTGACACCGGAAACCCGCAATCCAAGCCTGGGTAATCGCGCTGTCTTCACCCCAGAAGAGGTCGCCAAGCAGGAAGGTGCCGTCATCAAAGAGGTTGAAGACGGTAACAAGCCCATCGACCCAAATGTCGCACCTAAGGTGGGGGGTGATCTGAAGACCGGCATTCGTCCGGAATTTGCGGCAGCTGGCGGCGCTGTGGGGGGCTATGATCGAGGGTGGCTCGATCCTGGCAATAATGTCATGCGGGTGCATGGCGAGCCGCGCACATCCTTCCTGACCACTGAAAACGGCCAAGTTCCCCCACGCAAGGCCGGGGCACCACCCGCACCCCGTGGATTTTTCGGTGGCAACGGCCCAAGAGGTTCAGGGGCAGATTACGAGAACAGGTCTCTGGGTGAGCGTTGTATCTTGTCGTTCGGGCGCAATGCCGGCCCCCCATGTTCCCCAACGGCTTCTACAATAACAATTATCAGATTCTTCAGACCCCTGATGCGGTGGTCATCCAGGTTGAGATGGTCCACGACATCCGCATTATCCGCCTTAACGGCACACATCGGACGGATGGCGTGCGTCCGTGGATGGGGGACTCAATCGGTCACTGGGATGGCCCGACCCTGGTGGTTGAAACGACCAACATACCGCAGCGGCAGGCCTATCGGGGATCGTGGGAGCACCTGACTGTTACTGAACGCTTCACCCGGGTGGCAAAGGATCGGCTTCTATACCAATTCACGATTGACGACCCCAGCCTGTACGACAAGCCATGGGGCGGCGAATATGAATTCGCACCCTTGAACGGGATTATCTACGAATACGCCTGTCATGAGGGGAATTATGCCCTGCCCGGCATATTGGCGGGTGCCCGTTCAGATGAAGAGGCAGCTGACGCTGCGAAAGCTCAAGCCGCTGCTGCTAAGGCAGCCGCAGAATCAGCCGCTGGGCTAAAACCGAAGGTCAAAAGCTGATCAAACAGGCAAGGTCTGTCAGGGCTGCGGTGATTTCAGTCCGAGGTAGGGCCTACCTAACCCTTTAAGACCAAGGGGCTTTAGCCGTTTTTCACCTGTTCCCGGGCCTGGGCGAGCAGTTCGTCCATCTTCATCCGAACTTCGCCCTCAGAAATCGTAACGCCCGACACCTTGAGATCCTCAAACACCTTGCGCAGGACGTCATCGTCACCCGGCAGTTCAAAGTCAGACTTCACGACGGCCTTCACATAGTCATTCACATGATCGCCTTCCAAGCCCATGAGCCCAGCGGCCCATTGGCCCAAAATATGATTACGTCTCGCGCCGGCCTTAAACTCCAGCTCTTGATCCAGGGCGAACTTGCTCTCAAAGCCGCGCTCGCGATTGTCAAAACTGGTCATGATATCCCCATGGCACTCATCACAGACTATCTATCGCCTGCCGGCCTTGGCCGCAATGCCCTCGACCGTCCTGGTCGGAAACCAAAGCCCCCTCAGGTTGTTTTGGCCGGGGGCCATTGCTGTCGGACAACCCGACGGACTGGTGTCGTTTGCGCCCAAGGCCAGGATCAGATAGAGACTGACAGCCCATGAGCACACGCCGCAAAAAGATTTACGAAGGCAAGGGCAAGATCCTTTTCGAGGGTCCTGAACCGGGCACTTTGATCCAATATTTCAAGGACGACACCACCGCGTTCAACAATGAAAAGAAGGCGGTGCTGGAAGGCAAGGGCGTCATAAATAATCGCATCAGCGAGTATTTTATGATCCGTCTGAATACGATCGGCATTCAGAACCACTTTATTCGCCGGCTGAATCTTCGAGAGCAGCTGATCCGGGAGCTGGAGATTATTCCGCTTCAGGTCGTGGTCAGAAATGCCGCAGCCGGGAGCCTATCCAATCGGTTCGGACTGCCGGAAGGCCAAGCCCTACCGCGCTCGATCATTGAGTTCTATCTGAAAGACGAAAAACTTTCGAACCCGATGGTCACTGAAGAGCATATCACGGCATTCAACTGGGCAAACACCCAAGAGATTGACGATATGATGGCCCTGTCCTTGAGGATCAACGATTTCCTGAGCGGTGCCTTCGGTGCGGTCGGGATAAATCTCATTGATTTCAAATTGGAATTCGGACGCCTTTGGGAGAATGACTTTTCTCGGGTCATCCTGGCCGATGAGATAAGCCCGGATTCCTGCCGACTTTGGGATTCGCAGACTCTTGAAAAAATGGACAAGGACCGCTTCCGTCGGGACCTGGGCGATGTGATAGAGAGCTATACAGAAGTCGCGCGACGGCTCGGAATCATGAAGGAAATGCCGACCGTGATTCAAGGAGGCCTCCACTAATGCACGCTAAGGTCCATGTGTTCCTGAAGCCGGGGGTTTTGGATGTTGCCGGAAAGGCCGTTGAAAACGCCTTGCATGGTTTGGGTTGGTCTGACGTTTCTGAGGTCCGCGTAGGTCGGACCATTGAATTTGATATTGGCCAGAGCGACCTCACAGCAGCGCAAGCCGAGGTCAAGGCTATGTGTGACAAGCTATTGGCAAACACGGTGATTGAAAGCTATCGGATCGACCTAGAGTGCGTTCCGATAAGTGGGAACAGGCTCTAGGCCGAGACACTTTGAATGGGACGCTATCGTCTAGCCCAGTACAATGTGGCGACCCTGAAGGCACCCTTGAATGCCCCTGAGAGCGCTGAATTTCGGAATGCGCTTGATCACATCAATACACTTGGCGAGGCTCAGCCCGGTTTCATTTGGCGCGCCGTAGGCGAAGGATTTGATTCAGCGACACCTGCGGCCGATCAGGACCCCCTTTATATTGTAAATCTGACTGTCTGGGAATCGGCCGAAGCCCTAGCTGCCTTTGCCTATCGGACCGAGCATAGGCTATATGTGAGACATCGCGAAAAATGGTTTCAGACCAGACGAGGGCCATCCTATGTGCTGTGGTGGATACCCGTCGATCATACTCCCTCGGATCTGGAAGGGGAGGAACGGCTGGCCGAACTGACGGCAAACGGTCCGTCAGAACGGGCCTTTGACTTTGCCAATCGCTTTCCGCCGCCCCTCGTCAAAACCCCTAAGTCAATTTAGAGAGCGCTTATGAAAGCTGCTGTCATCGTCTTTCCCGGTTCTAACTGCGACAGGGACTGTAAGGTCGCCATTGAGCGATCCACCGGTGCGACCGTGGACATGATCTGGCACGGCGAGACCAGCTTGCCTGCGGGTCTGGACTTGATTGTTCTGCCCGGCGGGTTTTCTTTTGGCGATTATCTGCGCTGCGGTGCCATGGCGGCACGGTCACCGGTTATGGTCGAGGTGAAAGCCGCTGCCGAGCGCGGCGTTGCGACGGTTGGCATTTGCAACGGCTTCCAAATACTTTGTGAGGCGGGGCTCCTGCCCGGTGCCTTGCTACGCAACACGCACCTGAAATATGTGTGCAAGGCGGTCGATCTCGAGATCGTCAATGCCCGGACGCGTTTTTCTGCTGGCTATGGCGAACGGCGGCAAGTCACCATGACTATTGGAAATGGTGAGGGAAATTTCTTTGCTGATCCCGAAACCCTGTCTCGCATAGAAGGAGAAGGCCAGGTCGTCTTTCGCTATCTCGATAATCCGAACGGGTCCACCGCCGCCATCGCCGGGATTATCAACGCCAAAGGCAATATTCTCGGCCTCATGCCTCACCCGGACCGAGCCTTCGAGGCCGAACTCGGCTCCGCCGATGGTGCAATCCTATTTCAGAGCGCCCTGGCAAGCGCCTAAACGTCCATTTGCCATAAGACTTTAGGCCGCCCTGGAGGTCTTAAGCAAGAAGGCGAGGATTTCCGCAACGGCCGCATAAAGCTGTTCAGGAATCTGCGTATCCACTTCAAGGGTCGACAGCGCCTCAGCCAAGGGGGCATTTTCGCTTAAGGGAATGCCGTGCGCCTTGGCCGTTGCGATAATCCTGTCGCCGATCAGTCCCCGACCGACGGCCACCACTTTCGGGGCATCGGGAGCCTCGTATTGCAAGGCGACCGCGACCGTCGGCTTGGAAGAACGCGATGGGTCACTCATATGGCCGTATCCAGCAACCGCCCGGTTGGTGTTGGTGCCGCGCCAGGTGTGCCGTGGTAGACGGCCACGGCCACCTCAAGACCGGTCCCAGCTAGGCCACCTGAAAGGTTCGACGCTTGGGCCGTGAGAATATCGGCCGCCTCTCGCTTTTGAACCCATAGAGCGACCCCAAGATGTATTCCTGTTAGGTGCAGGTGGGCTTCGATCGGACCAAATGGATCAAGGTTCAGGGCAAATCGAACCCGCCATATGGCAAGACTTGACGCCCCGGTCCGATGTCCATGATCTTCCCTTTGAATTTCGCACTGGGCAATGGTCGTTCCCTGGGGTGTTGCCACGGGAGTTTCGAACCGCCACACTGTGGGATCCGACTCTTTCTGCGGCAGACTGGCGATCTGTTCCAATTCGATCCGCGCCAGCGCACCATCAACGGCATCAGCCAGCCGCTGCTGGCGAGCCTCGGTCGAAACGTCCGGGTCTGGGATCTGCGAATAGGCCGGTTGTCCCGAGATCGGCCCGCCGAAATAGGGCGGCGGTGGACGGACTGCGCCCGTTGTCCGGCGGGGCCCCGGCGGGGTTGCAAGGGCATGACGCAATGACAGCAGGGCAGATTTCAAGTCCTGGGGGATGTCATTTGGGTGCCGGACCAGATCGACCTCAAGCATCAAGCCTGAATGGCGCAGGGCATTTTCGACATCGGCCCCGTTCACCGTCTCATTCAGCGGGGCAAGGCGGCTTAGGACACGATCAATTTCAGAGACGATCTGTTTGGATAGATCCGCTCCCTTGAGGGCGTCTGCCAGCTCCGCCATCAAGCGTCCCAGCCCATCCTGCCGAACCGCCGCGTCACGTCCGGCTTGGGCCAAAACCTGAGCCCGCAGGGTTCTAATCGACACAGGGTCTTCAGACGCCTTGGCCCCTTGAGCATCGCTACGCGGCAAATTGCTGAAAGGCCCCGGCGGTCCACCTTTTACGCGCGTGACGGCCTGCTCTGCCAAGGTCGCAAGAGTTCGACTGACATCTTCGATCGGATTCAGGCTCAAGCTCGGATCCTTCCTAGAGCCTGTTCCCTTTAG
>NMUI01000325.1 GCA_002221445.1 Phenylobacterium zucineum | reverse complement strand
TATTTCAACTCGACCCACGGCGCCCGTAAGGGTTTGGCCGATACGGCGTTGAAAACCGCGAACTCGGGCTATCTCACCCGTCGTCTGGTGGACGTGGCGCAGGACGCGATCATTTCCATGGTGGATTGCGGCTCGCAGGGCGGCATCCGTATGCGCGCGATTATCGATGCTGGTCAGGTTGTGGCCTCATTGGCCATCCGTATTCTGGGCCGTACCGCCGCTGAAGACCTCAAACAGCTCGACGGCACGCTGATTGTGCCAGCGGGTGAAATGATTCAGGAATGGCATATCGACCGCATCAATGCGGCGGGTATTCAGGAAGTGAAGATTCGTTCGGTTCTGACCTGCGAAGCGCCCAATGGCGTGTGCGGCAAGTGCTATGGGCGTGATCTGGCGCGCGGTACGCCGGTGAATATGGGTGAGGCTGTCGGCGTGATTGCGGCGCAGTCCATCGGCGAACCGGGCACCCAGCTCACCATGCGTACCTTCCACATCGGCGGCGCGGCCAACGTGGTGGACTCGTCCTTCATCGAGTCGAATTTTGACGGCACCGTCAAGATTCGTGACCGCAATCTGGCGCGCAACACCGATGGCGACCTGATGGTGATGGCCCGTAACGTGGCGATTGTCATTGTGGGTGCGGATGGTTCGGAGCGTGCCGTTCACCGCGTGCAATATGGTGCGCGTCTCAAGGTGGACGAAGGGGATGTGGTCAAGCGCGGTCAGCGTCTGGCCGAATGGGACCCCTATACCCGTCCGATCATGACGGAAGTCGAGGGCACCATCGGCTTCGAGGATCTGGTTGAAGGCGCGTCGATTTCGGAAGCTATCGACGAGGCGACCGGTATTGCCAAGCGCGTTGTGATCGACTGGCGCATGAGCCAGCGCTCGATGAGCCTGAAACCGGCTCTGGTCATCAAGGGCAAGGATGGCAAGATTGCCAAATTGCCGCGTGGTGGTGATGCCCGTTATCTGTTGCCGGTTGACTCGATCATCTCGTTCGAGCAGGGGGCTCACGTCAATGCTGGTGATATTATCGCCCGTATTTCGATGGAAAGCGCCAAGACCCGCGACATCACCGGCGGTCTACCGCGTGTTGCCGAATTGTTCGA
>NMUI01000006.1 GCA_002221445.1 Phenylobacterium zucineum | reverse complement strand
TTCCGTCTAAAGGGAACAGGCTCCAGCCTTTAAACTAAATTTTCTGCCGCGCGATGAAGGCCCGCCAGCCACCTAGGCTGGTAATATCTTCAGCACCGTCTGCCGCACGCGGTTCAGCGACAAAGCCTTTGACCGAGGTTCCATCCTCCAGAGTTACTGTGCCGATCGCCAGGGGGGCCGGAACCTCAACGACAAAACTACCGAAGGCTTCGACACCTAATTCATAGACTTCCAGGTCGATGGCGCCGCCGCCCTCGCTCACATAGATCAGGGCGGGCTTTGGTGGAGTGGTATGGGTCATGGCGAACAGCTTATAGACCGGTGCCGTCCTGGTCCGGCTGACCAAACGGGCATCACGCGAGGTGAGCTGCCAATGCAGGGGCATTCCAGCCAAATGGGCCCCCAAAACAGCCAGTTTCACCGTTTGCGGCTTACCAGTGAGATCAAGAGCTGGGATTTCAGGCATGGGTTCGATTTCCTCATAGCGGTGGGCCAGGGTGAGTAGAGTGTCATCTGCCCAGCCGGCCCCACCAGTGTGACGCCAAAGCCGGTGTCGTTGTCTCGGAAACCTGCCGGAACGGCGATGGCGCTCATGTCTAACAGATTGACGAAATTGGTATAATAGCCAAGTGCTCCGTTAAGGGCGAAGGGCTCGGCCAGAACTTCGCGCAGCCGATAGATGGTCGGTGTGGTGGGTAGAAGCAGGGTATCGACTGCGGTCCAGACCCTCTCTGCCGCGCGGGCATGATCGGCCAGGGCATAAATCCCTTTGAACGCCTCCACTGCCGATATGCCGAACCCGCCCTGTAAGATGGCGCGGACTGTGGGATGCACCGCAGCGGGTTGATGACGGAGAAGATCCTCAATGACCGCCGTACGCTCGGCAACCCAAGGCCCTGAATAGAGCAGCTTGGCCGCCTCCAACAGGGGTTCAATATCCACCTCAACGGCACGCCCGCCAAGGGCGGTCAGGCGGGCGATAGCCCTGGCGTAGAAGGCTTTGGCCTGATCATCCCCCATGAAAACCAGCTGATCAGGGCGGGGCACACCGAACTTAAAGGCCTGACCCGGGGCCTGTGGGGTGGCAGGGGCGATCCGGGAATAGGCATCGGTGGGATCGAAACCGGCACAGACCTGATCCACCAGGGTCGCATCAGCGACGGTTCGGGTCATCACCGTCACGCAGTCCAAGGTCCGGCAAGCAGGAACAACCCCAGATGTGCTCCACCGGCCCTTGGTGGGCTTAAAGCCGATCAAGCCGTTGAAGGCCGCCGGAACACGCCCCGAGCCGGCCGTATCTGTGCCCAGGGCAAAGGCCACTAATCCAGCCGCCACGGCCACCGCCGACCCAGAACTTGAACCACCGCTGATATAGTCGCGATTGTAGACGCACTGGGGTGCCCCATAGGGACTGCGGGCCCCGACCAGGCCTGTGGCAAATTGGTCGAGATTGGTCTTGCCCATCAACACCGCCCCAGCCTCCAGAAGGCGTGTCACAACATGCGCCGTCACCGCTGGCTCATAGGCATAGGCCGGGCAGGCCGCTGTGGTCGGCAGACCCGCCACATCGATATTGTCCTTTATGGCGAAGGGAACCCCAGCCAGAGGCAGAATCTCCCCAGCCGCGATGCGCTGATCCACCGACCGGGCTTGAGCCAGAACGGTTTCAGGGTCGGGGCGACAAATCCAGGCATGAGCCTGGACCTGGTCATAGGCGGCGATGGCGGCCAAGGCGTCGGCGGCGATGCGTTCGGCCGACCGAAGGCCCGCTGAAACCTCTGCTGCAATGGCGATGACGGAAAGATGCGACATTAGCGGGGCTCCAAGGCCATCAGGGGGCACCTGGGGAGATGGGCTGGCGTTCTTCAACATAGACTTGACGGACCACACCGGCGAACGGGCTGGTTACATCGCACTCCGTCTTCATCGCCTCTATGACCGCAATGACAGCACCCGCCTCCACCTGGTCGCCGATTTTGACCAAGATCTTCCAGACGCTGCCACCGAGAGGGGCCTCAAACAGGTCCGCGCCGGCAGGAGCCTCGATAATTGCCGTGGCGGCGTCGCTCATGGCCTCGTCCGACAAGGCCTCCACCCGGGCGAACTCGCCTTTGATCTCCCAATCGGCACGTTCAGCGTCAAAGGCGGTCTGGCGCTTTGTTTGGAAGGCCTCGATGCTCTCTCGGGATTCGGACAGCATTTGACGATAGTCCGACAAACGGAAGGTTTCATTCTCGATGCGAATCTGCCGACGCCCCAAGGGGAAATCACGACGCCAGTCGGCCAAGTCCTCATGACTGACCGGGAAGAACCGGATCTGGTCGAAGAACCGCAACAGCCAGGGCTTGTCGTCAATGAAGGCATCGGTCTGTCGATAGGTGTTCCAGACCTGGATGGTGCGCCCGAACAGCTGATAGCCGCCAGGGCCTTCCATGCCGTAGATACACATATAAGCCCCGCCGATCCCGACCACATTGGGCGGAGTCCAGGTGCGGGCCGGATTGTACTTGGTGGTCACCAGCCGATGGCGCGGATCGACCGGGGTTGCCACCGGTGCGCCGAGATAGACATCCCCCAGACCCATGACCAGATAACGGGCCTCGAAAACGATCCTACGGACCTCGTCCTCGGACTCCAGGCCATTTATCCGCCGGATGAATTCGATATTGTCGGGGCACCAAGGCGCGTCGTCCCGGACCGAGGCCATGTACTTATTGATGGTCTCATAAATCGCCGGGTCCTTCCACGAGAGGGGCAGGTGGACCACCCGGCTGGGGATTTCGAAATCATCGAGGCCACCTAATCGATCTTCGGCCTCCATCAGGACTGCCAGAAGCTGGGCCTGAGGCAGAATTCGGCTGTCGTAATGCACTTGCAACGAGCGGATGCCCGGGGTGATGTCGATTATGCCAGACAGAGCCATGGCCTGTAGTTCGAGCATCAGGGCGTGAACCCTTAACCGCAGCTCCAAATCCAAGACAATCGGACCATATTCCACGAGCAAATGCCGGTCACCCTGGCGGCGATAGACGACTCTGGGACGGTGACCGACGGCATCAATCGTGGCCAGGATCGGGTCGTCGGCCATAGCGGGTGTCGGGAGCGGAGATCGAGCCGGCGGGGCCGAAAGATCGGCGATAAGGGCGTCCTGATCCCTTTCAGCCCGAGCCGCCATGGCATCGGAGACCAGATCGAAAATCAGGCTGTCGCCGGGCGCGAGTTGGCCCACCTTCCAGAGGTCGGCCTGGATCACCACCATGGGACAGACAAATCCACCCAAGGAGGGACCATCAGGCCCCAGAATGATCGGCATATCGCCGGTGAAGTCTATGGCCCCAACGGCGTAGGCATTGTCGTGGATATTGGAGGGATGAAGACCCGCCTCGCCTCCATCCCGGCGGGCCCAGGTCGGTTTGGGTCCGATCAACCGCACACCCGTCCGGTTGGAGTTATAGTGGACCTTCCATTCGGTTGATCCGATCATGGCGATGTCGTCAGCCGTGAAGAAGTCTGGGGCACCATGCGGCCCTGCCAGCACCCGAATCCGCCAGGTTCTCGCAAGGTCAGGCTGCAAGTCTGGCGCAAGAGACGGGGTTACCGCCATTACGGTAGCCTGACCCAGATGCAGGACATCTCCCGCTGCCAACGTCCGCCCGGCATGGCCGCCGAAGCCGCCGAGGGTGAAGCTTGATCGGCTGCCGAGATAGGCCGGAATATCGAGACCACCCCGCACCAGCAAATAGCCGCGCAGTCCAGCCCCCTTGACTCGACCGATCTTGAGTATCTGTCCAGCGGACACGGCAACCGGGATATAGGCCGCCATAGGTGTTCCATCGAGATGGGCCTCGAAATCGGCACCGGTCAGACAGATCATTGCCTCATGATCGAATTTCAGGCTGGGCCCTAAGGCGGTGATTTCAAGACCTGCCTCGCCCTCAAGATTGCCCAACAGGCGGTTGCCGAGGCGAAATGCCAGGGGATCCATTGGTCCCGAAGGGGGACACCCACATCCCAATAGCCAAGGCGTCCGGGATAGTCCTGCACAGTCATCGCAGGTCCACCACTGAGCACCCGGATTGTCCGGGGTTTGAATTGCAGCTCTGCCAGAGCCCGGGTTGAAACCTCTCCGCTGACAAAGGCATCGCTGCGCGCCACCTGTCGCAACCAGGCCAGATTGGTCTCCAGACCGAAGAGGCGGCTACCATCAAGGGCATTTTGCAAGGCACGAACCGCAGTTGGTCGATCATCGGCCGTTACAATCACCTTGGCCAGAAGCGGATCGTAAAAGGCACTTACCTCCGACCCGTCCACGATCCAGGTCTCGACCCTGGCATCATGCGGGAAGGTGACCTTTGTCAGAATACCCGAAGCGGGACGATAATCTTGACTGGGGTCTTCGGCATAGATCCGCGCCTGGATGGAGGCCCCCCTGGTTTGGCCATCCCAGGTCTCCAGGAAGCTATAATCTCCCGCCGCGCCGCGGATCATCCAGTCCACCAGATCGACACCGGTGACCTGCTCGGTCACGCCATGCTCCACCTGCAACCGGGTGTTCATCTCCAGAAAGAAGAAGTCGTCCCGCTCGGCGTCGTAAAGGAACTCAACTGTGCCGGCAGACCGGTAATTTGCGGCCTTCGTCAGTTTGACGGCGGCCTCGATCAGGGCTGCGCGGGTGAGAGCCGGCAGGAAGGGGGCGGGCGTCTCCTCAATGACTTTCTGATTACGCCTTTGCAGGGAACAGTCCCGCTCACCGAGGGCTGTTACCCGCCCTTGACCGTCGCCGAAGACCTGGACTTCAATATGCCGGGCGCGACGCACATAGCGTTCCAGAAATACCCCGGTATCGGCGAAATTTGCGCCACCCAACCGGGTCACCGCCGCAAATGCCTCAGCCACCGCCTCAAGGTCCTCGCAGACCCGCATACCGATCCCGCCGCCGCCAGCTGTCGCCTTGAGAATTACGGGAAAGCCGATTCGTGCCGCCGCCGCCCGCGCCGCCTCAGCATCCGATAGCAGGTCCGTACCCGGTGCCAGTGGAATGCCCAGCGCCTGGGCCATATCCCGAGCAGTATGTTTCAGGCCAAAGGCCCGGATATTGTCCGGGGTCGGTCCGATGAACCTTATCCCTTCGGCTTCGCATCGCTCTGCAAACCCGGCGTTTTCGCTGAGAAAGCCATAGCCGGGATGGATTGCCTGGGCACCGGTTGTCCTCGCCGCTGCCAGGATTGCGTCGGCGTCCAGATAGCTCTGCGCGGCTGGCGCGGGCCCAATCCGCACCGCCTCATCAGCCTGAGATACGTGCTGGGAGCCAGCATCCGCATCTGAAAATACCGCCACAGAGCCGACGCCCATGGTCTTCAGGGTACGGATGATCCGACAGGCTATAACCCCCCGGTTGGCGACGAGAACCTTGGAAAACACCAGTCTTACCCTGAGATAATCATACGCACCGGCGTCGGATTGAAGCCGTTGCAAGGGTTATTGATTTGCGGACAGTTGGAAACGATGGCGACAAGATCCATCTCAGCCCGAATGTCGACAAACAGGCCCGGCGCGGAAATACCGTCCACAATCCCAAGGGCTCCATCGGCTTCAACCGGAACATTCATGAACCAGTTGATGTTGGAAACCATGTCGCGCTTGCCCCGCCCATGCCGGGCATTGGCCTGTAGGAAATTTTCAACACAGGCGTGTTGGCTCTTGGTGTGGTGACCATAGCGCAGAGTATTGCTCTCACAGGAACAGGCCCCGCCGATGGTGTCGTGATAGGCCACCGACGTTCCCGTAACTGTGGCCATGGCCCGTCCCTCGTTGGACATGAGAACTGAGCCTGTGCGCAGGAAGATATTACCCTGGGCCGCTATGGTGTCCTGGGCGCTGTAGCGTTCAGCATCATCGGCCAGGGCATACATCAGGAAGTCGACGGCCTGATTGCCCTCCAGATCAACAATTCGCAGGGTCTGGCCTTTGCGGACCACCGCGTCCCAGGGTGCCCTAGCCGGCACGAGGTCATCGCGGGTGATGGGTTGGGAAAGACCGTCAAGGGCTGGATCCGTCATGGGCGGGCTCATCGGCTGAAATCGGCTTCGACATTCAGAAAGGCACGCAGACCTTCCGGGCTTGCATTGCGGATCGGATCATCCGGGGGCGTTATCGGGCCGCGCCAGCCGCTGACCCGGAGCAGGCCTACGGTATAATCCGGACGGTCATCAAGGAGATGCGGACAGTTGGCGAGCACGACAATCAAGTCCATCTCAGCGCGCAATATAATCGTTCGCCCGGGGACGAAGGGGCCAATCTGTGGGGTCAGGGTACCATCGGCCTCGACCCTAACACCCTTGAACCAGTTCAGGCAGGGATGAATGTCCCGTCGTCCAAGTCCGAACTTCGCCACCGCCAGGCTGAAGCGATCCCGGGCATTGGGGTGCGGTCCCCAATTATCGCCGGTGCCATATCGTCGGGCGTTGGAGGCCTGATTGGAGGCCCCGCAGAAGGCATCATGGGTTCCGGCACCGTCTTCCAGCATGCTCAACATAACCTTGCCCATGTCCGAGAGCACCAGCTTGCCAGCGCCCAGATAGGCATTCCATTGGACCTTGACCGTGTCAGCCACATTGAGGCGTTCAACAGGACGCTCGGCATTGAAAACCAGCATGGAGGCGCACGCATCGCCCTGCAGATCCACGAGCCGTAACCGCGTACCTCGGGCAATTTGTTTGGCGGCATAACCACCAGCCGCCAGGGTTTCTTCCCAGACTAAATCAGCCTGGGACACATTTGGGGGCAAGTCCGCGGCCGAAGCCGGTAAGACAGGCATGGCCTCAACCCAGGTTCCAGCCATGGACCGGGCATGGGCACGCGCACTGTTGGGGTCTGCAGTTCCGGTCATTGATCATCCTCAACTGTGGGTTGGCCTAAAGCGTGCAGAGGCGGCAGCAAGGCCGTTGTGGTGACCAGGGTTAGCTGCTGTACACCGCGTATCCGGCGCAGGCGATCACACAGCCCCCGAAGGCGCTCCGAAGGCCCTTGCACCAGCAGGACTTCCAGAGACTGATCATCCTCAAGAAATACGTGATGCGACGAGATGACTTCTTCCAGATAGGCCTGCTGCGCCTGAGCGAGATCATAGCGCACCCGACCCCTCTCGGCGCGATAGATCAGGGTAATAGTGCCCGCGAGGACCGCACCGGGCTGGGTTTCGTCATGCTCGGCCAGCTCACGACGGATCAGTTCCGCGATCATCTGCGACCGGCTTGGCAAGCCGCGTTGGGTCACCATGGCATCAAGCCGATTGAGCAGGTTGGCTGGCATACTGAGGCTGAGGCGCGCCAGGGGAAGGGGTTGTAAATCCATTTGGGTCATGTGCTTGAGTATTACGAATTGTTCCATTCGTAATAAGCAAAACCCTCGAACCGACAGCCGATCGCCCGAGTCTTAGGCATTGTGGAGAAAAGGTGCCTAGCTGATGCTCGCTCTGCTCAGGAGGTGAGGGCTGGTCGTGCTCGGATGTGACCGTTTATTTCTGCAGACCGGCTCAACCGACAAGTCAGGTCGTGCGCCTTAGACCCGCCCCTGTCCGTCTTGGCAATAATTCCGGATGCTGGGCGGCGACCACCATTAGGTCCTTCCAATATCTGATGAGGTCTTCGGCCTCTGCGCTGTCGAAGCCGATGGCAAGTTGCATGGCCAGGCCATACATCAACGTGTTGGTTAGGCTGCGTCGAAATTCCGCGGCACCGAAGTCGTCACCGGCCTGGGTGCCGAGACCAAGAACCCATTCCTTAATCGTGGCTTCATTTGTTTCAAAAGCGGGGGCTGTCTCGTCCCGTAGTTCCTGATCGCTGCGCCGGGCCAGCATGATTTCCAGGACCGCAGCAAACTCTGGTTTCTTAACCACGGCCCAGGTCGTGTCAAAAACACTTCCGTACTTTTTCCATGGATCATCAATATGGTCGGCTGTGGCGCGATAGGCGTGGATACGCTCCTGGGCCAATTGATCGACCACAGCAGCCATCAGCTTGGCCTTGGTAGGAAACTGGTGTTGCAGGGACCCCAGGCTCACCCCTGCTTTGTCAGCAATCGCCTTGATACTGGCCGCCGAATAGCCCCCCTGATGCAGGACTCCGATGGCCGCCGCAAGGACCTTCTCCCGAGTTTCTGCGCTGCGATCGGTCTGCGAACGGCGTTCGCGGATGCCGACTTCATCTCCGGTCCGCGTGGTGGCGGCACGCACCTTGGACGTCATTGTGCTCCTCCCCATCAGGTCGATCCGTCTCCTTGAGGCATTGATGATTTTCCAGCGCTTACCTTGAACCGCTGCAGGAGGACCAGTCGCAGCAGGGCCTATTTACAAGTCGAATATATTGTATGTATCCTCGTCCGCAATCGTCATGAATGACAGGCGAAGGGGAGAAAAATGCACAAGAGAATTCTCTACAGCGTAAGCGTGATCGCGATGTCGGCGGCCGTTCCGGCTTGGTCGCAGACCGCAGAGTCCCAGACACCCGTCCAGGTCGAAGAGCTCATCATCACCGCGCAAAAGCGTTCAGAAAAAAGCCTGGACGTTCCGATGGCAATTACAGCCGTCACCGGTGAAAGCCTCCAATCAACCCAGTCCTTCCGCATCGAAGACTTTGTGGGGAAGGTGCCTGGCCTCAACATCATCGGAGTCGGCGGATTTGGTACCCAGTTGGTCATGCGCGGTCTGACCACCGGCCTCTATACCGTCAACAGCTCCACAGCCGCCTATGTTGACGAGACGCCCTATTCATCAAACGGAAGTGCGGGGCTCTCGGCTTTTATCGCGCCCAATCTCGACAGTTTCGACATGCAGCGCATTGAGGTGCTCAAGGGTCCGCAAGGCACTCTTTATGGTGCTAACGCCCTGGGCGGGTTGTTAAAGTATGTTACCAACGCTCCGAAGATGTCTGGCTTTGCAAGCGGCTTAGACGCGACCCTGACCGCCGTCGACGGCGGTGGGCGGGGTTATAATCTTCATGGCATGGTGAACGTGCCGGTATCCCAGAACTCAGCCCTGCGCCTTGTGGCCTACAGCAATGACTATCCTGGCTATATCGACGATCCATCTCGCAAACTTAGCCAGATTAATCAGAATACCGTTTCAGGCGGGCGGGGATCTTTCCTCTACGAGCCGAATGAGTCGTTCTCCATTCGCTTTAAAGCGGCCTATCAGAAGCGATCCTGGGATGAGGCCAATTCGGTGGATGTTAATCCAGGTACCCTATCGCTGGTCACCGGAAAAAAGACTTTCCAGTCGCTGGTTGGCAATCCGGGCAATGTCACGAACCAGCTCTATAACGTCACAGCCAACTGGGATCTGGGCTTTGCCAATCTTCTCTCGTCAACGAGCCGTGTCATGTACCGGAGTTACCTTGGGTCTGACGTGAGTCAGTCTTACGGCGTGTACCTGTCGAGTTCGGTTTTCCCCCTGTTCGGGGTTCCCCCTTACGGACTGACCATTCAGCAGAATTCCAGGATGCAGGCCACCATCCAGGAAGTCCGCTTGTCGTCGATGGGTGACGGACCGTTCCGGTGGCAGGTTGGCGGCTATTACGCCAATCAGGACAGTCACGTTGATCAGGACACATATCTGGTTGATCTTGTAACCAAATCTATTCTCTTTAAGTCCCCTTACCCGTTTGTGAACACGGGCGGATTTTACAACAGCCAAACCTATCGCGAATACGCCGTTTTCACCAATCTCAACTATAAAATCACCCCGACCATCGATGTTTCGGTCGGAGGGCGCTACAGCAAAAACACTCAGAAGTTCCGTGAAAATGGCTTCGGTTTGCTGGGGGGCGATGTGGTGCTTGAACATCCGTCGTCAGAGGGTGTTTTCACCTATTCCGCAGATGCGCGATGGTTTCTGAAGCCCGATCTGATGATTTACGGGCGGGTGGCCACAGGCTTCGTTCCCGGCAGCGGTAATAATGTGCCGATCCTGGCACCACCGACCCTGCCACGGAGCTATACCTCATCCACCACGACCAATGTTGAAACCGGGATTAAGGGGCGGCTCTTTGATGGTCGGGTGACGCTGGAGGTTTCCGCCTTCGACGTCAAATGGCAGGATATTCAGATTACGGCGGCCTTCGGTGGTGTATCAACCACACTGAACGGCGGCACGGCCCGCAGTACGGGGGTGGAATGGGGTATTGGGGCGAAGCCGCTGTCGAATCTGACGCTGAATTTCAACGGGGCCTATACCAACGCACGATTGACCGAAAACTTGCCCACCAGCGTCAATGGACTGTCGGGAGACCGACTGCCCGGCGCGCCGCTTTGGAGCGGGTCATTCAGCGCGGACTATCAGCACCCGATTACCGATTCCCTGGGCGGCTTTGTCGGGTTCGACTGGCGGTATTCAGGAAAGCGTGAAGGTGACTTTACCGCCACGGGACCGCGTCAGCACTTGGCTAGCTATCAAATGGTTGACCTTCGCGCTGGTCTTTCCGCCGAGACCTGGAAACTGACCGCCTTCGTTCGTAACCTCGGCAATAAGCTGGCGATCAGTTCGGTGATGAGCAGCACCTTGGCAGGGGAATACGGGCCACAGTCGGCAAATATCTATCAGCCGCGCACCTATGGTCTGACTCTCAGCGCGAATTTTTAGCACTCTTCATCTGGGAAACGACGAGCCCCGGTTGGGGCTAAGTCATGGGTAATTCTGGGGCCTGTTCTGAGTCGTTCGGCCAAATGTCGGACCGAAACAGGCTCCAGAGTTTGCGCATATCACCTTTCGTGAGGCCGGAATGACATCAGCGACGGATCCTGCACATTCCTCCGGTCGGCATTTGCCGATCCTGACGAAGATTTCTTACTCCATCGGCTCCATCGCTTTCGGCCTCAAGGCGGTAGCGATCGGTGTGGTTATGCTGTTCTATAATCAGGTGCTTGGCCTGCCCGCCGTCTGGGTGTCCATGGCCATTGGCGCAGCCCTGATTGTTGATGCTGTTGCAAGTCCAGTCATCGGGCAGTTGTCGGACATGTGGCGCTCGCGGTGGGGACGGCGGCATCCGTTTATGTATGCCTCAGCCTTGCCAGCCTCGTTGGCGGTCTGGGCCTTGCTGAACCCGCCTCACGGCATGTCCGGTACAACGCTTTTCGCCTATATGACCGCCTGCATTGTGACCTCCAGAATTTCAATCGCCATGTTTGAGATTCCGAACGCATCTCTGTTGCCGGAACTTGCACCGGGCTATGATGAACGAACTGTGTTGTCGGGTTACAGAAACCTGCTGTTGATCGTGGCACCGGTCATTATGGTCATGACCGCCCTGATCCTGTTCCTCAAGCCCTTTATCAACGAACACGGTCAGCACATGCCTGGCCAGCTCAACCCCGCAGGATACGCTCAGTACGGCCTGGTGCTGGCGATCATGATTTTTCTCGCGATCATGTTGTCGGCGCTCGGCACACATAGTCAGATTAAACACCTGAGCAAGCCGGAACCTCATCCTTCGGTGGCGGCCCTATTTTCGACAATCGCCACGACCCTATTGAACCGGAATTTTCTGGTCTTGAGTATTTCCGGGGTGGTCGCCGGAATAGGGGCCGGGCTTGTGGGCGGCCTGACAGACTATTTCAACACCTTCTTTTGGGAGCTTACAGCCCGTCAAATTTCAGCCCTGACCGCAGCGGTGGGCATCGCCCCGTTCGCCGCTGTTATGATCGGGCCTTATTTCGCGCGCCGCTTCGGTAAAAAGCCTGCCCTCCTCGGGACCTTTACCCTGTCTCTGCTCGCCGGAATTGCGCCCGTCAGTTTGCGGCTGCTGGGGCTTTTGCCACCGAATGGGAGCCCGATCATTCTACCCCTCCTGGTGGCGGACGCCTTCTTTGCCTGCACCTTGGTGATTGTCGGACTGATCATCATTACCTCAATGATGGCTGACATTGTCGAGCAGGTTCAAGCTGAGACAGGGCGGCGTTCAGAGGGTTTGCTTTTTCGGCCGATACCATGCTCAAGCAGATCGTGACCGGTGTCGGATCGATGGGAACCGGCTTGATTCTGCAATTTGTCCACTTCCCGGAAAAGGCCGTGCCAGGCCAAGTTCCCAAAGAGGTCCTGACACATCTGGCGTCGATATATCTGCCGATCAATGCCTCAACCAGCCTGATCTCGATCGCGATCATTTCGCTATTTTCGATAACCCGCCAGGACCATGAACGGAACCTGGCGAAAGCCGCCAGCATGTCCCTTAATGACTCCTGAAGCTCAGATTCCAAACGCCATGTCTGCCGTAAATTTCCCCCCACGCCCAGAGGTTCCGGTGCTTCAGAACGGCCGGGTCGTTACCCTTCCGAACGCACAATTTTTTGACTTCACCTCGCAGATTACCGGTCGAGACCACCGGCTCTTTGTTTCGATCCCACCCGGCGATGCCCCGCCGGAGGGATTTCCCGTCTTCTATATCTTTGATGGAAACGGGTGCTTTGGGACAGTGGCGGAAATCATGCGCAGCCGCGCCCCGCTTGATGGCCTCCAGCCCGCCGTCGTGGTGGCGATTGGATATGCCACAGATGATCTGATGACGATGATGGCCTTGCGCATGAAGGATCTTTCCACCCCGGCGACCTCCGCCTGGCTTGAAACTGTCCCGTTCAAGATTCCCGGGTTAACGGCTGAAGCGACGGGAGGTGTCGATGACTTTATTCAGGTTCTGGACGCAGAAATACGTCCGGCCATTGCAAATCTGATCCCGGTGAATGCCGAAAACCAGACCGTCATGGGCCATTCGCTCGGCGGGCTCGCGGTCCTCCGTATTCTTTTCACGAAACCGGACATGTTTCGGACCTTTGTCGCCTCCAGTCCCTCTATCTGGTGGTCCGATCATGCAATCCTCGCGGATGAAGTAAATTTCCGCACCCGGATTGAAGCCGGCGAAGCTGCACCGAGACTCCTCATCAACGCCGGGGGGCGGGAACAAACCCCTGACGCGGGTGCCCTTCGATATTTCAAAAACATAGCCGAGGCCCAGGCGTCGGCGGATTTTTGCGGCATGGTTGATAATGCGCGGGCCCTCGGCGAGCGGCTAGCGGCCCTGACAGGGGATGACAGATACCAGGTGGAGACGGTGGTATTTGCAGATGAAGGTCATGGGTCGGTGATTCCGGCCGCCATCAGTCGCGGGTTACAGTTCGCGCTCGGGGTCGACAGTCCCCTTGAGCTAAAGGACACGCCATGAACGGCAGACCGTCCACCAGCCTCTACAACGTCGTCGACAGCTTTTCAGCCGACTATGGTCAGGCTCGGGCCCGGTTTCGGGACTTCGCCCGGGAGTCCGGCGGCGAGCTTGAGGCCTTGGAATACCCTGAATTGGGGCCGGACGGCGCACGGCTAACCTGTGATACGGCTTGGTTTGGGCCGCGCACCGCCGAGCGCGTGCTTGTCCTGATCTCGGGCACCCATGGGGTTGAGGGCTTTTGTGGATCGGGTGCCCAGATAGATCTCTTGCGACGGGGGGAAGCCGCCCGACTTCCCGCTGGTGTCGCGGTACTGATGATCCACGGCATCAACCCCTACGGCTTTGCCTGGCTGCGGCGGGTCACCCACGAAAATGTCGACCTCAATCGCAACTGGATCGACTTCAGCCGAGCCCCGCCTGCCAATCCAGGCTATGATCAACTGAGCACAGCTATCTGCCCAGAGGTCTGGTCGGACGAGACTGAACCAGATATTGCACGCGCGATGGCGGCGCTGGCGCAAAGGGTCGGTATTGCGGAGATGGAGCGGTCTCTCACCAGCGGCCAATATCACCATCCGACAGGAATTTACTATGGCGGAACGGAGCCGACCTGGTCTCGCAAGGCGCAGACGGAGGTCTTTCGCACCTGTCTTGGTCAGGCTGGCCGGGTCGCGATCATCGACTATCATACAGGTCTCGGGCCCAGGGGTTATGCTGAGAAGATCGTCACCCAGCCGCGGGAGTCCGCCGCCTTCAGACGGGCCCAAGCCTGGTACGGCGCAGCGGTCACCTCCACATATGACGGCAGCGCCGCCTCGGTGAGTATTGAGGGTGACAGTCTCAGTGCAGCAGCGGCCCTGCTTCCTCACGCGGAGGTCACCGCCATGGCGCTGGAAGTCGGCACACTGGCGAGCGAGCAGGTCATCGCAGCCGTGATCGCCGATAACTGGCTGCATGCCCGGGGGGACCTCACCTCGCCCCTGGGTCAATCTATCAAGGCAAAAATTCGATCCGCCTTCTATTGCGATCAGGACGACTGGAAAGGCATGGTCGCAGGGCAGTCCATGCAGGCTTGCCGTCAGGCGGTCGCCGGACTCCTGCAGAGTTGATCAGGGTTTCGCACCCCCTCTGAGGCGGATTAAAATTCCTGCGGCGACCTGCGCATCGGAGTCTGAAATGCCAAATTGGATCGCCCTTCTGAGCATTGGCCTTCCGGCGAGTGTCAGCTGTATTGCCGTATTGGTATTTCTGCGCTTCCGCCAATGGCGGGGTCATATTGTGCGCAGGCTTGAGGCCAACAGCATGGTCATTCAGACGTCTTCGGGGCCCGTGGAGTATGCCGACGTCGGCAAGGGCATTGCGGTGTTGATGATCCACGGAACCCCCGGCGGCTATGATCAAATTCTCGAAGCGTCCCGAGCCGCCAGCATGACAGAGTCCGGCCTCCGGATCATTGCGCCATCGCGGCCCGGCTATCTCCGAACCCCCATTTCGTCAGGACGCACGCCCGCAGAGCAGGCTCGTCTCTACGCAGATCTGATCACCAACCTGGGCATCCGAAAGGCCTTCATTCTTGGGGCTTCCGGCGGTGGACCAAGCGCCATCCAGTTCGCGATTCAACATCCCGAACGCTGCGCTGGCCTAATCCTCGAAGAGGCGGCCACGCGCAGTATCAAGGTCGAGCGAAATACCACACCCCCATCCTAGCCGACCTGATGATTTACCTGATCAGGGGCAAGGCCATTGCCGATGTTCAGGCAAATGACCCCGGTGATCCCGTGCTGGGCCAGCTGGCGGCCATCAGTCTGGAAACCCTGGTTCCCTTCGGTCGAAGGGTCGAAGGATTGGAAAATGACCGGGTCCAGTTTGCGCATATGTCGGGCTGGCCCCTGACCGACATCCATTGTCCGACGCTGATCCTGCATGGCACCCTAGACAAGGATATCCCCATGGCGGATGCCGAGTTCGCCCACCAGCAGATAGCGGGTTCGGAATTGATCAGATTAGAGGGCGCGGATCACGGTATGGTGGCGACCCGGTACAAAGACCTGAACGCTCTGATCAAAACCTTCATTACTTGCCATCACCGCCCTGAGGATCAGGACCCAGGGTGATGGTATAGGTGATTTAGGTGGTGTCAGTCCAACCGCAACTCGTCTCCAGTTCGGCGTAATCCGCCCTACCCACGCGGGCCCTCAGGCCGCGAGGGATTTCCACTCCGCCGGGGCGGCTGAGCGTCGGGTTCGATATTCCTGGCGGCTGATGAGATGACGCTCCTGGCTGAAGGGGTTGTGGAATGAGGCGTGGGTGGCGACGAACTGCTGCAACGTCTTCATTCGTCGGAACCGCCGCATCGCTCGTTCACGTCGTCGGAAGGGCCGGTGGCTGTTCTCAGCCCGGTTGTTGAGCCGGCGCCCGACCTCCTGCCTGTCCTGATTGCCGAGCTGCTTCATCGCGGCGCGATAGGAGCGCAGGCGGTCCGTCACGATAGTGCGCGCTGGGCCATGGCGCTTCAGAGCTTTCCTGAGGAATTTCAGCGCCGCGGCCTTGTCCCGCTTCTTCGCCACGAAGGACTCGAGCACCTCGCCCTTGTGATCGACCGCTCGCCAGAGGTAGCGCCGCTCGCCGTTCACACGCACGAAGACCTCGTCCAGATGCCGGCACCAGTGGATGTGCCGGCGCATGGCCTGGACCCGACGCGACCGGATCTTCGAGGCGAACATCGGACCGAACCGGTTGACCCACTTGCGGACCGTCTCGTGGCAGATGTCCACGCCATGCTCGAAGGCCAGATCCTCCACATTGCGCAGCGAGAGCGGGAAACAGATGTACAGCATCACCACCATCTGGATCACCTCAGGCGAGGAATCGAACCAGCGGAACGGATTGTCGGACTTGGTCATGATGGCCGTGTCCGTCGCTTTGGTTACCGGGCGGTGAGTTTGGGCTGACAGTGCCACCGCACCTCAGCCGAGCAGTTTGCCCAGCAGACGCTCGGCTGAGACGCAGGCTTAGTACACCGGGCGCAGTCCTCGTACTCCTTCACCAAGAGGGGAGTGATGCTGCAGATGGCGGATTCTCGGAAGCGTATAGACGACTGGGTGGCGGCCCGGGAGGGACTCGAACCCCCGACCTTCGCTTTAGGAAAGCGCTGCTCTATCCTGCTGAGCTACCGGGCCTGCTGCGGGAGGCTTCTAGCCGGGTTGGGGCGGCCTGTCAGCCGTCTAACCAGTCGATCATGCCTAACTTGGCCATCCAGACTAAGGTCATCATCAGACCGCGTCTTTGCGATACCGGAAACAGCAGGAGCAGATCCTTGACGATACAGGGGCCAGATGCCTGCAGATGGGACAGGACGGTGCGAGCGTCGGTGATCGGGGTCCGCCATTTGAGGAACATGCCGTCCAGATTTGTGGCCTCCGCACGGTCCAGATCGGCAGAACCAATGCCGGGGCGTAGAGCCAACCGCATCTCCACTCCGATAACATCCGTCGCGAAACCGGCAAAATCCACAAAGGGGTCGCCGCGTACGGGATTGATGCGAGTCCGCACGGGTGGTGGTGTTGCGGCGACGGCACGAACCTGCGCCAACTGGTCAAAGAGCGCATTGAGCTCTCCCACCACCACAGGCCAATTGAATGTATCGCGGACCCGGGCCTGGCCGGCCGCCCCCATGGTCCGTCGCAGGTCTGGATTGGCAATCAGATCGGCCAAAGCCCGGGCAGCCTTGCCCACATGCACAGCGGTGTGCGCCGCCACGGCCCCGACATAGGCCTGATAGGTTTCCAGGCCAAATCCATGTCGGGCGGCCAGCAGCTCGCCGAGCAGGCCGGTAGGCCCACCCAGGGTCGGGATCAGAAACCCTTCCTGGCCGTCCCGCACCGTGAAGCGATACCCATCCCAGTCACTGACCACCACCGGCAGGCCCGCCGCCATGGCCTCGACCGGGGTAATGCCGAACGTCTCCTGCACATTGTCCACCAGGGAGATAAACACATCCCCCGCCGCCCAAAGGTCAGCCACCAGATCAGAGCGGTTTCCATCCACGAATGTAACTGAAACATTGGGACAATAGGCCCGGGCGGCGTCAGCGTAACGGGTATGATCTTGCTCGCCATTGGGAAACCAGCCTGCCAAGGCGAAGTGCAGCTTCTGACCACTCAGGGCAGCGGCCTCCTCCACAGCGCGGAACATGGGCTGAGGAAATGCCTTTTCGAAGAAGGACAGCCGCCCCACCCAGATAACCAGAATTTCGTCATCTGGGACCTTGAGGTCGGTCCGCAGGCGCGCCCTGGCCGCCTTGTCCTTTGAGATGGCGGCAAACCGTGCCCCGTCCACCCCGAGCGGAATCACCGGCAAACGCGGTCGGGGTGAATAAACCGCGCCCAAACGCTCGGCAAGGTGATCCGCCAGACCATCAAACATGGCTGTCATGGCGGCTTTTACGGACGGTGAGGTGCAAATCAGGGCGTCCCAATCCTGGATCGGGGCGAAGGTTGCATTGGATATTTCCTGCCGCATGGTCGGGGGGCCAGGGTATGGATCATACCCACAAGGCTGAAGGCCTTGTCTCCCACGGTCCGACGGCGATTCCAGGCCAGTTCGGCAAGGTCCGCCTGACCCCGGATCAGGGTTCCCCCCGCAGCGGCCCCGTCGGTCGCCAACAATCCGGCCCCCGCCAAGCGTACAGTGGGCGAGCCGTCGGGAAACAGATCGGCCGACAGAACATCACCGCCGATCCCATCGGCCGACAAGATATCCAACTGTTCATAGCCGCCATACCGGGCCAAAGCCTGGAACAGCTGAAGGTTCGCAACATCTTTTCCGAAGGGGTTTTGCTTCAGGCCCAGACGACCGGGAGGATGATAAATAGCTAAGCGTGTCGTCAAGATTACCTCGGGAAAAGGGATTTCGACCATGGCGTTTTCGCGTGCATAACCGTGATCGGCGCATCCGTCGATGCGTGACTTCGCAAGCCACCGCCCCTGGGTTATCGTGGTCCTAACGGGCGCATTTGAGCCCTGACGGGGGAATAAGGCGATGGGCGTCTTTAAGCTATTGCGTGTGCTCTATGTGCAGGTCCTTATCGGCATCGCCTGGGCATAGGAGTCGGTGCCCTTTGGCCGAAATCCGGAGTTGATCTGAAGCCCCTGGGCGATGCCTTTGTAGCCCTGATCAGGATGGCCATCGCCCCGGTCATCTTCTGCACCATCGCCGGTGGGGTTGCCAAGATGGGAGACATCAAGGCCTTCGGTCGATTGGGGGCCAAGACCCTGGTCTATTTCGAACTGGTCTCAACCCTGGCGCTTGGGGTCGGCTTGGTTGTAGGCAAATTTGTTAAGCCAGGTGAGGGCTTCAATGTCGATCCCAAGACCCTGGATCCCTCTGTGGCCGCTGGCTATCTGGACAAGGCTAGGCATGGCGGCACTCTGGTCGAATATCTGCTGGACCTAATCCCCAAGACCTTTTTCGCCCCCTTCGCCGAAGGCAACCTGCTGCAAGTCTTGCTGATCGCCGTCCTTACCGGCTTTGCCATGACCCGGTTGGGG
The DNA here is from genome assembly GCA_002221445.1 of Phenylobacterium zucineum. Lineage (GTDB taxonomy): Bacteria > Pseudomonadota > Alphaproteobacteria > Caulobacterales > Caulobacteraceae > Phenylobacterium > Phenylobacterium zucineum_B. Next base: position 1,548 of record NMUI01000006.1, on the reverse strand, counting down.
GCGGTCGGGGAAAAGGCCGCCAAGTCCCTTGAGGACCTGTCTCAGGTCTTTTTCAGCCTGATCGGCGTGGTGGTAAAATTGGCACCCCTGGGGGCCTTCGGGGCTATGGGGTTTACCATGGGCAAGTACGGCTTGGCGGCCTTGATCAAGTTAGGAGCCCTGGTCGCGACCTTTTATGCAACCTCGCTGATCTTCGTGATCGTGGTCTTGGGTATCATGGCCGCCCTGACCGGATTTTCAATCTTCAAATTCCTGAACTATATCCGTGAGGACCTGCTGATCGTGCTGGGCACCAGTTCCTCGGAGTCCGTCCTGCCGCAGATGATTGCGAAAATGCAAAACCTGGGGGCTGGCAAGACATCGGCAGGTCTGGTCATCCCCACAGGCTACAGCTTCAATCTGGACGGCACCAATATCTACATGACCCTGGCCACCCTATTCCTGGCCCAGGCGACCAATACCCACCTGAGTCTGATGCAGGAAATGACCCTGCTGGGGATCGCCATGCTCACCTCAAAAGGGGCCAGCGGCGTAACCGGGGCAGGCTTCATCACTCTGGCGGCGACCCTGGCGGTGATTCCCGACATCCCGATCGCCGCCCTGGCCCTGCTGGTGGGGGTAGACAGGTTTATGAGCGAATGTCGGGCCCTGACCAATTTGGTCGGCAATGGTGTGGCCACCCTGGTGATCGCCCGCTGGGAGGGTGATTTGGACCGGGATGTCCTGAAGGCGGAGCTGGATCGGGGCCCAACCCCGGCCCGGGAATAGTTAATTCAGGCTGCGGCGCTGGGACGCGCCTTTACCCGCTCGAACCAGGCCTTGATATTGGCGGCCTCATCGGGAATGGGCTGGCCGACCATGGCCCCAAAGCCGAGGAAGCAGAACAGCAGAATGTCGGCCAGGGTGAACCGCCCCGGAACGACAAAATCTCGCCCGGAAATCTGCGCGTCCAGCCAAAGAATGCGATCACGGGCTATGGCCTTAAGATCGGCGGCACCTTCAGCGCCCACCAGCTTCATCCGGCTTTCAAACATCGGACGACCTTCAGCGGCGCGGAAGCCGTTGGCCAGGGGTTCACAAATGTTGAGGTCAATCCGGCGAACCCACATACGGGTTTCAGCCCGCTCTTCCGCCGTGGTTCCAATGAGGGCCGGAGTCGGATGCTTTTCCTCTAGGTATTCGCAAATGGCGGTGATCTCGGACATTACAGCACCGTCCGCCAGTTCCAGGGCCGGTGTCTGGCCGGCAGCATTGACCTTGTCATAGGGGGGCTTGCGGTTCTCACCCGCACGAATATCGACCTCGACCTTGGGAATATCGACGCCCTTTTCGGCCATAAACATACGCACCACATGCGGATTGGGGCCGACGGAGTTGTAAAGTTTCACAGTGTTTCTTCCCAGGTTCAATGGTTTTCAATGATTAACCGGAGCTTGACGCACAGGGTCAAGTCCGACCCAGCGTCAACCTGTCGAATTGTCTGAAACCCGATGGCCGATGACGGCAATCCCAATGTCAGACTCCGCACCCTAGAGCCTGTTCCCTTTA
>NMUI01000324.1 GCA_002221445.1 Phenylobacterium zucineum | reverse complement strand
TCCTTGTAGCGGCGGTGAATTGGAGGTTTTCGAACTTCACCCAGACTTCAGCCCCGGTAATCTCTGACAGGGTCCGAGAGTGACGGAGCGGTGTGCGCTCAACGCGCCCCTTCAGCCGTTCAGCCGCGGCGCGGATATTATCAAGGGTGAGGGTCATGGCGGGGCCGGGTTAAGTCTGGAGCACGTTCCGATGGCTCGGAACCGGTTATCGAGTCGAAACATACTCTATGTTTCGTCGGTTGGGGGGTTCTTATCCCGTGAGGCGATTCCGTTGAACCGGAAAAACGTACTTAAATGATCGGCCTGCCCGGACACAAAGAAAAAGGCGGAGCCTTTCAGCTCCGCCCCGTTATCGAAACATAAAGGGCTTGGCCCGGATTGGGACTTAGAAGTCCATGTCACCCATGCCGCCCATACCGCCGCCGGGCATACCGCCGCCGCCGCCATTGCCACCCTTTTTCGGGCTTTCCACAATGGCCGCCTCGGTGGTGATCATCAGACCCGCGATTGACGCTGCGTCCTGCAGAGCCGTCCGAACCACCTTGGCCGGGTCCATGACGCCGGAGGCGATCATGTCCACATATTCTTCGGTCTGGGCATTGAAGCCGAAGGAAGCCGAGCTGTTTTCGAGCACCTTGCCGACCACGATGGAGCCTTCAACGCCGGCGTTTTCGGCGATCTGGCGGATCGGAGCCTGAAGGGCGCGCCGGACGATGGCCACGCCAGCTTCCTGGTCGGGATTATCACCCTTAAAGCCGTCAAGGATCTTGGAGGCCTTGAGCAGGGCGACACCGCCGCCGGGGACGATACCTTCCTCCACCGCAGCGCGGGTGGCGTTCAGGGCGTCATCAACGCGATCCTTGCGTTCCTTAACTTCGACTTCGGTGGAACCGCCGACGCGGATCACAGCCACACCGCCGGCCAGCTTGGCCAGACGTTCCTGCAGCTTTTCCTTGTCATAGTCCGACGAGGTGTCTTCGATCTGACGCTTGATCTGACCGATACGGGCTTCAATGCCGTCCTTAGCACCCGAGCCGTCCACAATGGTGGTGTCGTCCTTGGTGATGGAGACCTTCTTGGCCTTGCCCAGCATGTCCAGGGTAACATTTTCCAACTTGATGCCCAGGTCTTCGCTGATCAATTCGCCACCGGTGAGAATGGCGATGTCTTCCAGCATGGCCTTACGGCGATCACCGAAGCCAGGCGCCTTCACCGCAGCCACCCGCAGGCCGCCGCGCAGCTTGTTGACCACCAGGGTCGCCAGGGCTTCACCTTCGACGTCTTCAGCGATGATCAGCAGGGGACGGCCCGACTGAACCACAGCTTCCAAAACCGGCAGCAGGGGCTGCAGGGAGGTGAGCTTCTTTTCGAAGAGCAGGATGAGAGGCTCGTCGAGCTCGACTTCCATCTTTTCGGCATTGGTGATGAAATAGGGGGACAGATAGCCCCGGTCGAATTGCATACCTTCGACCACGTCGAGTTCGGTTTCAGCAGTCTTGGCTTCTTCAACCGTGATCACGCCTTCATTGCCGACCTTGTCCATGGCCTTGGCAATCATGTCGCCGACGGCGGCGTCGCCATTGGCCGAGATGGTGCCGACCTGGGCGATTTCGGAATTGGCCGTGACCTTGCGCGAGGTGTTCTTGATTTCCTCAACGACCTTGGCAACAGCCTTATCGACGCCACGCTTCAGGTCCATAGGGTTCATGCCCGCCGCGACGGCCTTAAGACCCTCAGTGACAACGGCCTGAGCCAGAACGGTGGCGGTGGTGGTGCCGTC
>NMUI01000048.1 GCA_002221445.1 Phenylobacterium zucineum | reverse complement strand
GTGTTGTCTACCGTTGGGCGACGGACTCCTCCTGGCATCCAAGCGCTAAAGACTCCGCAGATAGAAAAAGCCGGTCATCACTGACCGGCTTTTCTGTTTTTGCTTTACTTTCGAACGACTCCTGCGAGCACGTCGATCAGATCTTGCGCCTCTTTGTCATCCATCGAAACGACCATTCGGCCGCCACCCTCGACGGGCAACTTCAAAACGATACGACCTGGCTTTTCGCGTTCTGCCTCGAGTGGACCATCGGTTCCGCGCGGCTTCTGTGCTGCCATTTATAGTGCTCCTTGTGTTACTTGGCGTCGCTGCCAGACTTCAATTAAACCAAAGAATTTCGGCGCAAAAAACCGAGAACGGCGATTGAAGGCCCATCGGCGCTTTCGCTTTGATAACGGTTTGGTGAACTAGGCGGTGAGCCAGGCTCGCAAGGCGGATTCGACCGAATAAATCTGCTCAACCGGTACGGCCTCGTCGTCTGCGTGAGCCTTATTTGGGTCGCCGGGGCCGAAGTTCACGGCTGGAATGCCCAACGCGCTGAATCGAGCAACGTCTGTCCAGCCGTACTTCGGCCGAGGGGTGGTGCCGGTGGCCGCAACGAACGCGACCGCCTCTGGCAGGTCGAGGCCGGGGCGGGCGCCTTCAGCTAGATCGGTAACCAAGACGGAGTCGGCTTCGCCCAACACCGAGCGCACGTAGGCTTCGGCCTCGGCAGCGTTTCGGCTCGGCGCAAAGCGATAGTTCACGGTCACGACCACATCATCCGGAATCACGTTGGTGGCAATCCCGCCCGAAATCAGCACTGCGTTTAGGCTCTCGCGATAGACCAGGCCGTCGACCTCGATCTCGTTTGGCTCCCACGCGCTGAGGCGAGCGAGCAGTTCGGCAGCGGCGTGGATGGCGTTTTTGCCCATCCACGGTCTTGCCGAGTGCGCCTTCACGCCTTTGAATCGAACCTCGAGCCTCATGGTTCCGTTGCAGCCACCCTCGACCAAAGCCGAGGTCGGTTCGCAGAGCACGGCAAAATCGGCCTTGAGCAGGTCAGGCAGTTCGCGTGAAAGGCGACCCAAACCGTTTAGCGCCGAATCGACCTCTTCGTGGTCATAGAAGATCCAGGTGACGTCGACATTCGGTTCGGCCACCTCGACAGCGAGTTTTAGTTGCACGGCAACGCCGGCCTTCATGTCAACGGTGCCGCGACCCCAAAGCACGTGGGCACGCTCCATGTTCAGAAGCTTCGTGGGTAGGTTATCGGCAACCGGCACGGTGTCGATGTGCCCGGCGATCACTACCCGCTTGGCTCGCCCAAGGTTGGTGCGGGCGACAACTGCATCCTGTTGGCGAATCACCTCAAGGTGGCTGGACTGGCGAAGCACCGACTCGATGGCGTCGGCAAGAGCCTTCTCATTGCCCGAAACTGACTCGATGTCGCAGATCGCGCGAGTCAACTCGACTACGTCGGCATTGGGATTCAGGGCTGCATGGGTCACATAAACGAGCCTAATGTAACCTTGTCTTGTGACTTCTGCGACTTACCTAAACTCAAAGGCCTGGGGCCATGGTGTAGCCACCATTGCAGCCGATGGCTCGGTTCTCGACGTTTGGTACCCAAACCCACAGCTCGG
>NMUI01000323.1 GCA_002221445.1 Phenylobacterium zucineum | reverse complement strand
GGCAAGTCGACCCTGCTGAACCTGGTGGCCGGCGCCATTGAGCCGGACAAGGGGGCGGTCAGCCTCGGCGCCAGCGTGCGCATGGGCTATTTCGCCCAGCACTCCATGGATCTGCTGGACGGCGCGGAGACCATTTTCGAGTCCCTCGACACCTCATTCCCCCAGGCGGGGCAGGGCGCCCTGCGCACCCTGGCGGGATGTTTCGGCTTCTCCGGCGATGACGTGGAAAAGCCCTGCCGGGTCCTCTCCGGCGGCGAAAAGGCCCGGCTGGTCATGGCCAAAATGCTGTTCGAACCGCCCAACCTGCTGGTCATGGACGAACCCACCAACCACCTGGACATGGCCACCAAGGAGATGCTGGTCGCCGCCCTGGCCGACTTCGAAGGCACCATGCTCTTCGTCTCTCACGACCGCCACTTCCTGGGGGCCTTGTCCAACCGGGTGCTGGAGCTGACGCCGGAGGGGATTCACCAGTATGGCGGGGGCTATACGGAATACGTCGCCCGGACGGGGCAGGAGGCGCCGGGGCTGCATCCGTTGGGGTAGGGGGTATCGCTGGTGGGTAGGGTATTAATTGATACCGACTCTCCGCACCATGTTGAGAATGACAACTTCGCCAAACCCATTGGAGCTGCGCAATCGTCGGCCGAGGTACGAGATTTTGTAGAAGCTTTCGCGCGTGTAACGGTCCTGCATATCCGAGATAGGTTGATTGAGCTGTCAATCGCTGATCATGGAACAATTTCCGGTCCAAAAGTTGATTGGGAGGATCCTGTAAAATTAGCTCTCAGTGGAATCGATGCTTCAAACGTCGACAGTGTAGCTGTAGCAGGACAGAAATATTTGCATATTGATGCAGCGTTTAATGGGGGAGCAAAATATAGACGTGAATTTCTGGACTTAACTGGTCTTTCTGACAAACAAATTCGATTGCTGTTTCCTGGACTTAAAGCTGTTCGCATAAAAGACCCTGAAGCATTTGCTGAGGAAGTTAGAAGATTAAATTCATGGCTCGATGAAATTCGCCGTGATAATTTTGACCCAAAGTCATTTAGGCGCTACCAGGAAATCATAGGAATCCATGGTGCGGGGCAAAATTTAAGCGGAAGGGTTGGTGCGGCTGGAGCTGCTATCGCCTTTGTTGATGCGATCAGTGAAATTAATTCGTCAGCACTCGCTGATAGCGTGGGTGAATTGACTCCGCCAAACATTAGATCGCCAACCGAAGTCTATGAATGGCTAAATGGCGGAGAAAATCGTGTAATAAAGACGCTTCTATTATCTAATGGTCGTGCAATTGTCTTTGCAAGCAGTAAAGATGCAAATATATTTCAGTCATTGAATTCCCCATTCGCATCAGCTCAAGATGCGCTTGAGCAGTTCAATGCTGTCCAGAACGATAGGCGAGAGCGTTCTCAAAAACTTCATGAGTTTGCCGTTGGGGAAGTGAAAACTGCCACTGATCCTGCGAATCTGCACGAACGTATGGGACTTGCTTCCCGTGAAACTCAGACGGAATTGCGGACTGATCGGTTCTTAATGATGGCTTTGCTCAATCCCGACATTCTTAGCGGTGGACAGCAAGGGCGGACATTGAATAATCGCGACCTGACGCGCTTTACGCAGGTTTTTAACTTGCATCACTGTTGGGGGTGGGACGGCGGACGGAGTCGAAACCCTGGGCACTGGAACTATTTTCTAAGATGCGTGAAGGAGTGGTGCGGACTTTAGGCTGCATTCCTCAAGGCCGAGCGACGCAAATCCTCCACTTTCAATGACGTATCTGGCATCACCCATTCTTCTGGCTCTGGCTTCCTGCCGGTGAGGCTCCATTCGACGCACGCTGCTATTTGTCGTGCGATCAAGGGCGGAACAGCATCTCCGATAGCTCGATATCGGTTGGCCACTGACTTTACTGGGAAGGTGTAGGTGAACGGAAACCCTTGGAGTGTTGCCATCTCACGAACGGAAAGTAGGCGATTCTCCATTGGGTGAGCGTAGCGTCCATTGCCGATATGGGCGCACTCACGCTTGATTGTAGGTGCGGGCCTATCAAGCCACATCCGACCATAGACATCGGGATGTGACCCATAATCCCTCGCATCCCAGCGGTGACGACACTGAGGTGTCAAAAGATGTTGCGTTGAGGGATTTCGTGCCACATCAATCCACCCACCTCCATTTTGGGGAGTCGCTTCCAGCCTTGCTGTAACTACAGGGCCCATGCCTGGAAATACACGTCCCGTCGGATCGTGAGGATGCTCGGAATACCAATCAGCTAACCGTCCCAGAGCGCTTCGAACGGTAACTTTATCCGACTGAACTTCCCAGCCCTGCCATAGATCTTCCAAACTGTACGCAGGGCCAACTCGAGAGGCGATAATAAGCGCCCTCTCTCTAATTTGAGGTAGCCCAAAGCGGCTCAGGAAGTGAACATCAGCTCGAACATTGTATCCCATGTCTTCAAGGCGAGCTCGAAGGTTATGCCAGTGTTGAGGATGATTGCCTGTGATAAGTTCGCGAGCATTTTCCATCACGAACACTTTTGGACGCAACATCTCAATAAAGTCACCAGTCCTGCCGACCAACGTATTGCGACCGCGATCAGCCAGATGATTTTCAGGATTGGCGCGGGAGAAGTCCGTGCACGGTGCACAGGAAATCAAACAGGATAGATCACCCTCCGATAGTCCACATTGAGTCCGCAAATCTTCTGGGCTGAGTTGTTGGATATCCGCAGAAAGTGGCGCGATTTTATGGTTTTCCTCATAAATCGCATTGCATCCGGTTTCGCCAGATCCTTTGCCTGAAGGTTTAGCCACTTCTAGGTCGACTGCTCCTGCAAGGACCCAGGCTGCTTGGCCAGAGAAGCCAGCGCTCATCCCGCCCCCGCACGAAAAAAGATCAATGACCTTGAAAGGGCTCTGCTCGGATGAAATTAGCATATCGATAGGCCTCTAACGAAAAGCGGGTGACAATCAATCTGAAGGTTCAAGACTAGCTAACCCGCTACCAGAGGCTACCCTCTGATCCCCCATGACGCGCAAGGGCGGAAATTGGCAGAGTGGCTTTGAGGTGGGTGGTTGAAGCTCCAATCTCAGAACAGTCTTTGACTTTTTGGGCCATTCCAATGCCTTCCAACGCGCTAACTAACTAAGTGAGCAGTCAACCGAGTCGCGCCAAGTTCTCGATGAGGTCTCGTTGGCTTGCGACCGTATGTTCACAATATGTTCTTCATGGTCGCAAGTTTCAAGTTGAAAAGTTTTTCCAACAGAGGACAACCTCACCTTGAGACGTTGATCTCAACCGCCACCCCCTCTAACTCGACCGCCCCAACGCCCGCCGATACCCTTCCCGACCCGTCGTGCGCTCCACATACCCCTGCAGCACCTCATCCAGCGCCAGCCCCAAGGTTCGCTGCCCCAACCCCAACGCATAGGTCACTGAAATGTCCGCGGCGGTGAAGGTCTCGCCCGCTAGGTAGGGCGAGGCGGCCAGGCGGGCGCTGACCAGGTTCAGGCGCTTCTGTAAGGCCTGCAGGCACCAGGCCGCGCCCCAGTTTTCGCGCTCGGCCTCGGGTGCCAGGAAGCGGCTGACAATGACCGGCATCATCAGGGTGGCCAGGCCCGCTTCGCCCAGGTGCAGGAACTGCTGATAGGCGGGAAAGTCCGGGGACTGCGGTGCGGGCACCAGCGGGGTGGGGCCGTACCGGGCCATGAGGTATTCCATGATGGCGATGGACTCGACCATCACCACCTCGCCGTCCTGGATGGCGGGCAGGAAATAGGCCGGATTGATCGCCAGAAATTGCGGGTCCGGCTCGGGCGCCAGCATGTCCACCTGGCGGACGGCGTAGGGAAGGGCCATCTCTTCCAGCAGCCACGCCACCCGCAGGGATCGTGAGGTCTGTCCGCCCCAGAGGGTGATCATGCGCGGGTCCTTTCCTGCTTTGGTGGGAGGTCGGCGCGCACCGGATGCCGCCGCCACGGTAAGATCCGTCCTCTACTTCAGTGGACTGAGAGCGCCCAATTACAATCCCAGTTCGCTATGGGACCCAAGACGCACGAGCTGCAGGACGTGGTCATCAATCCTTCGGTAGATCAGGACCAAGTCTGGCCTGATGTGGCAGTCACGGTGATCTTTCCAATCACCCGTCAGCGCATGGTCCCTGCGCTGTGGACCCAGGGGCTCGTCAAGGGCCAGGGCGGTTATGATGGGTACGAGGTCAATTTCCAGGCTAGAGTGCGTTCCGATAAGTGGGAACCGGTTATCGGATCGAAACGCACTCTAACATCTTGAATGAGAGCCTGTTTTATCCCTCTAGACGTTTCCGTCTAAAGGGAACA
>NMUI01000047.1 GCA_002221445.1 Phenylobacterium zucineum | reverse complement strand
TGGGAACCGGTTATCGGAACGCACTCTAGTCGTTTGGCAGGATGGCCGGGTTGACCAGGGTGAGGATGCCGAACTTTACCAGCCAGAGAACGCCGCGTTCGATGAAGGGGTGACGGTGAGGCGGGAAGCCGGTCAGCATTTGGGAGATGGGGCTCCGGGATTTTGCATGAAAAATCGAAGATCTGCCGGCGTTCCGGCGGGGCGGGCATGGCCCAGGCCCCGAGGGCGGCGAAGGGGCGATCTAGGATTTCCGTGGCCAGATCCCAGGTCATGCCTGGGGTGACTGTGACCTCGGTGGTGGGGCCGGCTGCCGCAGTGGGGTAGGCGCCAAACAGTCGGAAGGGGTCCAGGCGGCGGGGGTTGTCGGGGTCAGCGGGAATCGGAATCCGAGGACCGGCCAGCCGCATGGCGTCCATTTCACCCCAGAGGGCCTGATACCGGGGAATAATGGCGGCCCAATCGAAGACGTCCCTGGCCTGACGGGCCCCGGACGCCCCCATGGTCCGGCGAAGGTCGGGATTATTGATCAGGGCCACAAGCGCCCGAGTTGCGGCGGGAATGTCCACCGCCGTCATCTGCGCCGCCGCTGCCAGATAGGCGTCATAGCCGATCCACTCATGGGTGAAGGCGAAGGCTAGGTCGCGTCCGAGACCACTGCGGGGGGTGTAGGTGGGCACCCGAAATCCATCCAGTCCGTGACGAACCGTATCGCGGTAGCCGTCCCAGTCGGTGACAACGCACGGAAGCCCGGCGGCCATGGCTTCCACCGGGGTCAGGCCGAAGGTTTCCTGGACATTCTCTGACAGGGAGATGAACAGGTCGGCAGCGGACCAGATGCTGAAACGGTTCTCGACCGGGCGCCCATCAACGGCGTGATAGTGGACGGTGGGGCAAAATACTCGGGTATTGGCGTGATGATATTCGGTGGCCTGATCATTGGATGACCAGCCCGCGCAGATCCAATGAACCTCCTTGCCGGTTTCCTTGGCGGCGGCTTCGAGGGCCATGGCCATGAGGGCCGGGTTCATCTTAGCCGCAGCGCTGAACCGACCCAGGAAAAGGGCGACGATGGCGTCATCGGGAATGCCGAGCTTGGTACGCCAGGCCGCGCGGTGGGCGGGATGGGTCTGAAAGTCATCGACATTCACCCCCAAGGGGATGGTTTCCAAGCGGGGTTTTGAAAACCGGGTCGTGCCCAGACGGCGTTCCAGATCCTGGCGCACGGCCTCCAACTCAACCTCAACGCTGTGGCGGACGGCATTAGAGGTGCAGATCAGAGTGTCCCAGGCCTCCAGGGGGGCCGTGACCATATCGGCCAAGGTGTCCATAACCCGATGGGTGGCCGTGGTGTGGGTGATCCCGCAAATGCCGAAGGCCTGCCCCCCCCAAGGCCGCCGCAGCCAGGCTTCGGAGGCGATATTTGGGCCAGGGATGAAGAGATTGCCAGGGGTTTGGAGCAGATTCCGCTGGCGGCGGTTGTACCAAGTAAGGGGCCGGGTGGGCACTTGGATCCGCTGGATCAGAGGTTCGAGCTGCTGATGGGCCGTGGCGGTGGCGTTGTAGAGGAAGAAGGACTCTACCTGACCATGGCGGAGAAAGCCGCGAAGAAAACTTTCGCCCGCCGCATGGCGGCCCATGAGTCGGTCGCGGTGGGTGTCAAAGCCATCGGGATGAAAATAGATAGCCGCATTGGTCATGGCGCATGACCTAGCGGATTTAAGCCGTCGCCGAAAGACATCCCCAAAACAAAAGGGCCACCTCTTGCGAGGCGGCCCCAGTGGTTTAAGACCTTTTGATCTCTTTAAACGAAGTCTGTCGCATTCAAGGTACTAGCGATAACGCCGGTCAACTTAACAACCAAACCAACCGTGTTTGTTCCGGCAGTATCAATGAAGACATAGGTGTCTGCCAAGTTCACAGTAACCGCAACAATGTCGTGACCACCATTGCCAATGAGCGAGGTCGCATCGTTAAGCGCCAGGGCGTAGGTCGCGTCACTGGTCGTGTTCATGAAGTTGGCCGCCGTACCAACAACACCGGCGGAGATCTTGTCCGTTCCACTAGCGAAACCTGAGATCGCATCGACAGCGCCATCCAAGCTACTGTTTGCACCGAACACAAACTTGTCAGCACCGAGCCCGCCGGTCATAGAGTCTTGGCCAAGACCCGCCGTGATGGTGTCATCGCCCGTACCGCCGGTAATGGAGTCGTTACCGTCTCCACCGTCGATCACATGTGCACCGCTACCTGAGGCGGTGATGGTATCATCGCCAGCGCCTGCAGTGACGGTGTCGCCCGCCGTGCCGGCCATAGTGATGACGTCGTTGCCAGCGCCACCGTCAACAGAGTTAGCCGTGCCAGTGGACGCGTCGATCGTGTCGTTACCGTCACCACCCGTCAGAGTGTCATTTCCAGATCCGCCGGTGATCTTGTCTGCACCAACACCGCCGTCGAGGACATTCGCCCCGCCCAGGGTGTCGGTGATGGTGTCAGCGCCGTCGCCGCCGGACAGGGTGTCGTTACCCGCGCCGCCGGTGATGGAGTCAGAGCCCGCGCCGCCAAGGACAGAGTTCTTGCCCGCGATAACCGCGATCGTATCGCTGCCGTCGCCACCATCGATGCTGTTGGTGCCCGTGGCCCCAGCCGTACCGGAGTACACGTCATCGCCTGCGCCGAGGGTGACCACGTCATTGCCGGCGCCAGCGCCAGCCGTCACGTTGTCATTGCCGTCGCCAGCGGAGATGGTGTCGTTACCGGCGCTTGCGGAAGTGATCTGGTCGTTGCCAGCGCCACCGTCGATGCTGGAGTTACCCGTCGCACCTTGGCTCAGGATGTCGTTGCCGTCGCCGCCCAAGAGGGTGTCGTTGCCCGTGCCGCCGACCAGGTTGTCATTGCCGGTGCCGCCATCAAGGTACTCGTTACCTGTATCACCCGTGATCTGGTCATTGCCATCCCCACCAAGGAGAGTCGAATTACCAGCACCACCAGTAATCACATCGTTGCCAAGATCGCCGCTCAGATAATCCGCGCCACCGCCCGAAATGAGGCTGTCGCCACCTTGACCACCGAGCAGGGTGTCATTGCCAGCACCCCCGCGAAGGGTGTCATTGCCAAGGTTACCGTTAGCCCAGTTAGTGCCGATACCCACATTAATGTCGTCATTGCCCTGACCACCGTAAAGGCTGTCATTGCCAGTACCCGCCGTGATCACATCGTCACCGGCATTGCCATTTACGGTGTTGTTACCACCATGAGCGTTAACGCTATCATCTCCTGCGCCAGCGAAGATAAATTCATTTCCAGCGCCACCGATGACAGTGTCATTCCCGTCACCACCATCGATGGAGTCGTTACCGCCGCTTATCGCGAAAGTCGAGTCACCACCAGCATTATCAATTATATCACCGCCACTACCGCCATAGATGGTCGATGTATTGGTGCCATCTGTGATCGAGTCGTCACCAAGGTCGCCACTCAGATAGTTCACGCCAGAACTACCGTCGATCGTGTCGTTACCCTGGCCACCGAGCAAGGTGTCAGCGCCCGTGCCGCCCGTGATTTTGTCGTTACCAATATTGCCGTTGGACCAGTTATTACCAGCATCCGTGACAATGGTATCATTGCCCTGACCGCCATACAGGCTATCGGATCCTGTACCGGCCGTGATGCTGTCATCCCCGGCGTTACCATTGACTGTGTTAGCGCCGTTACCAACAGCGATGGTGTCGCTGCCGCCGCCACCGAAGACGAGGTCATTCCCATCGGCCGTGGTAATTTTGTCATCACCAGCAGCGCCATAAACGGAATCATTACCGCTGGAACCGCCGTTAATGGTATCATTACCTGACGAAGTGTCTGCCCCAGATCCCGCGTAAATGACATCAGACTTTGCAGACCCGGTGAGCGTCTGGCTGGTCGCGTTACCAATTAGCAATTGCGAACCGTCAGAGAAAACGCTGATCGGCGTGTCGAAACCCGTAAAAGAAGTAGGAACCAAGCCCGCCGCGTCAAGACCACCGATGGTGACTGTCCGACCATTACCGGTGATGTCCACATGGGCCTTGACAGCAGGCGAGGCCCCCGATGCGGCAACTTCAGCAACATAGGTCGCTGTGAACTGAGAAGCAGTTGCTCCTGCCGAAAAAATAAGAGCGTCAGTACCGCCATTTACGAGCTTAGACGCTTCGGTCGCCGTTATCGTATCGAAATAATAGGTTGTAGTCGCCATTTAGCTCTCCAGTCGTGTGTCACAAAACCTTCGGATCGCTTGCCCGCCGGGATGGCGCGGCGAACTCGCCCCGAAGGAACGTCCAACTTCACCACGACGAATCGCGGGTAATGTTAAACGAGCCCAGATCATTGCCTACCGGATGCTCGCCCCCGGCGCAATACTCTTTATAGGCGATTCAGGGGGGTCGGGTGGTTTTTTGGTCCGAGCCGTTAACCTTCATGCAGGGCATTGCCGATGGTGTCGGTGAGGGGGCTGATAATATAGTGCAGGACGGTATTGGTGCCGGTGGTGATCTGGGCCTGGGCGGGCATACCGGGGGAGATTTTTGAGCCCTTGGGCAGGTTCTTGGCCAGTTCGCCCGGCTCAATCCTCAGATCCACACGGAAATAACCCGCGCCGGTCTTCTCCTCGGTGATCTGGTCGGCGGAAACCGAGGTGACCACCGCCTCAACCGGCTTGGATTTGCGGGAATTAAAGGCGGTGAGCCGCACCTTGGCCTTCATGCCCACATGAACATCGTCCACCTGATCGGGCTTGATTTTGACCGTGACGATGAGCGGGCTATCGGCCGGTACAATGCTCATCAGCGGTTCACCCGGAACGATCACACCGCCTTGGGTGAACTGAGTCAGTTGCAGGACATAACCATCCACGGGGGATTTCACTACGGTATCGGCCATCATCTGTCGGGCCGCGGTGACCCGGGGCAGGACATCGGTCAGGCTCATCTGCATTTGGCGAAGGCCGTCGGCGGCCTGGCTGATCCGTTGATCCCGCTGCGTGGCGATCTGCATCCGGGTTTCACCCTTCTGCTCCTGAGCCTGGGTGATTTCGGCCATGAGCTGGCCCCGGCGCCCGGCGAGATCAGACAGGGATCGCTGATAACGAAGGATCAGGGTCTTGGGGGCGAAACCCTTTTCATAGAGGGTCTGATAACCAGCCAATTCCTGTTGGGTCAGCTTGATACTGTCATCGGTGGCGTCGAGCTGGGCCCGAATGCCGGCAATATTGGCGTCGATCTGCTGGACCCGTTGGCCCAGAATATCGTTTTGACTTTCGAAAAATTGCAGGCGGGTGGCGAACAGGAATTGCTGATCACGCATAAGGCCCGCAATCACCGGATCATTGGCCCGGGCCAGCAATTCCGGGGGGAAGGTGACGGTGCGCTTGCCGGTGGCTTCGGCCTGATACCGGGCCAGCTGGGCGGTATAGGCATCGGCCTGGCTTTGATTGATGTCGACGGAGGCCTTAGGCTGAACGGCATCGAGGATCAGCAGGGTCTGGCCAGCGGCAACCCTCTGGCCCTCCTTGACCAGGATCTGCCGGACAATGCCGCCGCTCAAGTGGCGGATTTCCTTGCGGTTGGATTCCACCCGAACCACGCCGGGCGCCATGACCGCGCCGGTCAGGGGGGCGAAGGCGGCCCACACCAGCAGGCCGACCACAAACACCCCCACCAGAACCGTGCCGATCACCATCGGACGTCGCAAGCGGCGTTCCAGATTGGGGTCAAGCTCCTGGCCGCCCATACTGAAGGCCGGGGTAGCATAGGGTTTGATATTGGCAAGGTCGAGCTTCACCGTCCCGCCTCCACAGCGCGCAGGGCCGGGGTTGGTGAGACCTTGGCCATGACCGCATCCCGGGGGCCGAACAGCTCCATCCGGCCCTCGCGCATCACCAACAGCTTGTCGGCGGAGCGGAAGATGGTTGGTTTGTGCGACACCACAATGATCGTGGCCCCGCTGGCCTTCAGGGTATCAAGGGCCTGCATCAGGGCCTCTTCGCCCTCGGCATCAAGGCTGGCATTGGGTTCATCAAGAACGATCAACTTGGTCTGCCCCAGGAGGGCGCGGGCCAGTCCGACCCGCTGGCGCTGACCAGCGGACAGGGCCTGTCCCGTGTCGCCGAGATCGGTGTCATAGCCGTTGGGCAGGCGCAGGATCAGCTGGTGGACCCCGGCCACCTGAGCGGCCCAAATGACGTCGGCATCATCGACCCCATCCCGGAACCGGGCGATATTGTCGCGGATCGTGCCGGAAAAGAGCTCGGTATCCTGGGGCAGATAGCCGACATTGCGACCGAAGTCGGCGCGGTCCCAGGTTGCGACATCTGATCCATCCAGACGCACCGAGCCGTTGCTCGGTGGATAGATCCCCACCAGCAGCCGGGCCAGGGTGGATTTCCCGGCCCCGGATGGTCCAATAATGCCGAGCATCTCGCCCGCTTCCACCCGGAAATTCAGGCCTAGCAGAATGAATTTGTTACTGCCGGGCGGGGCCCAGTTGACCCCCTCCACAGAGACTTCACCCCGGGCCTTGGGCAGGGTGGTGCCCGAGACCAGGGCAGGCCTATAGCCCTCAAAAATCTTCATCAGGCGGTCATAGGCCCGGGTGCCGTTCATCAGCGGGTCCCAAGACCCCACCAGCCGCTCAATGGGCTGAAGCGCTCGGGACGTGAGGATCATATTGGCAAACAGCAAGCCGGAATTGATCTTGCCCTTGATCACCAGATAGGCCCCGATGGCGATGATCAGCACCTGAATTGCCTGTCGGGCAAACTTGGTATAGTTGGACAACAGGCTGGCCCGATCAGAGGCCACGGAACTGCGGTCCATGGTGATCTGACGGAAGCTCGACCATCGCCGGCCTAGGGCTTCGATCATGCCCATGGCGCGCACGGCCTCAATGTTGCGAAGGGCCGCATCGGTGAAGCCGTAAGACTTGATGGCCGCCTCATTGGCGTCTTTCAGGGGCGGACGGGTTGCCTGATCCTGAATCACGGCGATGCCGAACAGCAGACCGGCACCCAGCAGGGTGACCAGACCGACCAGGGGATCAATCAGAAACAGAATGCCCATATAGAGCGGAAGCCAGGGCAGATCGAAAACGACCCCGAAGGATGATCCCGTCAGCATCTGCCGGAAGGTATCCAGATCGCGCATAGCCTGGGACTTGGCTTGGCTTGTGCCTGCCATATTGCTCTGGAACAGGGCGGCAAAGACGTGACCCGAAACCCGCTGATCCATCAGAACGCCGTAATTGATCAGCACCTTGGCGCGATAGTGGTCAATGATGCCGGACATGATGAAGGCCAGAAGCACCCCACCCGTAATGACGATCAGGGTGTCGACACTGCCGCTAGTCATGACCCCGCCATAGATGTGGAAGGTATAGAGCGGCAGGGCCAGATAGAGCATGTTCGAGGCGAGGCTGAACCCGAAGGCAAATAGGAGCGGGCCGTATCCGGCCTTGACAGACCGGGTCAGGGGATTGTCCGGCTGGGCCGCCAACGGATTGAAAATTTTCATGCGCGGTGCGCCGTCCTGCTAAACTTCGCCCTCAAGGGATTTGAGCACCATCGCCAAATATGGTGAACAAATTCCAAGCCGGCGCGCGCTATAATCGCTATCGTCACCGGAAAGGCTGAAAACCCGCGACACATGATGGCGCACCCCGGCAATGTCAACCGCAGGCGCGTGCGCCCTAAAGGGGGCAGCCCGCGAAATCGAATGTTATCTGCATTTCAGCCCCGCCGAATTGCGCTAACCTGATCTTCTGAAAAGCCGGAAAGGTGCTCAGGTGTCCAGGGTCGCCATTATCGGAAGCGGCATAACCCGAGACTTGTGGCCGTTTCTGGGCAAAGACCCCAGCGGGAATGACAATCCTGGGTAGTGTCTCAGTTTGAATTATCTGCGCTGCGTTTTTTGTAAGGCCCTCGTTTGGCTGGCTTGGCAGTGTGCGTTTCAATCCGCTCCGCAATGTCTTCCAAAGACCATAGACGATCCGCAACGCCCGCCGCCATGGCCGGGCTCATCCGCAGCGACTTGTGGACCCGCGCGAAATTGTAAAACGTGAAATAGAGCGCCAAGGCGTGAATGTGATTGTCGAGCTTTTTTGAAAAACCATTTGTCAGTCGAGTGAACCGGCGGTTCTGCATCCG